>CALRXI020000015.1:0-40635 GCA_943372125.1 Brevundimonas vancanneytii
CCCGTGCCAGACCGCGCGAATTCCGCCACATGCGGCCTGACCGATGCCGGCGTCCTGGGCGCGGACCTGGGCACGGTCGCACGAATGTCGCCGGGCGACGTGCAGATGACCTGCCGCACGGCCCTCGCGCTCAGCATCTGGCGGCGACAGTCGCTGGAACCGGCGGCGCGCGAGATCCTGGGCTCGGATGTGGTCCAGATCGACCACATGGGGGCCTACGCCTGTCGCAATGTGAACAACGGTGCGGGCAGCACCCGGATCAGCGCCCACTCCCAGGCCGCCGCCCTGGATTTCGCCGGCGTGCGCCTGCGCGACGGGCGGCGCATCACCGTCCTGAACGACTGGAACGGCGACACGCCCGAGGCGCGGTTCCTGCGCCGTATCCGTGACGACGCCTGCCGCATCTTCGGCACGACGCTGAGCCCCGACTACAACGCCGTGCATGCCGACCACCTCCATCTGGAGGCGACCGACACACGGTTCTGTCGCTGACGAGATGGGACGTCAGGTCTTGGTCTGAGACTTCGCCTCTTCAGCCAGGACATGGGCCACGACGGCGTTGGCATGGCCGTGGCCCATGCCGTGCTCGCCCTTCAGCAGCGCGACCAGGTCCATATGGCGGTTCGGCAGGTTGCCGCGCACGATGGCCTGCCAATGGGCGATCGGCTGGCCATAGGTTTTCTCGATGGACGGAAAGTAGGACGCCGGGCCTTTGACGGGTGCGGTCATGGTCGCGCGGCCGTCAGCTTTCGAAGACAGGCGCGAAACCGCCCCACATCATGCGCTTGCCGTCGAAGGGCATGTCCATGTCGGCGAAGGCGGGGTCGGCCTCCATCTGGGTCCAGCAGGCGTCGGCAGTGGCGCGATCAGGCCATTTCAGCCAGGCGAAGACCACGACCTCGCCGGGCTCCAGCTTCACGGCCAGGTCGAAGCCCGTGACCTTGCCCGGCGGAATGTCCTCGCCCCAGCATTCGACCTGCTCCAGGGCGCCGTATCTCTGGAACAGCGGCCAGGATTTCCGAGCGGAGTCGATATAGCGCTGCTTGTCTTCGGTTTTGACGGGGGTGAGGAAGCCCGTGACGTAGGACATTCTGGTTCTCCTTCGGAGGGTTGGTCTTAGGTTCTAGGTTCTAGGTTCTAGGTTCTAGGTTCTAGGTTCCGGCCGGGCTCGCGTTTGCCTATCCCTAGAACCTGACCCCTAGAACCTGAAACCTATGACGCCTGGTCAGCAGCGGCCTCGATGACCGCGATGTCGATCTTGTGCATGGTCATCATGGCCTCGAAAGCGGCCTTTGCACGGGCGGGGTTGGGGTCGGTGTAGAATTCCAGCAGGCGGCGCGGCGCGATCTGCCAGTTGACGCCCCAGCGATCCTTGCACCAGCCGCAGGCGCTCTCGGCCCCGCCATGGCCGACGATGGCATCCCACAGGCGGTCGGTCTCGGCCTGATCCTCGGTCTGGATCATGAAGGATACCGCCTCGGTGTGCGGAAACTGGGGTCCGCCGTTCAGGCCGACGAACGACTGTCCGGCAAGGGTGAACTCGACCACCAGCTCCTCGCCCGCCTTGCTGGACGGATTGTCCGACGGGCTGGCATGCACGCCGTCGATGTGGCTGTCGGGCAGGCCCAGGGTCATGTAGAATTCGGCGGCCTTTCGGGCCTGACCCAGATCGTACCATATGCAGGGGGCGATCTTGCTGGTCATTGGCCCGCCTCCGCCAGTTCGGCCAGTTGATCGGCGGCGGCGGCCCAGCCCTGTTCGAAACCCATGTCGCGGTGTGTGGCGGCGGCCTTCTCGTCCCAGTGGCGCGCGGTGGCGGTATAGCGGGTGCCTTCGCCCTCGGGCTCGAAAGTGTCGATGCGGACGAAGTTCATATCGCCCGGCTGGGGCACCCAGCCCTCGGTCATGGCCCCGGTCGAGACCAGCTTCCGGTTCGGCACAACCTCCAGAAACACACCCTGATAGTTGTGTCGCTCGCCCTCCGGTGAGGCCATGGTGATGTTGGCTCGGCCACCCGGTCGAAGGTCGAAATCCACCTCAGGTGTCGTCCAGGGCCGCGGCGTGAACCATTCGGTGCCCCGCTCGACATAGACCTGCCAGACCGTCTCGGGCGGCGCGGCGATGAAGCGGGTGATGCTGAGTTCGGTGGTCATGCGTTCGTCCTCTGGTGGTTATGGGGTGGGCATCGGTCAGATGCAGGGCAGCAGTCGCTGCTCGGGCGCGATGTCTGCGCGAAAGCAGGGCGGGACTTCGCCGGCATGCAGCCTGACGAAGGCCTCGGCGATACGGGGCGGAGCCTTGGGCCGCGCATACATGCGCTCCACGAAGCGGCGACAGTTGGGGAAGGTCTCCAGCAGGCCCCCATCCTCATCGGCCCAGTCCAGCGTATAGGCGGCGTTGAAGTCCGCGACGGTCAGGCCCGATCCCACCATGTGGTCGCGTCCCTCGAGATGCGTCTCAAGCGGGGCCAGCATGCGCAGGCAGTCGCGACGGGCGAGGGGGACGTCCGCCGCAATCCGCTCGGCCTCGGGATAGATGACGGTGTGCAGGCCCATCCGCCACAGCGGCTGTTCGATCTCGGTGACGAGAAACAGGTTCCACTGGTGCATCAGGGCCCGCTCGGCGGGGCCGGTCGGCAGGAACCTCTCTCCGCCGTGAGCCTCGGCCAGATACATCATGATGGCGACGGACTCGGCCATGGCCAGGTCGCCGTCGACCAGGGCCGGTGCCTTGCCGAAGGGATTGATGGCCAGAAACGCCTCGCCCTGATGTTCCCCGGCCGGGATGTCCAGCGGGATGATCTCGCAATCGATTTCCAGTTCGTTCAGCAGCCAGATCGGTCGGGTCGCGCGGGTGGGTGGTGTGCCGTACAGTTTCATGGGCGGATCCTCCGTGGTACCTCCCCGTCTGCGCGGGGATGACAGCGATTGCGGTCAGGCGGCGGCGGGGGCCTCGCCCGACGCGGCGGCCGGGTCCATCCACATGATCTCCCAGATGTGACCGTCGGGATCTTCGTAGCTGCGGCCGTACATGAAGCCGTAATCCTGCTCCGGCGTCGGATCGGGCGTGCCGCCGGCCTTCACGGCCGCATCCAGCAGGGCCAGGACGGCGTCCTTGCTGTCGCACGACAGGCACAGAAGGGCGTGGACGCTAGACCGGTCGCCGATGGGTCGGCTGGTGAAGCTGGCGAACTTCGGATGGGTCAGCAGCATCACATAGATGGTCTCGGAGATGACCATGCAGGCGGCGGTGTCGTCGCTGAACTGCGGGTTCCTGGTCGCTCCGGTCGCTTCGTAGAAGGCCACGGATTTTGCCAGGTCGGTGACCGGCAGGTTGATGAAAATCATGCGTTGCATCGGCTTCGCCTTTTCCTTTTGGGCGCTAACGCTCGGCTCGCGGAGCCTCGCTGCTTGAGCGCGTTCGGGGGGTGGCGCGGCTTAAGCGCCGGTGGGTTTCCTCTGCGACGTTCGGTGCGACGCCGTTGACGTTGTGCATCAAGCCGAAGCTGGTTATATATGTCAACCATGAAGTTAGAAAAACTAACCAAAAAGAATCCGGAGATGAAGCGCTGGTACGATGACGCCTGCGGAACCGCCCATGCGCTGGAGCTGGTCGGGGAGCGATGGTCGCTGCTGATCATGCGCGAGATGATGTTCGGGCCACGACGGTTCGGCGATATCCGCGCCGCCTTGCCGGGCATCAGCGCCAATGTCCTGACCCAGCGGCTGGAGACGCTGGAGGGCCACGGCATCGTCGTGCGATCCAAACTGCCGCCGCCGGCCTCGGTACAGGTCTATGGCCTCACGCCGTGGGGCTATGAGGCGGATCAGCTGCTGATCGTTCTGGGCAACTGGGCGGCGCGGTCGCCGGGGCATGACCCGACCCTGCCCCTGTCCAAGACCTCGCTGATGCTGTCGTTCAGGACGATGTTCCAGGCCGATGTGGCGGGCGACCGGGCCGTGACGGTGGGCTTCGTTCTGGGCGAGGAGACGTTCCGGGTGCGGGTCGAGAACGGCACCCTGACGCCACGCCGGGCCGAGATCGACGACGCCGACGTGATCTTCGAAACGACCCCCGAGGCCATGGCCGGCTATGTCTATGGCAAGGTACCGCTGGAGGCGATGGAGGAGGCGGGGGCCATCACCGTACGCGGCGACCGCAATGCCGCCCTGCGGTTCCAGACCTGGTTCACCCTGCCGCCCAAGGCCGAACGGCCCGAGACCTAGATCAGGATATCCAGCAGGGTGCCGGTCATCTGACTGGCCGACCTCAGCACCGCGGCATTGGCCTTCAGCGCGATCTCGGCCTGGATGCGTTCGACGCTTTCGGCGGCCAGATTGTCCAGCGGAGCCATGGCTGTGCGGCGCGCGCTGGCGTCGAAGCGGGCGGTGGCGGCGGCGACGCCCGAGGCCGCGATGGAGAAGGCCTGCATGCTGCGGCTCCGGTCGAGGAAGCCGTCAGTCTAGGCCACCGTGATTACCGGACGGCTCACGACCATGGTGAACGGCGTCAGGTCGTAGCGGGGGGCCTGCGAACCGGAAACCGCCCCACCTTTGTCGGGCTCGCGCGTCCAAAGCGGACCATGCGATAGGGGTGGCCGGGGTAGAGCCCTGCGATATGGCGTACGCCCTGCAAGGCCACGGTCGGGTGCTCGCCCCCGCCCATGGTCAGCACCACGGTGTCGCCGCCCGAGCCTTCCTCATAGGTCGGCTCATAGCCTTCCTCTGTCCAGCGCCGCGCGACATCGGCCGAGGTTACAGCCCAGAAGGTGAAGCCGACGACACGCCCGTTCTCCGACGCCACGACATAGTGACCGCGCCGCACGGCGGCGGACAGGGTCTGGACCATGCGGCCGAAGGGCAGGTCGCTGAACGGCTTGCGGCCAGCCATGAAGATGACCGCCGCCGCAAAGGCCGCTTCAGGGCGTTCCATTCGTCCGATCTTCAGGGCCATCGCGTCTCACGTTTCCGTTATGTTGAGGAGTGCTGCATCCGAAGCGTAGAAAAATTCGTACATGCGGTTGCAAGCAACCGGTCGGCAAGCTTCACTATAATGTAGATTAAAGTGAAGCGGTTTAAAAATAATTGTTGTGCCGTTCTGAAACTATCCGGTTTTATGACTCGTAACCTGCACCAATGACCGAATGCGGTCGCAAAGACACGCGATTTTCGCCGTCTTTTCACTGGGAGTGGGACATGCCTACATTTAACGGAACGGCCGGCAACGATTTCTTGCTGGATACCGCAGGCGACGACATTCTGAACGGCCTGGGCGGCCTGGATGTCGTCAGCGTCAACACCGGCCGCGACGTCGTGGACGGTGGCGAAGATTTCGACCGTCTGCTGGTCAACTATGGCTCCGCCACGACCGGCATCGTCAACTTCGCGGACAACGGCTTCGACAATGCGGCGGGCAACAGCACGAACAGCGTGCGCTTCAGCAACGTCGAGTCCTTGGTGGTCACTACCGGCTCGGGCGACGACAGCATCCGCACCTTCTTCCGCCCCGATGCCAGCAGCGACACGATCGTGTCGGGCAATGACTTCATCAGCCTTGGGGGCGGCAATGACCGCGGTGTCGGCGGCGGCGGAGATGACACGATTTATGGCGGCGAAGGCAATGACGTGCTGGACGGCGACGGCTCGATCTTCGGCAAGTTCGGTGCCTCGCGCACGATCGGCGACCGCTCCTTCACCGGCAACGACACCCTCTTCGGCGAGGGCGGCGACGACCTGCTGCAAGGCGGCGCAGGCGACGACATCCTGGACGGTGGTATCGGCAACGACACCCTTCTGGGGGACGGCGTCGTGCTGAGCTACAATGACAGATCGAATAACGGTGGCGGCGGCACCCTGAACCAGGTCGATCGCTTCGGCGGCAACGATTCGGGCAATGACACCCTGCGGGGCGGCGACGGCGACGACATCCTGGAAGGCCGCCTTGGCAACGACACCATCTTTGGTGATGCCGGCAACGACCTGGCGCGGTTCAACATCTCGCGCGACGGCAGCGACCGCACTGACATGGGCACCGGCGACGACGTCGTAGAGATCGACGTCAACGCCAACTCGGACCGCTCCAGCGCCATCCGCGTGACCTTTACCAGCGCCGAGGTCGGCAACGGCAACGCCAATGACGGCGGCACCCTGGCCAATCAGGACGGTGATCTGGCCGTGCGCATGCAGTCAGAGGATTACAACGACGGCCTGTTCGGCGAAGTCAGCCGCTTCGACGATGAGGGCGTAACCTTCGTGGCCCAGGGTTCGGCCCTGTTTGACGTGCGTGACCTGGTCTCCGGTGCCCAACGCGGCAATCTGTTCAGTACGGTGACCCTGGGGACCAGCCTCGCGGACACCTACGTCGGCACCGACGGTGCAGACTATATCAACACCGGAGCGGGTGATGACACGGTTTCCGGCGGCATCGGAGCCGACTTCCTGGTCGGCGGCGGCGGTAATGACACCCTCGACGGTGGGGTCGACAATGACACCTTCATCGGCGGAGGTGGCAACGACACCCTGATCGGCGGCGACGGCATCGACACGGTCAACTATGGCCCGGCCACGGCCGGAGCCACGGTGCGTCTGTTCGGCGGGACCAGCTCGGACGGACAGGGCGGAACCGACACCCTGACCGGCATCGAAAATGCGGTCGGCGGAGCGTTCGACGACGTCCTGATCGGCAGCGCGGCGAATAATGATCTGTCAGGTGGTGCCGGCCGCGACGTACTGGTGGGCCTGGACGGCAACGACACCTTGCGCGGCGGTACGGGGTCCAACGAACTTTACGGTGGTCTGGGCGACGACAGCTATGTCGTCGAGGTCCAGGGCGACACGATCGTGGAACTTGCCGGTGAGGGGATCGATACCGTTTTCACGGCCCTGGACACCTATCGAGCCTTGGCGACCAATGTGGAGAATCTGACCTTCACATCGACCAGCAACCACGTGGGTTTCGGCAACGCTGCGGACAACATCATCACAGGTTCGACTGGCCGGGACGTTCTGTTGGGACTGGACGGCAACGATACGCTGATCGGCGGATCGGGCGCAGCCAATGAGCTGTACGGCGGCGCGGGCGACGACACCTATATTCTGACCACCGATGGCGACACCATCGTGGAGGCGGCGGGTGCCGGCATCGACACGGTGCGCACGACGGACAACAACTCTGTCCTGGCCGCCAATGTCGAAAACCTCGTCTATACCGGGCAAGGTGCCGCCATTCTGACGGGCAACGCCGAAGCGAACACCATCACGGGCGGGACCGGAGCCGATACCCTGACCGGTGGTATGGGCAACGATACGCTGAACGGCGGAGCAGGAACCGATGTCGCCGTATTGTCGGGGCTGCGTGCCGACTACACGGTGACCTTGACCGCCAATGGCTATCAGGTGACCGACAACACCGCCGGTCGTGACGGCGTCGACCAGCTGGCCGGCGTCGAGAATGTCCGCTTCTCGGACGGCTCCACAGTGGCGCTGGCCGATCTGGTGGCCCCGGTGCCGTTGGTGGCAGACGACTTCGTCATGAAGTCCGACGCGGACATGCCGTCGGTCATGCCGCTGGCGCTCGACGATGAGCTGTTCGATGCCAGAGCCGACGCGATGGCAGACATGTTTGGCGCGGAAGGCAGCACCCAGTACGACCTTATGCAGAGCCAGTGGACGCATCATGCGGCCGAAGCACCACATAACAGCCACGACGCCTGGAGCGTATAATCCGCGTCAAGGACGTTGCGTGAAGGCAGGGGGTCGGTGTGCGCACCGGCCCCTTCGCTGTTTGGTGAGGCTTGCAGGGTGACGATGGCAGGCGCAGGATTTGGGGATGAGCATCCATCCCCCGTCTGAACTCGGTCCCCCCGCCGGCGAACGCTTTGCCTCGTTCAGCCAGTTCTATCCCTACTATATCCATGAGCATTCCAACCGGACGTGCCGGCGGATCCATGTGGTGGGGTCGGCGCTGGTGATCGGGGTGGCGATCCTGGCGCTGGTGACTCTGAACCCCTGGTGGCTGCTGGCCATGCCGGTGATCGGCTATGGCTTTGCCTGGGTGGGGCATTTCTTCTTTGAGAAGAACCGGCCGGCGACGTTCAAATATCCGCTGTGGAGCCTGATGGGCGACTGGCGGATGTTCTTCGAGACCGTCAGCGGCCGCCGAAAATTCTAGTCGGCGACGCCGACCGAAGCCGTCTCCGAAGCCGACGCCATCTGGGTCGATTGGCTGGGGGTCGAATCCCACGAGGGCGGGCAGCCGTCGAAACGACCCGCATCGGCGATGGTCAGGGTGCGCATGTTCAGACGCTGGGCCTGCCGCATCGAGCCACGCCCATGGCCGGTATAGAGATCGACCTTCTGGCCCTTGATCCCGCCGCCGATGTCGGACGCATACCAGTAACCGTCGTGGATGGTGCCGTCGGCCAGGCGCATGCCCACGGTTTCGCGGATGAACAGGCGGGTACGGCGTGGAATGTAGCGGGGATCGACAGCCACGGTGCGCATGGCGATCGGGCGGCAACCCAGGGAGTCGTTGCCCGTCGCTCCGCCACCACCGGCATGATACAGGCGGGCCGAGGCGCTCCAGCGGGCGTCGCCCTGCATGTGGGCGATCTGGTCGGCGGTCAGGGCAGCCTCGGCATCGCCGCTGTCGGAACCTTCGGTCGTGGAGGCGGTTGTCATTTCAGCGCGGTCGGCAGCGACCGCAGCTTCGTAGGACACCGGTTCTCCGGAAACGGGGAAGGCCATCGCCCAGAGCAGGGCGAACGCAGCGGCTGAGCCGAGCATGATGATACTCATGGAATCACCGGTCCCGACGCGTCCGGCCCGGCGCTTGTCGTTTCTAATTGTGGCGAAAACCGGACATTAGGCGACAGGTGCGACCATCGCGCCGATTCAGCCGTGGAAAACCACAGGTCTGCGATGATGCACCATCGGCATTGCTGACTATGGCGGCCCAAGCCCTAAGCAGTATTCGCAGTGTTGGCCTATTTTGCTGTACCGATATGCTCAAAAGATCGAGACACTTGTTCTGCATTCGCGAGGCTGAGTTTTGTAATCGCTCATAGTCGCTACGGTGTCGGTCGATCGACTGTATGCGCCACCCGGGCTGTGGATAACTATGCCTGGTGAGATGGCTGACTGACGCCTGGTTCGACCGGCGGCAAAAATGGGCTAAGGGCAGGGCACTCATGTCCGGAGCCTGTCCATGAAGCGTTTCGTTGTTGCCGCTGCTGCGGTCTGTGCCTTGGCCGTCGCGGCCGCGCCTGCCGTGGTTTCCGCCTGGGGCAACACCGGCCACCGGCTGATCGGCGTAGCCGCGGTGCGGGCCTTGCCCGACGACCTGCCGGCCTTCCTGCGCACATCCGCGGCCGCGACCGAAGTCGGCGAACTGGCCCGCGAGCCGGACCGCTGGAAAGGCGCAGGTCAGCCGCACGACCGCGAGCGCGACACCGCCCATTTCGTCGATATGCTAGACGACGGCCACATCATGGTCGCCGGTGGCCCGTCCATCGACGCCCTGCCGGAGCTGAAGCACCAGTATGACGCCGCCCTGATCGCCGCCGGAAGCTCGGTGAACGAGGCCGGCTATCTGCCCTATGCCATCATGGACGGCTATCAGCAGCTGGTGCGCGACTTCGCCTATTGGCGCGTGCTGAATGCCATCGAGGCGCGCGAGACCGATCCGGGCAAACGGGCCTGGTACCGCGAAGACCGCATCCGGCGCGAGGCCCTGATCCTGCGCGACATGGGGGTGCTGGGCCACTACATCGGCGACGGCTCGCAGCCGCACCATACGACCATCCACTACAATGGCTGGGACCGGGACACGCCCAATCCAGAGGGCTTCACCACCTCGCGCCAGACCCACGGCCTGTTCGAAGGGGCCTTCACCGCCCGCGTCGCGCGCCTCGATCTGGTCGAGGCCGGCATGGCTGCGCCGCGCGTCGATGGTTTCGACATGAAGGCCCGCGTTCCGGCCTATCTGAAGACGACCCTGGCCGAGGTGACCCCCTTCTATCGGCTGGAGAAGGACGGCGGCTTTCGTGACGGCGACCCCCGCGGCGCGACCTTCACCGTGGCCCGTCTGTCGGCGGCGGCGGCGGAACTGCGCGACTTCTACACCGCCGCCTGGCGAGCCTCTGCGGACGTCTCGATCGGCTGGCCGGCGGTCAAGGTCGCAGAGGTCGAGGCCGGGACGGCCGATCCCTGGCTGGCCATGTACGGCGAGGACTGATTGTCCGAGCCTGCGATCCTGACGCCTCCCGTCGTCATCCTCGACAAGTCCCAGATGGCGGAGAACATCGGGGCGGTGGCCAGGGTGATGGCCAACTTCGGCCTGTCGGAGCTGCGGCTGGTCGCACCCCGTGATGGCTGGCCGCAGGAGCGGGCCTGGGCGACCGCATCGGGCGCGGACTGGGTGCTGGAGGGCGTCCGGGTGTTCGAGACGGTGGCCGAGGCCATCGCCGATCTGCAGGTCGTCCACGCCGCCACCGCCCGCCCGCGCGAGACACGCCAGCCCGTGCGCACGCCGCGCGAGACGGCGCGCACCCTGTATGACGACCGGGCCTCGGGTCTGAACGTCGGCCTGCTGTTCGGGGGCGAGCGGGCCGGGCTGGAGACCTCCGACATCGCCCTGTGCCAGGGCATCGTCACCATTCCCATCGACCCGCGGCACCAGAGCCTGAACCTGGCCCAGGCGGTGGCGATCAATGCCTATGAGTGGCGCGCGACCGTACTGGACGCGCCCCCACCCAACTTCCGCGAGGCCGAGCCGCCGGCCGACGGGGCCCTGACGCTGGGGATGTACGAACATCTTGAGCGGGAACTGGACGCCGCCGGCTTCTTTCACCCGCCCGAGAAGTTCCGCTCGATGAGCCAGAACCTGCGCGTCATGCTGGGCCGCGCCGCCTTCACGGCCCAGGAGGTGGCGACGTTCCGGGGCGTGATCACGGCGTTGTCGAAAGGCCGGGGCCGGGTGCTGGCGCGGCTGGCGGCGGAGACACAGTCCTCCCCCTCTGGGGGAGGGGGACCGCGAAGCGGTGGAGGGGGCAAGACGCCCACGCCGGCGGATGAGGCTGGCCCCCTTCACCCCCCTTCGGGCGATGCCCCTCCCCCGATGGGGGAGGAATAGGTCGAGCCTTGCGTCTCGCGGCAGGCTTCTGTAGTCACCGCGCCGTTGGGGAGTAGCCGCCGGCAAGGATCAGCCGGGATCGCGTCAACACACTCGTCGTTCCCATGCGACGTGGTGCGATCAGCGGATTTCATGTCCGCCTGGCGAGACCAGCGTGCTTTGCGACCCCACCGGCGGGGCCGTGAACGCGCTGTCTCTGTGTGTCCGGCGAGTGCTCGTTTCCATGACCCCCATCTCCATCGCCGTGCTGTCGCTCAGCATGTCGGCCGACGCCTTTGCCGCCTCCGTCGGGCGCGGGGCGGCGCATCGTCCCAACTTTTCCACCGCCGTCAGAAACGGCCTGGTGTTCGGCCTGATCGAGGCGATCACCCCCCTGATCGGCTGGGCGCTGGGTCTGGCGGCGGCAGGGTTCGTGGAGCGGGTCGATCACTGGATTGCCTTCGGTCTTCTGGCGGCCGTCGGCGGCAAGATGCTGTGGGAAGCGTTTCAGCCGGTGGCGGCTGACGACGCCCGGCAGGCCATGCGCCGAGGTGTCTGGGCTCTGATCGCCACGGCCGTGGGCACCAGCATCGACGCGGCCGCCGTGGGCGTGGGCCTGGCCTTCATCGGGGCCAACATCTGGATCATCGCCGCCGCCATCGGCTTCACCACCTTCGTCATGACCACGATCGGCATGCTGATCGGACGGGCGGTGGGTCTGAAGTTCGGCAAGGTCGCCGAGGCGATCGGCGGGGCGGCCCTGATCGGGCTGGGGACGATGATCCTGCTGGAGCACACGGGGGTGATCGGCTGACCTTTTCCTTCTCCCCTTGGGGGAGAAGGTGGGCCGAAGGCTCGGATGAGGGGATTGCCAGCCTCGCGCTCATCGTCGGACGGTCTGCGGATCTACAGAGCCCCCTCATCCGCCTCGTCGAGGCACCTTCTCCCCCGAGGGGAGAAGGACATTATTTGAGCGTCTCCAGATAGGGCGGCAGGGTCCGGGTCGCCGGACCATACAGACCCAGGTCGAAGCGGTGGCTGCCGCTGGTCGGGGCCAGGTCGAATTCCACCGTCTGCGCGCCCGCCGCCCGCGCGATCTCGACGAAGCCGGCGGCGGGCCAGACCGCGCCGGAGGTCCCGATGGACAGGAACAGGTCGCAGGCCGACAGCGCCGCCTCGATCCGCTCCATCTGAAGCGGGATCTCCCCGAACCAGACGATGTGGGGGCGCAAGGTGCCGCGCGGATGATGCGGCGAGGGCTCACCCACCGCCAGATCGCCGGGCCAGTCGCAGATTGCGCCCGACACGGTGCAGCGCGCCTTCAGCAGTTCGCCATGCATGTGGATCAGCTCGAAACCGGCACCGGGCGGCACCTCCCCATGCGCTCGATCATGCAGGTCGTCCACATTCTGCGTGACCAGCAGGAACTCCCCCTCCCAGCGCGCCGCCAGTTCGGCCAGGGCGATGTGCGCGGCATTGGGCACGACAGTGGCCAGCAGGCGACGGCGCTGATTGTAGAAGTCCTGCACCTGGGACGGGTCGCGGGAAAATGCCTCGGGCGTCGCGACATCCTCGAGCCGATGCCCCATCCACAGCCCGTCCGACGCCCGAAACGTCGGCACGCCACTCTCGGCCGATATGCCGGCCCCGGTCAGGATGACGAGGTTGCGGGGGGTCATGGCGGCCACTATCGCCCTTCTCCCCTTGTGGGAGAAGGTGGCAGGCCGCAGGCCTGACGGATGAGGGGTCGATCAGTCTTTGCCGCAGGGGCTTGAAACCCGCAGCCGCTGGTGCGACCCCTCATCCAACCCGCTGCGCGGGCCACCTTCTCCCGCAAGGGGAGAAGGAAGCGAGAGGAGCCCGCCCCATGAAAACCCGCGCCGCCGTCGCGTTCGAAGCCAAACGACCGCTGGAGATCGTCGAGGTCGATCTGGAGGGGCCGCGCGCAGGCGAAGTGCTGATCGAGATCAAGGCGACGGGCATCTGTCACACCGACGCCTATACGCTGGACGGGCTGGACTCGGAGGGCATCTTCCCCAGCATCCTGGGCCACGAGGGCGCGGGTGTGGTGGTCGAGGTCGGACCTGGCGTGACCTCGCTGGCCGTCGGCGATCACGTGATCCCGCTGTACACGCCGGAATGCCGTCAGTGTAAGTCGTGCCTGAGCCGCAAGACCAATCTGTGCACCTCGATCCGCGCCACCCAGGGCAAGGGCGTCATGCCCGACGGCACCTCGCGCTTCAGCTACAAGGGTCAGGCCATCGCCCACTACATGGGCTGTTCGACCTTCTCGAACTACACCGTCCTGCCCGAGATCGCGGTAGCGAAGATCCGCAAGGACGCGCCCTTCGACAAGGCCTGCTATATCGGCTGCGGCGTGACCACGGGCGTCGGCGCTGTGGTCAACACCGCTAAGGTCGAGCCGGGGGCCAATGCCGTGGTCTTCGGCCTGGGCGGCATCGGGCTGAACGTCATCCAGGGGCTGAAGATGGTCGGGGCCGACATGATCGTCGGCGTCGACATCAATGCCGACAAGGAGGAGTGGGGCCGCCGCTTCGGCATGACCCATTTCGTCAATCCGAAAGAAGTGTCCGACGTCGTGGCCCATCTGGTCGAGCTGACCGGCGGCGGGGCCGACTATACCTTCGACTGCACCGGCAACACCGTGGTCATGCGCCAGGCGCTGGAGGCCTGCCACCGCGGCTGGGGCGAGAGCATCGTCATCGGCGTGGCCGAGGCGGGCAAGGAAATCTCCACCCGCCCGTTCCAGCTGGTCACCGGTCGGGTGTGGAAGGGCTCGGCCTTCGGCGGCGCGCGGGGACGCACCGACACGCCGCGCATCGTCGACTGGTACATGGACGGCAAGATCGAGATCGACCCGATGATCACGCATACCCTGCCGCTGGAGCGGATCAACGAGGCCTTCGACCTGATGCATGCGGGCGAGAGCATCCGCAGCGTGGTGGTGTTCTAGGGCTTGCGTCTGCCAGATCGTTCTCTAAAAAAACTAACCTGAGATCAGGGAGGCGAGACATGTTCACACACATCACCATCGGCGCGAACGACATCGAGGCGTCGCGGAAGTTCTATGATGCGGCCCTGGGCGCGCTGGGCATTCCGCCGGGCACGGATGATGACCGGGGCCGGGTCTGGTGGCGCACGCCGCGCGGGGCCTTTGCCATTACCAGGCCGCTGGACGGCCAGCCCGCCTGCCACGCCAATGGCGGCACCATCGGCTTTGGCGCACGCGACGCCGAGGCCGTGAAGGCGTTCCACGACGCCGGCGTCGCAGCCGGCGGCACCTCGATCGAGGACCCGCCCGGCGAGCGCGACGGACCGTTCGGAACCCTGGTGCTAGCCTATCTGCGCGACCCGTCCGGCAACAAGATCTGCGCCCTGCACCGGCCGGGATGAGCCAGGCCATGGAGGTCACCAAGACCCATGCCGTCCATGGCGGCACCCTGCGCTATCTGAAGCATGACAGCGCAACGACCGGCACGCCCATGACCCTGTCGGTCTTCGTGCCTCCCGGAGAGGGCCCGTTTCCGGTGCTGATCTGGCTGTCGGGTCTGACCTGTACCGAGGACAATTTCACCACCAAGGGCGAGGCTTACCGTGCGGCCGCCGAGCACGGGATCATCGTCGTGGCCCCCGACACCTCGCCGCGCGGCGAAGGTGTCGCGGACGATGCGGCCTATGACCTGGGGCAGGGAGCGGGCTTCTATGTCGATGCGACCCAAGCGCCCTGGGCCCCGCATTTCCGGATGGAGACCTATGTCACCGCCGATCTGATCGCCCTGATCGACGACAACTTTTCGACGACGAAGACGCGGTCGATCAGTGGTCATTCCATGGGCGGGCATGGGGCGCTGACGCTGGCGCTGCGGCATCCGGACCTGTTCCGCTCGGTCTCGGCCTTCGCACCGATCGGCTCGCCGACGCGCTGTCCCTGGGGCGAGAAGGCCTTCACCGCCTATCTGGGCGACGACCGGGACGAATGGGCGCGGCACGACGCGGCCCTGCTGATCGAAGGGGGCGCTGCGCGCCGGCACTACGATGACATCCTGATCGACCAGGGGGATGCCGATCCGTTCCTGACCGACCAGCTGAAGCCGGATCTGTTGCAGGCGGCGGCGGAGGCGGCGGGCCAGCCGATCACCCTGCGAATGCAGCCCGGCTACGACCACTCCTACTTCTTCATGGCCAGTTTCATGGCGGATCATGTGGCGTTTCATGCCAAACGTCTGCGTGACTGAAGGACGACAGCCATGACCGACACTGCCCCCAACTACGACGACCTGTTCGCCGCCCTGTGCCGCGAGGTCGGCTTCTGCCTGCATCCCAAGGGCGAGGCCAAGGTGCGGGCCGCCCTGGCCAATGGGCTGGACGCGGCGACGCGGGCGGTGTTCGAGGCGGACGGAGCCGACTTCACCGCCGCCAATGGCGATCAGCGCCGCGCGGTGCGGGACTGCCTGAAGGCGAACCTGCCTGCGACCGAGGGCTAGGTTTCGTCGTCTTCGTCGACCCGGGGCGAAGGAGACGTTGTCGTCGTTGTGGTCGTCGTCACCGTCGTGCTGCTCTGATTGACGGAGTAGCTGACCGTGCATCCCGGCGTCGGGACGAAGTCGCCTTGGCTGGTGTGGCAGGTCGACTGCGCCTGCATCGTCGAGGGCGCGGTCCCGCTCATGCAGCCGCCGAGGACGAGCGAGGCGGCGGGCGCCAGCAGGATCAGAAGGCGACGACGCATGGACACGCTCCGTTGTGCAGTCGCTACCTTCCCGGATGGCTCGCAACTCCGCAAGCGCGGAACATCCAGCATTTTCTTGCCTGCACCTTTGGATCAGGCACAACAGCCCCTACATGCCGCTAGCCTCATTCTGTCGAAAGGATCTCTTCCATGGCCTTCACCCTGCCCCCCCTGCCATACGCCTATGACGCGCTGGAGCCGGCCATCGACAAGGAGACGATGACCTTCCACCACGACAAGCACCATCAGACCTATGTCGACAAGCTGAACGAGGCCGTCGACAAGGAGGCCGGTCTGCAGGGCAAGGACCTGGAAGAGATCTTCAAGACCATCTCCAGGGCCCCCAAGGCCGTGCGCAACAACGGCGGCGGTCACTGGAACCACAGCCTGTTCTGGGACCTGCTGGCCCCGGCGGGTGAAGGTGGCGAGCCATCAGCCGAGCTGAAGGCCGCCATCGACCGCGACCTGGGCGGGCTGGACAAGTTCAAGGAAGACTTCAATGCCGCCGGCGCCGGTCAGTTCGGTTCGGGCTGGGCCTGGCTGATCGTGCAGGACGGCAAGCTGAAGGTCACCTCGACCCCGAACCAGGACAACCCCCTGATGGACGTGGCGGATGAACAGGGCGCGGTTGTGCTGGGCGCCGACGTCTGGGAACACGCCTATTATCTGAAATACCAGAACCGCCGCCCGGACTACCTCAAGGCCTTCTGGACCGCGGTGAACTGGAACAAGGCCAACGAACTGTTCGCCGCCGCCACCGCCTGATGCTGACGACGCCCGCCGGATCGATCCGGCGGGCGTTTCTCTTTCCGAACCGGAGTCGATGATGCGCCTGACCCTGACCGCCGTTTCCGCCCTGGCCCTGACCCTGGCGGCCTGTTCCCCGCCCGCCGAAAAGGCCACCGAGCCGTCGGCCACTGCGCCCGCCGCCGCTCCAGCTTCGAACGACGCCTTCGCTTTCAAGATCGGCGCGCTGGACGCCTATGCGTTGAAGGACGGAAGCTTGTCGGTACCCAACAATGGCGAGGTGCTGGCTATCGGCGAGGCCAAGGCCGATGTCGATGCCCTGCTGACCACCAACGGCCTGCCGACCGACACCTTGGGCCTCAGCATCCAGCCGCTGCTGGTCAAGATGGGCGAGCGTACCGTGCTGTTCGACACGGGCGCGGGTGGTCAGATGGGCACCGAGGGCAAGCTGCTGACCTCGCTGCCGGCGGCGGGCGTTCAGCCGGCGCAGGTCACCGACATTCTGATCTCGCACGCGCATGGCGATCATGTCGGCGGTCTGGTGAACGGGGAGGGCCAGCTCGTCTTCACGAACGCCACCATCCGCATGACCGCCAATGAGTGGGACGCGCTGAAGGCCGACCCGACCATGGCGGCCCTGGTCACCGCTATCACGCCAAAGGTCCAGACCTTTGCGGCGGGTGCCGAGGTCCTGCCCGGCGTCACGGCGGTCGACATCCAGGGCCATACGCCGGGCCACACCGGCTATCAGATCGCCTCGGGCACTGAAGGCCTGCTATATATCGGCGACACCATGCACCATTCGGTGATCTCGGTGCAGCGCCCCGACTGGACCATCCAGTTCGACGGTCGGGCCGATGTCGCCGAGGCCAGCCGCCGCGCCCTGCTGGAACGCGCGGCCAGCGAAAACCTGCGCCTGTACGCCGTCCACTTCCCCTATCCGGGCCTGGGCCGGATCGAGCGCCGCGCCGACGACTTCGTCTGGGTGGCCGAGCCGGGGCAGTAGAAGCCTGCGACATTGACTCCGGGGGCGCTGGCGGTCATAAGCCGCGCCTTCACGTCGTCGGGGCAACCCTTCGATGCGATGACACTACGGACGATGCGTGGACCGCCGTTGAGATCGTCTCTCCATCTGGGGAGGGACCGGGCCGCATCACATAAGAGAGTGACACATGTCCAAGCGCCACAGCGCCAAGTACAAACTCGATCGGGTCATGGGTGAAAACCTGTGGGGCCGTTCGAAATCCCCGGTCAACAAGCGGTCCTACGGCCCCGGCCAGCACGGCCAGCGCCGCAAGTCGAAAGTCTCGGACTTCGGCCTGCAGCTGAAGGCCAAGCAGAAGCTGAAGGGCTACTACGGCAACATCACCGAGAAGCAGTTCTTCGCCACCTATGAAGAAGCCTCGCGCCGCAAGGGCAACAGCTCCGAGAACCTGATCGGCCTGCTGGAATCGCGCCTGGACGCCATCGTCTACCGCGCCAAGTTCGTCCCGACCGTCTGGGCCGCCCGCCAGTTCGTCAGCCACGGCCACGTGACCGTCGACGGCAAGAAGGTCGACATCGGCTCGTACCGCGTCAAGCCGGGCCAGGTCATCGAGGTCAAGGAAAAGAGCCGCAACATGGCCCTGGTCCTGGAAGCCCAGCAATCGTCGGAACGCGACGTGCCGGACTATCTGGAACTGGGCGACCGCGGTTTCTCGGTCCGCTACGTCCGCGTGCCGGAACTGGCCGACGTGCCGTTCCCGGTGAAGATGGAGCCGAACCTGATCGTGGAATATTATTCCTCGTAATCACTTCGCGATTATGGACATCTCAGAGGCCCCGGAGCGATCCGGGGTCTTTTTGCTGTGTGACAAACAGTTCATTTGCGCGAAAGCGTAAAGGACGCTTTCCATATCTTCGACATTGGGAGGGCCGTCATGGATCGCAGACAGGTGTTGGGTGCGGGCGTTGCCGCGGGTGTGATGATGGGAGGTGTCCCGGCTTGGGTGCAGGCTCAGGATGCCGGACCGGCCTGGGTCAAGCTGCCGACCGAACCCTATCGCGGCAAGCAGGACGACGTGGTCTTCGTCGACGCCATGACCGGCTGGTACGGCAATGGCGCGGGCAAGCTGTTCAAGACGACGGACGGCGGTCAGACCTGGGTCAAGCAGATGGACAAGCCGGGCACCTTTGTCCGGGCTCTGGGGTTTGTGGATGCCAGCCTGGGTTTTCTCGGCAATATCGGACCGGACTATTTCCCCGGCGTGACGGATGCGACGCCGCTGTATCGCACGCGCGACGGCGGCACGTCGTGGGAGGCGGTGACCATCGACGGGCCGGCGATGACGGGCATCTGCGCGATCGACGTGCACAAGGCGTCTTTCATCAATGCGGGCGTCCTGGATCACCGGGTCACCATCCGGGCCGGCGGTCGCGTGGGCGGTCCGGCACAATTGGCCACGTCACGAGATGGCGGAGAGACCTGGACGTCCGAGGATCTGTCGTCCCTGACGGCCATGATCCTGGACGTGCATTTCGTGGACGAGCGGATCGGCTTCATCTGCGGGGCGTCCGACACCGACGTGACCCAGTCCCGGGCGGTCATCCTGCGTACAGGCGATGGCGGTCGCAGCTGGAGCCGCGTCCATGAGGGCACGCGGCCGTTCGAGCTGACCTGGAAGATGAGCTTTCCGTCCGAGACGACCGGCTATGTCACGGTCCAGAGCTACAACCCCGATCCGACCGTGTCGCAGCGTGTGTTGGCCAAGACAACCGACGGCGGCTTGACCTGGCGGGAAATGCCCCTGATCGAAAGTGCCGCGGTGCGTCAGTTCGGTATCGGCTTTGTCGACGAGAGCCGCGGCTGGATCGGGGCCGTGCCCAACGGATTCGAAACGCGTGACGGCGGGACGACTTGGACCCCGGCGGCCATGGGTCTGGCGGTCAACAAGGTGCGTATCGTACCGAACGGAGCGGGTCACGCTGTCTTCGGCATAGGTACGGAACTGCACCGGCTCGATCTGCCCGGCTGATCGCTGGCTTTGAAACACGAAATCACGTGCCAGCACGGCCGAATTGGGCGATCATGTGTTCATGAGACCGAGCAGGAGCGGGGACATGGCGCGCGTACGCACATTGGCGTTGGTGGCAATGGCGGCGGCGATGACGTCGGCCTGTGCCTTGACCAACCCCTTCGCGCGTGGCGATGAAGTGGCGCAAGTCGCCATGCCCGGCCAGATGGAGCCGGTGCACGCCGCCGTCATCGCTCATGATCAGGCCCTGTTTCGCGTCACCTCCAACGGCTGTACGGCCAAGGCCGATCTGACCCCGATCGTTCGGCAGGGTCGCGATGAAGCCGTGATCACCGTGCGCCGGATCAAGGAAGACCGCTGTCAGCGCCCCGTTGCCGACGGTCTGGAGGTCACCTGGACCTTCGAGGAACTGGGTCTCGCCCCAGGTGCGCGCGTGTCTGTCGAAAACCCCTATCAGCTACCGCGGACCTAAGCGCCTAGAGCGCACGTTGTTCGGCGTTAACGTCGGACGCGTGGCTGTGGACGATGGTGATCGTGGTGCCCGGATGGCCGTCGGCAACCTGGATTGTAGCCTTCAACTGACTGGCCAGGGCGTCGACGATACTGGTGCCCAGACCCGGTGTGGCCTTGCGCTCCCCCTTGGGCATGCCGACGCCGTCGTCGCGGATGGCCAGTGACCAGCTCTGGTCTGTGGACTGGAATGCGACCGTGATCAGGCCCTTACGGCCCCCTGGGAAGCCATGTTTCAGCGCATTGATCACCAGTTCGGTGATGATCAGCCCCAAGCTGACCGAGGTCTCGGCTGGCACGGTGCTGTCGTCGCATTCGACTCCCAGACTCAACTGATCGGGGTCGTGGATCATGGAGGCTGCGATGCTGCGGCACACCTGGGTGAAATAGGGCTTCAGTTCGACGTCGCCGATGCGCGATGTCGCCAACTGCTGCTGCAGGGCGGCGACGGACATGACCCGGCTGTGGGCGTCGGTCAGATTGGCCCGCGTTTCCTCGGACTGGGTCTTGCGCGCGCTTTGCAGGATGACGCTGGCGATGATCTGCAGGCTGTTGGCCACGCGGTGCTGGATTTCCTGCAGCAGGATGGCCTTTTCGCGCAGAAGGTCGTCCTTGAGCCGGGACTGGGCCCGCGCCTCGGTCACATCGGCGATGGAGACCAGCAGGCGCACTTGGCTGGGGTCGCCATAGTCGAGCCGGTGGGCATTGATGATCAGGCACCGGGGCGTACAGCGGTTGCCGATCTTGATCTCCAGCTCATAGGCCTCGACCTCGGCCATGCCCGATGCGGTCGCCGCTAGCAGGTGGCGCAGCTGACGGACATTCCATTCGCCGGTGCCCAGTTCGGTAAACTGACAGCCGGTGACACGTTCTGCAGCCAGGCCGAAGGTCTCCAGAAACGAATGGCTGGCCCCGACCACTTTCAGGGTGTCGTCCAGCAGCAGCAGTGGGGCTGTGGAGGCGGCCACGACCGCCAGGGCAAGCCCCAGCGTGCCGTCGAGGACGGGCGGAGTGTATGACGAAGGCAAAGGGCCGACTCTTCCAGGTCACCGGAGGCGCACGGGTCGCGCACCATACCCGTCTTGATCGTGTCGGGGACGCGTGGCCCGCGATCGGGAACACGCTGTGTCCACGCTAGCACGGGCAAGGTCGTTGGGCGGCACACAATCGAGGCATGCCCCACCTTTCGGATTGTTCACGTGCCATTCACGCGAACCGGCGGCACATTGGGATCAAGCGTCACCACAGAGGACGCGATCGCTCTCTCGCCTCATCCGGAAATGGAAACCCCCATGCTGCGTCGTCTCGCCATCGCTGCCGTCCTGACGGCCTTTACCGCCCCGCTGCTGGGCGGCTGCATCATCATCGCCACCGACAAGCCGACCACGCGGGTCGTGCATCAGTCGTCGGACGCGCCGCAATGAAGCGTGCGTTGCTGGCCGCGGCCCTGATCGCGCCCCTTCTGTCGGGCTGCGTCATCTATGCCAATGACGAGGGCAAGACCGATGTCGTGCGTCTGTCGGATGCGGGCTCGACTTCGCTAGAAGCGGTGGGGCAACCGCGTGTCGAGAACGGTCGCCTGATCGTCCGTGTCGGCTCGAACGGCTGCACCAGCCTGGACAGTTTCGAAGTCCAGCTGACGCAAGCCTCGGACGGCTATACCGATGTGGTGCTGAACCGCCGGTCGCCGGACCTGTGCAAGGCACTGGTGCCGGACGGAGTCGAGCTGGCGTGGGGCTTCGGGACCCTGGGCCTGCCGGCCGATGCGCGGCTGCGCCTGCTCAATCCGCAGACGTTGTAGTCAGCGCCTGAAACGTCGGCAACATGTCGGCCGGTATCCTGTGCGGCCGCATGGTCTTTGCATCGACCAGCACCCATTCGGACACGCCCTGGGCACAGACCTGGCCCCGGGCGTTCTCGATCCGGACATAGCGGTTGAAGCGTGGCCCTTGCGGATCGCCGACCCAGGTGCGGGCCACGACGCCGGTCTCGTCCGGCATCAGCGGCCGCAGATAGTCGATCTCGTGCCGGATACCGACCCAGGACCACTTCGCGCGCGTCGCCTCGTCGAACCGGGCGGTCCAGTGGGCCGTGCCCGCGTCCTGCAGCCAGCCGACATAGACCACGTTGTTGACGTGGCCGTTCTCGTCGATGTGTTCGGGCCGGATCGTCAGGGGGACGACGAAGATCTCGCGGTCCTCGCGCGGCTCCAGGACCGGGCGGGCCATCAGGCGTCGGCGTCCTCACCCATGGGCACGCCCTTTTCGGCCATCAGGGCCTGAAGCTCGCCGGCGTTGAACATCTCGCGCACGATGTCGGAGCCGCCGACAAACTCGCCCTTCACATACAGCTGGGGAATGGTCGGCCAGTCGCTAAAGGTCTTGATGCCGTCGCGCAGCCCGTCGTCCTGCAGCACGTCCACCCCGACGAAAGGCGCACCGATGTGGTCCAGGATCTGCACCGCCAGCGACGAGAAGCCACAACGCGGCGCGTCCGGCGTGCCCTTCATGAACAGCACGACCGGATGGGTCTGGATCGCATCGGCGATGAAGGCATGGATGGGGTCGGCGGACGCCACGGTTTGATCGGTCACTGAGGGGGCCTTTCGTGAAGGCCGTCAGCTAGGGACCGTGGCGGTTCCGGTCAAGGGCGAGGCCCGGATATGACGCGGTGTTGAACGGGCGTCAGGCGGCGACGGACTTGGCCCCGGCCACACGCGCCATCTCGATCTGGGCGGCCAGGCCGGGCGGCAGGTCGCGGTCGGGAATGGCGGCCAGCATGTTCAGGCGCTCGACGTCCTCGGCATGGATCATCACGCTGGAGATCGACGGATCGGTCAGCACATAGGCCAGGCAGATTTCCTCGGCCGTCCAGTTGGGCGTGCGATGCAGGAAGGCAAAAGTGCCCGCCCCGCGCAGAGGGTCGGACTTGGCCCGACGGCCAGTGCTGCCGCCAAAGCCGAATAGGCCCTTCTTCTTCGGCTCCTCATGGATCATTTCCGCCTTCTTCGCGGTGTCCAGGCTTTCGGGGAAATAGCCGATGGCAAAGACGGCCATGTCCTTCTCGCGCGCATCGCGCAGCCGCGACCGGACCTGCCAGGGCGAGTTGACGTGATACGGCGTGACCAGAACGTCGAAGGCCCCGGTCGAGACATAGGCGTCCATCACCTCGCCGTCGCCGGCGATGCCCAGCAGGCGGACGCGGTCGGTGGCGCGCAGAGCCTTCAGCGCATTCAGCGACGACTGGGGCAGTTCGTCGTGCATGGGCTGGTCCAGCAGGGCCTGGTCGAACCAGCCCAGCGAGGAGGCGTGCAGCGCCCGGTCCATGCAGGCGGTCATGCCCTCGGCCGAGAAGTCGCGGTCCGAGCCCTTGCGGCCGTCCCCGGCCCCCAGGGTCAGCGAAATCTGCAGCAGGCGGCGATCTACCTCCTTGACGGCGTCACCCAGGATTTCGGCCAGGACGGGGTTGGCGTCGCGAAGGCGATAGCTGTTGATGCCCGCTTCCAGCGCGGCATAGATGATGGCGCGTGCCGCCTCGGGCCCCCGGGCTATGTCGCGCGAGCTGAGGCCCAGGGTGACGGCGGAAACGGCCTGTCCGTGCTGACCGAAGGGACGGTAACGCATGGGTCAGACCTCCGCAGGCGTCGAGGTTTCGAGCGCCAGGGCATGCAGTTCGCCGCCCATCTTGCCCTTCAGCGCGGCATAGACCAGCTGATGCTGGCGCACTCGCGGCAGGCCCGCAAAGGCCGTCGAGACGATGCGCGCCCGATAGTGGTCGCCGTCGCCCGCCAAATCGTCGATGGCGATCTCGGCATCGGGAAAGGCCTCGACCAGATGGCCGCGAAGCTCTTCGACAGGCATGGGCATGGGGCAGAATGGCTCCAGAATTCACCTGTCACCCTAGTGCGTAAACCTTAATGGCTGGCTACGGCGGTTGAGGGTCTTTAGAGGCTGGTCCATCGGCCAGCGCTCCGAACGGCGGCTAACAAAAGGTTAAGGTTGTTGCCGGATTTCCGATGAATTTCAGCGCTCAACGCGCAAAAAGCCGCACCTGATGAGGTGTACCAGCCTGCCATTATGCCGTAATTGAACCCCCGTCGATTGATGGGAAAGCGCCGCATGTATTCAGGTCTGGACGACGGCGCAGATGTCGCTGGCTCGGCACCGATGAATGGGGTGGAGACCCAGCAACCGACATCCAGTCCGGCTCCGACACCTGGCCCGGTCGGCTCCGACGGCGCGCCGCCGCATGTCTATTCCTTCGACTTTGACCAAGGGATGGGCCCCTGGAACACCTGGATGGCCCCCTCGGTGGTGCAGGAGGCGGGCGGCGAGCACGAGGCCTTTACGCGGCTGAACGCGCCCGGGCTGCTCGATCCCAATCATCTGGACGGCATCGGGGCTCTGCGTCTGGTGGCGCATTTGTCCCTGCCGGCACCGGGATCGCCCGGTGTGCTGAACCTGACGGACGCCGAGTTCGAGATCACCATCCGCGCCACGGATTTTGAGGCCAACGGGGCCCAACTGATGGTCTGGGTCTGCCGCTATGTGCCGGAAGAGGGGGTGTTCCGGAATTTCTACGTGCCCCTGGTCGCCAACAACTGGGCCAACACCGCCAACGACATGGCCTCGCAACTGGTCGAGGGCGAGTGGCGCACGATCACGGTGCGCCTCAGCGACGACCCGGCCGACTGGACCTATGCCGGCGAAAACCACACCCAGCAGGGCGACTGGGCCGACCGCTATCAACCTTATGATCTGGCCGAGACCCTGGCCCAGACCGACGCAACACTGCACCTTGTGATGATTAACGAGGAGCCGGACGACGCCCCGACCGGCTTTCTGGACATCGCCAACATCACAGTGCGTACCCAGACGCCCGCCACGCCCGTCGATACCGGCGCGGCCACGCGCGACGTCTTCCACGGCCTGGAGGACCAGTCGGTCGAGGGCAGCCTGCCCGGCGACGGGGTTGTCGATCTGGAGAACGCGACGTTCAGCCTGGTCGAGGGTTCGACACAGAATGGAACGGTGACCCTGGACGCCGCGACGGGGGCATTCGTGTTCACGCCGAACGCGGACTACTTCGGTCCCACGGGTTTCGTTGGAGCGGCCTCGTTCCGATACACGGTCACGGATGGCACGAACACAGCCGAACGAACGGCCTACTTCTTCATCGGGGCGACCAACGACCGGCCAACGACTACAACCTCCGACGAATCCGTCCAGATCGCCGCGAACTCGCCATTCGCCTCCGCGCTGCGTATCGGCTCTGATGTCGATATCGACGAGCGGCTGACCTATCGCCTGGTCGAGGACTCGGCGACCCACGGCACCGTCACGATCGACCCAGCGAACGGCCGCTATATCTTCACGCCCCAGGCCGGGTTCAGCGGTCAGGCCAGCTTCACCTATGTGGTCAGCGACGGCCAGTTGGACAGCGAGCCGCGAACGGTGAGCCTGACGGTGCTGCCGCCGGGCCAGCAGCCGGACCGCCTCGATATCGGGCGCACGATCGACCTTCTGGTCGCCGGGGACATGGAAGGGTTCATCCGTAACATCATCCTGCTGGCCGACAGCGGTGATGCGAATGCAGCGTCCCACTACGGTATCTGGCTGCGCAATGGTCTGTATGTTCCCCGGGACAGCGAACTGGCTGCACAGTATCTGGAGATCGCGCGCGGCGTGTCGTCGGAAGCCGATATCATTCTGGCCGACATGTACGCCACGGGCGACGGTGTGGATCGCGACCCTGCGGAGGCGCGCGCCATCCTGGAGACCCTGCCGACCAATGCAAGGGCCTTGTATCAGCTGGCGATTTTGCAGGAGCGCGGCTACGGCGGACCGGCGGATGCAGAGCAGGCGGCGCAAACCTATCTCCTGTCGGCGTGGCTGGGCAATGCCGACGCCATGTTTGCCCTGGGGCGTCGGTACCTGACGGGCGAGGGCGTCGCCGTCTCGCCACAGGACGCCTATTACTGGCTGAGTGTCGCCCTTGCCCGAAACGGTGGACCGGGTACGGAACAGTATCGCCAGCAGCTGGCGTTCAACATCCAGCAGGCCGTCGACGCGGGCCTGACGCCGGCTCAACAACTGTCTCTCGATGTCGCTGTCGCAAACTGGCAGGTGGGTCAGGCTACATCATCTCAGCAACAACCACTGGTCGGCGGCTTTGCACGCGATGTCCTGATCGGCACCGAGGCGGACGACGTCATCGCCGGTGGCTCCGGCACGCCCAACGAGCTTTACGGCGGCAAGGGAGACGACCTGTATATTCTGGACGCCAATGACACGGTGGTGGAGTTCGAGGGCGGCGGCTACGACACGGTCGAGGCGCGCATCAACACCCATATCCTGAGAGCCAATGTGGAGCGGGTCATCTTCACGGGATCAGGCAATTTCACCGGAACCGGCAATGTCCTCGACAATGTGCTGATTGGCGGTGCGGGCGACGATACCTTGCGCGGTCTCGGCGGTAACGACGTGATCGATGGCGGTCTTGGCAGCGACACCGCCGATTACAGCCAGGCCGCAGGCGGGGTGGCCATCCGGCTGGATCGCGGAGTCGCTGTCAGCGACGGCGACGGCGGGGCCGATATTCTGATCTCGATCGAGAACATCAGAGGTTCGGCATTCGATGATCTGATCTTCGGTGACGACGCCGCCAATGTCATCCGCGGCGGAGCGGGAAGAGACGTGCTGCTGGGCATGGGCGGCGACGATATCATCGAAGGGGGGGCTGGAATTGCCAACGAGCTGTACGGCGGTCTGGGCGACGACGTGTACGTGCTCGATGCCAATGACACCGTGGTCGAGCTGGAGGGTCAGGGCATCGATACGGTTCAGGCCCGCATGGACAGCTACCGCTTGTCGGCAAACGTCGAAAACCTGATCTACGCGGGCTCGGGTGCCTTCAGCGCATGGGGCAACGAACTGGACAACCGGATCGTCGGCGGGGCCGGGGACGATATCCTGCGCGGTCTTGGCGGGAACGACGTTATCGAGGGCGGTCTCGGCAACGACACCGCCGATTACAGCCAGGCGGCAGGCGGGGTGGCCATTCGCCTGGATCGGGGGCTTGCCGTCAGCGACGGCGACGGCGGGGCCGATATTCTGATCTCGATCGAGAACATTACCGGTTCGGCGTACGATGATCTGATCTTCGGTGACGACGCCGCCAACGTCATCCGCGGCGGAGCGGGAAGAGACGTGCTGCTGGGCATGGGCGGCGACGATATCATCGAAGGGGGGACAGGGATCTCCAACGAGCTGTACGGCGGTCTGGGCGACGATGTGTATATTCTCGATGCCAATGACACCGTGGTCGAGCTGGAGGGTCAGGGCATTGATACCGCCCAGGCCCGCATCGACAGCTACCGCCTGTCGGCAAACGTCGAAAACCTGATGTACACGGGCTCCGGTGCCTTCAGCGGCTGGGGCAACGAGCTGGACAACCGGATCACCGGCGGGGCCGGAGACGATATTCTGCGCGGCATGGGCGGTAACGACGTGATCGATGGAGGCACCGGCAACGACAGCCTGTATCTGCGTGGTCTGGCCACAGACTATACCGTCACCGCCGAAGGCGCGGGCTGGCGGATCGTGGACGCCGTGGGCGGACGCGACGGATCGACCCTGGTCACCAATATCGAGCTTCTGCGCTTCGGCGACGGCGCGACGCGGGCGCTTGAGACACCCTCTGCGGTGGCCTCGCATGCGTCGCGAACGGCTGAGGGTTTCGCTCCGGACATCGCCAAGCAAGACGGCACAGAACTCCAGGTGCAACCTGGAGCCTTCGATGACGAGTTCCTGCCACTGGAGCTGAATTCCGATGGAGCGGGACCGCAAATCCAGCCCGCAATGTTCGATGGAGGGGCTGACTTCGACCAAGCCCTCGCGGTTTCTGAAGGCCGGCATGGGCTGGACGGTGGCGGCTGGGCAGGCGGAGATGTCAGCCCTTGGTCGCCCGACCTAGATCTCCATCGGATATTCGACGATCGCACCGATCCCATGCTCCACGATCAGATCGGCGGTCGCGACCCCTGGGTCTGAGCATAGGCTTCAAAGCTTCACGCGCTCCAGCAGCACAACGTGCCCATGCTTGTACCGGGTCTCTGCATATGGCCTGTAGCCCGCGCGCCGCGCCAGGGCGTGCGAGGGGGCGTTGTTGGGGTCGATCATGCACACGGTCCGGGGAGCCTTCAGCGTCCGGTCGCACCAGTCCAGCGCCGCGCCGACGGCCTCGAACGCCAGGCCCTGACCCTGAAAACGCGGCGCGACGCCCCAGCCCAGTTCCGGCGCGTCAAAGGCGGGCGTCATCAGGCGACGATGGTCCAGAACGCTGACGTTGCCGATGTACACGCCGTCGGCCGTTCGACGCACCGACCAGCTGCCATAGTCCCGAACCTGCCACTGCCCGATGTCGCGCAGCAGCCGGAACCAGACCTCCTCGGTGGTCATGGCTTCGGGCAGGATGGCGGTGGCGAAGGCCGCGTCGCCCCACAGGGTGCACAGGTCATCGTAGTCATCCACGCTGACCGGCGTCAGGGTCAGCCTCTCGGTGGTCAGCACCGTCATGTGAACAAGGCACCGGCCCGCTCGATCCGGGTCGTGCCGTCCGCAGTGGTGACGGCATAGGTAAAGCCGGGCTGCAGGGCGAAGGCCCCGGCACGGCCTTGCTTGTCCAGGGCCAGCAGGGCGACCTGCGATCCGGCGACCTTTGTGCCGCGCATGCGGGCCAGACGTTCGATCACGCTGCGACAGGCGGCGGTGGGGTCCATGCCGTGGCGCATGGCCTCGACGACAGCGTGGCTGCCTGCGACCCGCACCACATCCTCGCCGACACCGGTGGCGGTGGCCCCGCCAACCTCGTCATCGACATAGAGGCCCGCACCGATCAGGGGGCTGTCACCGACCCGACCACGCATCTTGAACGCCATGCCCGAGGTGGTGCAGGCCCCGCCCATATGCCCGTCCGCCCCGATGGCGATCAGACCGATGGTGTCGTGATTGCCCGGACCGCCCGGCCCCCTGAAATCTGGAGTGCTGCGCCAGTCGCTGTTCTCGCTGTTGATGCGCGGCGCATATTCGGCGCTCTTCAGCCAGTCGCGCCAGGCGGCCTCGGCCCGTGGGGTCAGCAGGCTCTGCGTCGGAAAGCCCTGATCGACGGCGAACGACCGCGCCCCTTCGCCGACCAGCATGGTGTGCGGCGTCTTCTCCATGACGGCGCGGGCGACCGAGACGGCATGGACCACATCCTCCAGCGCGCAGACCGCGCCGATGTCGCCGTTCCATCCCATGATACAGGCATCCAGCGTCACCCGACCGTCGCGGTCCGGCAGGCCACCCAGGCCGACGGACGAATTGCTCTCGTCTGCCTCGGCCACGCGCCCGCCCGCCTCGACCATGTCCAGCGCAGAGCCGCCCGCCTGCCGCCGCGCGACCCCCGCCGCATTGGCCGCCGCGCCGAAGTCCCAAGTGGAGATCATGACGGCGGGCGCGGCCTGGGCGGAGGCGGTGGTGGCCAGGGCGGCGAGAGGTGTTCCGGCGAGGGGCGTCGCGGCCAGAACAGATCGACGTGTGGTTTTCATTTCCATCCGCTCATCCCGGCGAAAGCCGGGACCCAGTTCTGTCCAGCGAAGCACTGTGCCTCGGGATATCGTTACCGGCTCATTCGCGCAGACGCATCACCCAAAGCACTGGGTCCCGGCTTTCGCCGGGATGAGCGGATTAAGGTGGGTCACATCAACCCCAGCTGCTTGAAACTTGCCACACCGTCGCGGCCGACGATCAGGTGGTCGTGGACCTCGATGTGCAATGACCGCGCCGCCTCGATAACCTGTCGGGTCATCTCGATGTCGGGGCGCGACGGGGTAGGGTCGCCGGACGGGTGGTTGTGCACGATGATCATGGCCTTGGCCGACAGTTCCAGTGCCCGGCGCACCACCTCGCGCGGATAGACGGGGGCGTGATCGACCGTGCCCCGGTTCTGGATCTCGTCCAGGATCAGCTGGTTGCGGTTGTCCAGATATAGCACACGGAACTGCTCGCGCGGTTCGTGCTGCAGCGACAATCGCACATAGGCCAGCAGCGCCGACCATGACGAGATGACAGTGCGCTTGGCGGGTTCTTCCTTGGCGACGCGGCGCGACACCTCGTGCAGGGCGGCCAGGTCCAGCGCCGTCTTGGCCCCGATGCCCTGGGTTCGCCCTCTGGTGTCCTCCGCCTTGACCGTCATCAGGTCTTCGACCGAGGCGGCGAGGACCGCCGCCAGCGAGCCGAACCGCGCCAGCAGGGCCTTGGCGATCGGCTTGACGTCCCCCTGCGGCTGGCTGCGGAACAGGAACAGCTCCAGCAGCTCATAGTCGGGCAGATGGTGAATGCCCGCCCTCCGCGCCCGCTCGCGCAGACGTTCGCGGTGGCCGGTGTGGTGGGGTCTGGTGTCTGTCACCCCATGATCATGCGACGAAGCTGTGCCGGACCGCAACACGGTTTGACTGTCGCAGAACGAGGGTATTCATTGCGTCGGGGTGTGGGGGGACGACATGCGCACAATCATCATCGGAGCCAGCCTCGCCTTGCTGGCCGGCGCGGCGACGGCCCAGGACGCGCGGCCTGTCATCGCCTCCGAGACCGATCTGCCTGCGACGCGGTTTCAGCTTCCGGGTCTGCCCAGTGAAGTGCTCAACACCCCGGTACTGCTGACGGACGTCTTGCCGTCCGTGCGCGCCGAGTCTGAGCGCGTTTTGCGCGACTACGACATTCAGGACCCGACCATAGCCACGGGCCTGCGGGTCGGTTTGCTCAACATCGCCTGGCTGGAGGGGCGCCCCGATGACGCGCTGCGGCTGGTGGCCGAGCAGCGCGCGGCGGAGACCAAACCCCAGCTGCGTCAGGTCGGCCAGTTGACGCGCGAAGCCTTGGCGGCGGGTCAGCTTGCGCCCGCGTCGGGACGCTGCGATGCCGTCGCGGCACGCGTGACCCAGACCCTGGCGAGCGCCGATCCTCTGGTGGTGCGCGACGAAGTCCTGCGCCGCTATGGCCAGGTGCAGGTCGTCAGTCCGGCCTTCCACATCGGCTCCGCCGCCCTGGGCCTGGATCCAGAGTTCAAGACACGCGGCTCTCTGGACACGCTGGGTGCCCTGGCCCTGGCGTCGATGCGGGTCGATGCGGATGGCATCCCGGCCTGCCGCAGCGAAATGGCCACGGCGCTGAAGGCCTGGCTGGACGATCCGGCCCACCAGCCCATCGATATCTGGCCCGCGCGGGAGCCTGATCCCACGGTTCTGGCCGATGCGCCGCCTGTGACCGTGGCGGTCTGGGAGTCGGGCTATGACCCCAGCCTGTTCGAGGCCCAGCAGGCGATCGATCCGGTCGAACCGCTGGATGGACGCGACAATGACGGCAACGGGGTGGTCGACGATGCCTTCGGACCCACCTTCGACACCCTGATGCGTCCGACAAGGGACCGGATGCTGCTGCCTTCGCCCGAGTTCGCGGCGCGGCTGGGGCTGCAGACGGCCCTGGAGAAGGGGCTGAGCGATCTCGGTTACGGGGACGATACGCCCGAGGCCCGGTTCGTTGCCCAGCGGTCCCGTGAGGCCGCAGCCGACGAACAGATCGCCGATGTGCGGGTCGCCACGGAATGGAACAATTGGGCCCACGGCACCTGGGTGGCCAGCCTGATCGCCGACGGTGCGCCCTTCGTGCGGCTGTACGCGGTCAATGTGCTGCCGTTCAACGACAACCCCGACCCTGTCCCCTTCGTCGAGGAGGACGCCGAGCGGATGGCCGCCCTGCTGCCCGGTGTTGCATCGCGGTTGCGGGGTTCGGGCGTGCGGGTCGTCAATATGAGCTGGGGGTCCACAGCCGACGAATGGGCGCAACATCTTCTGGAAACGGGCCGCGAAACCGATGAGGAGAAGGCCGCCGAGCGGGGCCGGGTGATCGCCCGGATCATCCGCGACGGCGTCGATGCCTTGATCCGTGACTGCCCGGACATCCTGTTCGTGGCCGGGGCCGGCAACAGCGACCAGTCGGACGCCAGCCAGGCCGCGACACCCCAGACCCTGGACCGGCCAAACCTGCTGACCGTGGGCGGGGCCGGTCGGTCCGGAAATCCGACCGCCTTTACCACCTATGGACCCAGCATCCGGCTCTATGCCCTGGCCGAGGGCAATGTGGTCCGCGCGCCGGGGGGGCAGGTCATGCGCCGATCCGGCACGTCGTTCGCCGGCCCCCTTGCGGCACGGGGGGCGGCGGCCATGCTGGCCGCCAACGCGGACCTGACGCCTGCGGAGGTCATCGAGGGCCTGATCGGCACAGCCCATGGCGAAGGGGCCTCGACCCTGCCGCTGCTGGATACGGGTGCCGCGGTGCGCTGGGCACAGGCGCGGCGCTAGTCCTGCGCTGCCGAGCCCTCGGCCGCCTCTGCCGCCTGGCGCGCCTCTTCGGCGGCGCGGGTCGAGACGCCCAGAACCCTTCGGATACTGTCGGGGATCAGGGCGTGGTCGAAGGGCTCGCGCGTTGGCGGCTCGCCCCGCCGGACCGTCGTCTGGGTGCCGTAGATCTGCGGCTGGCCGATCTTCTGCAGGTAACGGTCCAGCGTCGCGGCCGCGAGCCAGGGCGATTCCGTCGAACCCTCGCCCAGCGCCGCGACGGCCAGGGTGTGGGCCATCAGATAGTCCTCGGCCGTATCGCCATGCTGATAGACCAGGGCCGCCGAATAGAAGTCCGTCGCGGTGCGCAGTTCACCCGCGTCCAGCAGGGCCTTCACCTGCTGGCGGCGCACGGCGTCCTCGGCGTAGATGCGCAGCGCCGCCTCGCGTCCGCCGGCCAGGATGGCGGCGACGTCCTGGCGCACGGCCTGATCCGCCGCATAGATCGCCGCCATGTCCGGATTGTCTACGACCGCGACGTCCGCATCCTGAGCCAGGACGGGCGCAGCCAGCGCCAGTATCATCCCCGCCGTCGCCAGAACCCGCTTCATCGACGCCACCCTGTAAACGTTTCGCCGAAACGATGCAGACTTGCCACCAGGACGCCAAATGAAATCCCGGTAAGGTCGCTCAGAACTTGGGTCTGAACAGTCCCGCCGGGCTGGCGCTGAACAGTTCGACGCCGTCGTCGGTCACGCCACAGGTATGCTCGCACTGGGACGACAGGGACTTGTCGCGCGTCACGGCGGTCCAGCCGTCGGACAGAACCTTCACATGCGGCTTGCCCAGGTTCACCATCGGCTCGACGGTAAAGAACATGCCCTTCTTCAGCACTGCGCCCTCGCCGCGACGGCCGTAGTGCAGGACGTTTGGGCTGTCGTGGAACAGTCGGCCGATCCCGTGGCCACAGAAGTCGCGCACGACCGACATGCGATTGGCCTCGACCACCTGCTGGATGGCATAGCCGATGTCACCGAAGGTATTGCCCGGCTTGATCATGGCCAGGCCGGCGTCAAGCGAATCGTAGGTCACGTCGATCAGCTTGCGCGCCCGGGCATTGATCTCGCCGATCGGATACATGCGGCTCGAGTCCCCATGCCAGCCGTCGACGATGACGGTGTGGTCGATGTTGACGATGTCGCCGTCCTTCAGCACCCGGTCGCCGGGAATGCCGTGACAGACCACATGGTTGATCGAGGTGCAGACCGTCTTTTCATAACCCTTGTAGCCCAGGCAGGCGGGGAGGGCGCCGTGATCCAGGGTGAAGGTGCGGATGCGGTCGTCGATCTCCTGCGTCGTCACGCCGGGCACGGCGAACTCGGTGATCATGTCCAGCGCCTGGGCGACCAGCTTGCCGGCCGCGCGCATGCCCTCCCAGGCCTCCTCGTCCTGATGGACGCGGATCTCGTGGGTGCGGACGAAGGCGTCCTCGTCCAGTTCGGGGGTCTCGTACATGCGTGCAGGCTTTCGGGCGGGGTCGGCGATCAGGTGGGGAGCATAGCACAGATGCTCAAGGCGAGACGATGACGTGGCTGGGATAGCGCTGGCGATCCTGATTGGAGAATGATATATCACTTCGGTATATCTCGAAAGGAGGCCGTCATGGCCGAAAGTGCTATCACCAGCTTGTTCATGAACGGCCGCAGTCAGGCTGTTCGCTTGCCCAAGGCCTTTCGCATGCAAGGTGACCGTGTGCGCATCACACGAGAAGGCCGCAAGCTGGTGATCGAGCCGGTATTTCAGTCGTCTGAGGAGTGGTTGGCGGCGCTCGATAAGTTTCGTCACATCCCCTTTATGGAGGATGGGCGCAATCAACCGCCGATGCCGCCTGCGCCTAGCTGGGACGATTGATGTTCAGTCTGGATTCATCGACGACGATCGACTTTCTGCGCAGACCTTTGCCAGACTTGGTCCGACGGATTGCCGAAGCCCGGGACGCAGGTTTGATCGCGGTCAGTTCGATGGTGCTTTTCGAACTGTCATACGGTGCTGAACGTCAGGTGCATCCGACCCATATGGAACGGCTTCAGCTTTTTCTTGAGGGTGACGTGATGGTCGTCGAGTTCGATGCTGAGGATGCAATGGCTGCCGGTAAACTCAGGGCTGAGCTGGAGCGAGGCGGCGTCGGGATTGGACCGTTCGATACCTTGATTGCAGGTCAGGCATTGCGGCGCGGATACACGCTGGTGACAGCAAACACGCGTGAGTTTAGTCGGGTGCCGGGCTTGCTGATCGAGGACTGGCGCGTATGACCCCATCCCCCACCGCCGCCGTCCTGATCATCGGCGACGAGGTCCTGTCCGGCCGGACACAGGACACCAATCTGAACACCATCGCCCGGTTTCTGGGGGCGCTGGGGATCGACCTGATGGAAGCGCGGACCGTCGGGGATCGCACGGAGCAGATCGTCGACAGCCTGAATGCCCTCAGGACGACCCACGACTATGTCTTCACCACGGGCGGTATCGGGCCGACGCATGACGACATCACCGCCGACGCCGTGGCTTCAGCATTCGGCGTGGCTTTGCCGGAGCATCCGGACGCGGTGGCGATCCTGGAGAAGCGCTATGGGCCGGGCGAGTTCAATGCGGCGCGGCGACGGATGGCGCGGGTGCCGGCGGGCGGCAGCCTGATCGCCAATCCGGTGACCGATGCACCGGGCTTCCAGATCGGCAATGTCTTCGTCATGGCGGGGGTGCCGAAGATCATGACGGCCATGCTGGAGGATGTTGCTCCGCGCCTGCGCACCGGGGCGGTGGTGTATGCGCGGACGGTGCGGGTTTCGGGCGTGGGCGAAGGGACGATCGCGGACATGCTGGGCGCGGCGGCCAGGGCCAATCGAGAACTCAGCTACGGCAGCTATCCCTTCGGCCACGGTTCGGTCGGAGAGATCGGGACCAATCTGGTCATCCGCGGGCGAGACGCGGCGGCGGTCGATGCGGCGGTCGACAGCCTGCTGGCCGATCTGGCCACGGCGGGCATCGAGGCCAGTGTGATCACGGCCTAGGCCGACAGACGCGCCCAGGCTTGACCGATGGGCATGATCTCCAGCCCCGCGCCCTTCGCCGCGCGCAGCACGCGATCCAGATCGTCCGGCGTGCAGCCATAGTCCGTGGGCCGGTCCGACACATCGTGGCCATAGGCGGTCAGCCAGCCGTTCGACGCCGCCGCCTCGGCCATCATCGCCTCCAGATCATAATGGGGCAGGCGGCGGCTCTCCAGGCCGATGGATTTGATCAGGCCCCGATCCGTGCGTCCCGCATTGACCCCGTCACGCACCCCCCGCCCCAGGGCGAAGCGGCTTCGGATGATCCGCTTGGCCGACAGTGTCGCATCCCCGAACGGATAGGCGAAGGTGGTCATGCGGTGGCCGTCCAGCCGCGCGGCTACCCAGGCGGCATTGGCCTCGAGGCTCAGCCGCATCGCCTCGGCATCCATGCGCAGCACGCTGGTGTGGCCGAAGGTATGGCACCCCACCTCGTGCCCCGCCGCATGCAGGGCCTGCAGATGCTCGGTGCGAAACTGCGGCCGCTCCATGTTCCAGCCGCTCTCCAGCCCGCCGCAGATGTAGTAGGTCGCCAGAACGCCGTGCTCGGCCAGGATCGGCCCGGCCTCGGTCCAGGCCGTCTCGGGAATGTCGTCGAAGCTCAGCGAGAAGATGCCCCGCGCCGGCGCGATGGTCACGGCGTCGATATCGAGATAGCGGGCGGCCCTGCGCCGCATCTGGTCGATGGCCTTCATGGATGCGGTTCTAGCCGTCCCCGCTTAAGGAAGCGTATGGCCTCGGCTTGCCGCGCAAAGGCCCGCCGTCTAGAGCGAAATCGGTCGAGTTGGACTGCGTCCAACTCGGCTCAGATTTCGCTCCAGCATGATCTAGGACCATTTTTTGGATTCAGGTCGATTCGACCTGAAGCAAAAATGGTCTAGGGTTCCCGCCTCTCATTTTGCGACTGCGAACAGCCACCCGTGACCACCGAACCTCTCGCCTTCCAGGACCTGATCCTGACGCTCCACAAATACTGGGGCGATCAGGGCTGCGCGATCCTGCAGCCCTATGACATCGAGGTCGGGGCCGGCACCCTGCACCCGGCGACGGTCCTGCGCGCGCTTGGCCCCCGCCCGTGGAAGGCCGCCTATGTCCAGCCCAGCCGCCGACCCGGCGACGGCCGATACGGCGAAAATCCCAATAGATTACAACACTATTACCAATATCAGGTGATCCTGAAGCCCAATCCGGACAACCTTCAGGAGCTGTATCTCGGCTCCCTGGCCGCCATCGGCATCGATCCCAAGCTGCACGACATCCGCTTCGTCGAGGACGACTGGGAGAACCCCACCGTGGGCGCCTGGGGGCTGGGCTGGGAGGTCTGGTGCGACGGCATGGAGGTGACGCAGTTCACCTATTTCCAGGGTGTCGGCGGCATCGAGGTCGACGTCGTCTCGGGCGAGCTGACCTACGGGCTGGAGCGCCTGGCCATGTACGTTCAGGGCGTCGACAACGTCTATGATCTGAAGTTCACCAAGGAGGGTCTGACCTATGGCGAGGTCTTCCTGGAGAACGAGCGCCAGCAGTCGGAAGCGAATTTTCACGGCTATGACGTCGACGGCCTGAAGCGCCGGTTCGAGGACATGGTGGCCGAGGTCTCGCGCCTTCTCGCAATGAAAGGTCCGCAGGATCAGGCCCTGGTCCTGCCCGCCTATGACCAGGTCCTGAAGGCGTCGCACCTGTTCAACCTGATGGACGCTAGAGGCGCGATCGCCGTGGCCGAACGCCAGAGCTACATCGGACGGATCCGGGACCTGTGTAAGGCCTGTGCGACAGAGTGGGTCGAGCAGGAAAGGGCGCGGGCTTGATCGTAGAGCACGATCGAACCCCCTTCCCGTCCGCGGATGGGGAGGGCTTTGAGCGCTGGTCTGGGCCTGACCGTATCAAGACCGGAGGCGTTGCAAGGGCGCACCGTCTCCGTGCCACCCCAACTCACGCCGAAGCCAAGCTGTGGGACCGTCTTCGTCGTCTGAAAATCCGCATACGCCGACAGGCCCCGATCGGGCCCTATGTCGTCGATTTTGCCTGTCTTCGCGCGAAGCTGGTGATCGAAGTCGACGGCGGTATTCACCAACGAACCGACATTGCCGTCCGCGATATCGAACGCGACGCTTGGCTGGCGGGCCAGGGATTTCGCGTGATCCGCATACCGAACAAGCGGGTCGAAGACGATCTCGATGCGGTTGTCACAGACATCCAGAAAGCTATCCAGTTGAAGGTCCCCGACCCCGAAGCCCTTCCCCTCGAGGGGGAAGGGTTGGGATGGGGTGGTGGCAGTGCGTTTCCGAATGAAGCGCGTGAGGCGCTGTCGGAAAGCGTACGACCCAGCCCATCCGTTTCCGACTCCACGCAGTCTGCCTCCACCCCACCCAACCCTCCCCCTCGAGGGGAGGGCTTCAAGAATGACGCCTGCTAAATGCCCCAACTTCTCATCGAACTGTTCTCCGAAGAAATCCCCGCGCGCATGCAGGCGGGGGCGGCGCGTGATCTGGAGCGGCTGGCGGCCGAGCGGCTGAAGGCGGCGGGTCTCAGCTATGAGGCGCTGACCACCTATGCCGGCCCGCGGCGGCTGACGCTGGTGGTCGAGGGGCTGCCGTCGGCGACGCCGGACCGGTCCGAAGAGGTCAAGGGCCCGCGTACCTCGGCGCCCGATCAGGCGCTGGACGGCTTCCTGCGCAAGACCGGCCTGACCAAGGATCAGCTGACCGAGCGCGATGGCGTCTGGTTCGGTGTCCTGTCGTCCACGGGGCAGGCGACGACGGCCATCATCCCCGACATGGTCGACCAGATCGTGCGCGGATTTCCCTGGCCCAAGTCGATGCGCTGGGGCTCCGGTACCCTGCGCTGGGTGCGGCCTCTGAAGCGGATCTTGATCCTGTTCGACGGAGCGGTGGTGCCGTTCGAGGTTGACGGGATCCCATCGGGCGACACGACCGAGGGCCACCGCTTCCTCGGCTCCGGCCAGCCGTTCACGGTCAAGGATTTCGCCGACTATCGCGCCAAGTTGGAGCGCGAGTTCGTGCTGCTGGACGTGACCGACCGCAAGCTGCGCATTCTCGACGGGGCCAAGGCCGCCTGCGCCGCGCGGGGTCTGGCGCTGGTCGACGACGACGGCCTGCTGGACGAGGTGGCGGGGCTGGCCGAATGGCCGACGCCGATCCTGGGCGACATGGACCCACAGTTCCTGGACCTGCCGCCCGAGGTGGTGCGTCTGTCGATGAAGGTGCACCAGAAGTATTTCGCCGTCCGCGATCCGGCCACGCACAAGCTCGCCCCCAACTTCTTGGTGGTCGCCAATGTCGAGGCGTCCGATGGCGGCCAGGCCCTGGCAGCCGGCAACAGTCGCGTCCTGAGCGCCCGCCTGAACGACGCCCGCTTCTTCTGGGACGAGGACCTGAAGGTCGGCTTCGATGCCTGGAACGACAAGCTGAAAGGCGTCACCTTCCACGCCAAACTGGGCACCCTGCACGACCGGGTCGAGCGCATCGCCGCCCTGGCCCGCGAGATCGCGCCGCTGGTGGGTGCCGACCCCGATCAGGCCGAGGCCGCCGCCCGCCTGGCCAAGGCCGATCTGGCCAGCGGCATGGTCGGCGAATTCCCGGAACTGCAGGGCGTGATGGGCGGCTATTATGCAAAAGCCCTTCCCCTCGAGGGGGAAGGGTTGGGATGGGGTGGTGGCAGTGCGTCGCCGGAGATGGCGCATGAGGGGCCGTCGATCGACCGCCTGAGCCCATCCGCGCCCACCGACAACCAACCTGCCTCCACCCCACCCAACCCTCCCCCTCGAGGGGAGGGCTATCGGAGCGCCGTCGCCGACGCCATCCGCGATCACTACAAGCCCCAGGGCCCCGCCGACACCGTGCCGACCGCGCCGCTGACCGTGGCGGTCGCCTTGGCCGACAAGCTGGACACCCTGGTCGGCTTCTTCGCCATCGACGAAAAGCCCACGGGGTCGAAAGACCCGTTCGCGCTGCGACGGGCGGCGCTGGGGGTCATCCGGCTAATGCTAGAAAATGGCGTGCGACTGCCTCTGCGAACGCTTTACACCCAGATGATTGCGCCTCTCGTGAGCCAGTCGAAAGAATTCATCGAAAAGGGGGTTCAGTACCAAGAACAACTGTCGGCGGTGGATTTGCCGTCAGATCGTACCATCTCCTACGCAGAATGGGAGAGGCTGACCGGTCACGTTGAACGGCCTGAACTCGACAAACTGCTGGAGCCGCTCAATGCTTTGTCAGTCAGGCGAACAGAAGACCTCCTCGCCTTCTTCGCCGACCGCCTGAAGGTCCTCCTCCGGGACCAGGGCAAGCGTCACGATCTCGTCGATGCCGTTTTCGCACTCGGCGACGACGACCTGGTCCGTATCGTGCGGCGGGTCGAGGCGCTGGACGGGTTCCTGAGCACCGACGACGGGGCCAATCTGCTGGCGGGGTACAAGCGGGCGTCGAACATCCTGCGGGCCGAGGCCAAGAAAGGCGACGTGCCGACCGGCATGGTCCAGACCGGCCTGCCCGGCCAGCCCGAGGAGGAGGTCGCCCTGGCCTTTGCCGTCGGGGCCGCCGGCACGGCGGTGGACGCGGCGCTGGAAACCGAGGACTTCGCCGCCGCCATGACCGCGCTGGCTGGCCTTCGCGGCCCGGTCGACGCCTTCTTCGACAAGGTGCTGGTCAACTCCGACGTGGCCGAGGAGCGCGACAACCGCCTGAAGCTGCTGGGCCAGGTGCGCGACGTCATGGGCCGGGTCGCCGACTTCGGACAGGTGGGCGGCTAACACCGCCTCCATGACCCACCCCCTGCTCACGCGCCGCGCGTCGGTCTTTGCCCTGGCGACACTGTGCTGCCTGCTGTGGGGCAGTGCCTATCCGGCGGTGAAGGCGGGCTATGCGATGCTGGACATCGCGCCATCGGACATGGCCAGCCAGCTGCTGTTCGCGGGCTGGCGGTTCGTGCTGGCGGGGGTGATCCTGCTGGGTGTCACCATGGCGATGCGAAAGCCGATCCTGAAGGTGACGGGCTCGCAGGCGCG
>CALRXI020000016.1:0-38717 GCA_943372125.1 Brevundimonas vancanneytii
CGGGGCCGAGGTGATGCGCACCTTGATCCAGTCGGACACCACAGTCGTGCCGCCGGTCACCGCCGAACGGTCGCCGCCGGCCTCACGGATCACGGGGGCGGATTCACCCGTGATGGCCGCCTCATTGACCGAGGCCACGCCCTCGATGATTTCGCCGTCCGAGGCGATGACGTCACCCGCCTCGACGAGGATGATCGAGCCGACCTCCAGATCGTTGGCCGGGGTCGGCACCACCGTGCCGGTCTTGGGATCGACGATCAGCTTGGCCTTGGTGGTCACGCGGGTCGCACGAAGGCTGTCGGCTGCCGCCTTGCCCCGCCCCTCGGCGACGCTTTCGGCGACATTGGCGAACAGGACCGTGGCCCACAGCCACAAAGCTAGCTGGATGGCGAAGCCGGCGGACTGGCCGCTGGCGATCTCGGCCACGGCCGAGACGGTCGACAGCAGGGCCACGATCCAGGTGGTAAAGATCACCGGATTGCGCAGCAGATGGCGCGGGTTCAGCTTGACGACGGCATCGGCCAGGGCCCGGCCGATCATGGAGCCGGTCAGGCCGCCGGGAGCCAGCGAGGGCTGAGGCTTGTCGCCCAGCATGTCAGGGTTTGCGAGTGTCATGAACGTGGTCCGATCAGGACGCCCCGCCGAGCATCTGGAGATGCTCGACGATGGGTCCAAGGGCGAGGGCCGGGAAGAACTGCAGCCCGCCCAGAATGAGGATGACGCCGATCAGCAGGCCGATGAAAAGCGGCCCGTGGGTAGGCAGGGTGCCTGTCGAGGGGGCCAGCTTGGGCTTGACGACCAGGGCTCCGGCGATGGCCAGCACGGCGACAGCGGGGACGAACCGGCCCATCAGCATGGCAAGGCCCAGGGTCGTGTTCCACCAGGGCGCATTGGCCGTCAGACCGGCAAAGGCCGAGCCGTTGTTCGCCGCACCGGAGGTATAGGCGTACAGAATCTCCGACAGCCCGTGCGGACCGTCATTGAGTAGCCCTTCCAGCGCCGTCGGATAGACGGCGGCCACGGCCCCAAAGCCCAGTATGGCCAAGGGCAGGACCAGGACGGCGATCATGGCGTACTGGATCTCGCGCGCCTCGATCTTCTTGCCCAGATACTCCGGCGTCCGCCCGACCATCAGACCGGCCACGAAGACCGCCAGCATGGCCATGACGACCATGATCGCGATGCCCGAGCCGATGCCGCCCGGCAGGATTTCGCCCAGCTGCATCAGGAACATCATGATGGCCCCCGACAGCGGCATGGCGCTGGCATGCATGGAGTTAACCGAACCGTTCGAGGCTCCGGTCGTCATGCCTTCCCAGGCGACCGAGGACGGAATGCCGAAACGGACTTCCTTGCCCTCCAGATTGACCGGCTGCTCGATGCCGGCGGCGACCAGAGCCGGCGCGGGCTGGCTTTCGGCGACGTAAATGCCAGCGGTGGCGACACCCAGCAGGATGGCGGCGGCGACGACCAGGGCGCGCACGTCCTTCTTGGCCAGGACGCTGCGACCGAAGGCGAAGAAGGCCGCCCAGCCCATGACGTTGATCGATATGGCCGTGATCAGATTGGTCAGGGCCGACGGGTTCTCGAACGGATGGGCCGAGTTGACGTTGAAGATGCCGCCGCCGTTGATGCCCAGCTGTTTGATGGCCAGTTGCGACGCGACCGGGAACAGCGACAACGTCTGCTCTCCGCCTTCCAGACCCGTCGCTGTCACCGAGGCCGACAGGCTCTGAACCACGCCCAGACCGGCCAGCACGATCGCCAGAACCAGCGACGCGGGCAGCAACAGGTAGAGCGTGGTCCGCGTCATGTCGGCCCAGAAGTTGCCGACCCCCTCGCCCCGATTGGCGACAAAGGCGCGCGCCAGGGCCGCCGCGATGGCGGCACCTGTGGCGGCGGACAGAAAGTTCTGGACGGTCAGGCCGGCCATCTGGCTGAGCGTCGACATCGTCGTCTCGCCGCCATAGCTCTGCCAGTTGGTGTTGGTCACGAAGCTGACGGCGGTATTGAAGGCCAGATGCGGCGACAGGCCCGCAAACGCCTGCGGGTTCATCGGCAGGATGCCTTGCAGCCGCAGCAGGCCATACAGAAAGACGAAGCCCGCCAGGTTGAACGCCAGCAGCGCCCCGGCATAGCCCAGCCACCCCTGGCTGCGTTTCGGATCGACGCCCGAAGCCTTGTAGAAAATGCCTTCGACCGGTCGCAGCACGGGGTCCAGCCACGTCGGCTCGCCGTTCCAGACGCGCGACAGATAGAGGCCAAGCGGCCATGCGATCAGCACGGACAGGCCCAGCGTCAGAGCGATTTCCGCCCAACCTTGAATGTTCATTGTGGCGGCTCCTTCAGAACCGCTCGGGCCGCAGCAGGGCCGCGACCATATAGCCAGCGACGACGATCGCGCCGACACCCCACAGAATGGAGACCAGCATCGTCACACTCGCTTCAGAAAAACGGCGAGCGCGGCGAAGGCGACAAACGCCCCGCCGCCCAGGCCGAGGAAAATAATATCGGCCATGCCGACGCCTCCAGCTCAGTTCAGAGCCGTAGATGACGCCCTAAGCCCGTTAGGGGGCCATTCGGATTTGGGTGTCCGACATAAGGGCGGCGTAAAGATCGCCGCACACCCTGAATTCATGCCTCGGGACGCAAGCCGGCACACCACCGAATGCAGCTGCCCCAACGGTCGGTTTCAGATGTCCCGGTTTGGCAGTTCCCGTTGGCTTTCGCAGGACAGGAGGTACTTCACGGACGCGTTTGCCCAATCAATCACATCCCTATTGCGGAACGCGCACGAGAAGGCTCACTCATAATCCACGCTTAGCGGGATTGCGGTCGTCACGTCGGTGCCGACGCGACGCTAGTGAAATCGTGCTCGCCAAGCGATCTTTAGGGTGAAGAATGCGTGCGGCTCTGTAAGCCTACACTTGGCCAAGCGGTATTCCGGCCCGCCTGATGTGCCGACCATGGCCAGAGGGTGACTACCCCCCGCGCCCCCCGTGTTTGGCATACTCCAGCCGGGCGATCGTGCGGTTGTGCACCTCGTCCGGCCCATCTGCCAAGCGAAGGGTGCGCACCCCCGCGTAAAGCTCGGCCAGGGGGAAGTCGCCGCTGACGCCGGCGCCGCCGAAGGCCTGGATGGCGTCGTCGATGACCTGAAGCGCCATTTTCGGGGCCGCGACCTTGATCTGGGCGATCTCGGATTTGGCGTTCTTTGCCCCGGCCTGATCGATCATCCAGGCGGCCTTGAGCACCGACAGGCGGCACATCTCGATGTTGATGCGGGCGTCGGCGACGCGCTGTTCCCAGACAGAGTGTTCGGCGATCTTCTTTTTGAAGGCCGTGCGGGTCAGCAGGCGGTTGACCATCAGGTCCAGCGCGCGCTCAGCCGCACCGATGGTGCGCATGCAGTGGTGGATGCGGCCCGGCCCGAGGCGGCCTTGCGCGATCTCGAAGCCCCTGCCCTCGCCCGCGATCAGATTGGCGGCGGGCACGCGGACATTGTCCAGCACGACCTCCGCGTGCCCAATCGGGCGTTCGTCATAGCCGAAGACGGTCAGCATGCGCTCGACGCGGAAGCCGGGGGTGTCGGTGGGGACCAGAATCTGGGACTGCTGCTGGTGGGTGGCGGCACCGGTGTCGGTCTTGCCCATCACGATGGCGATGGCGACGTTGGGGTGGCCCATGTTGGTCGACCACCATTTGCGACCATTGATCACATAGTCGTCGCCGTCGCGCACGATGGAGGTCTGGATATTGGTCGCGTCCGACGACGCCACCTCCGGCTCGGTCATCAGAAAGGCGGAGCGAATCTCGCCCGCCATCAGCGGCCTGAGCCAGCGGGCCTGTTGCTCTTCATTCCCGTACATATGGAGGACTTCCATATTGCCGGTGTCGGGGGCGTTGCAGTTGTAGACCTCGGCCGACCAAAGATGGCGACCCATGATCTCGGCCAGAGGGGCGTATTCCAGATTGGTCAGACCCGCCCCGTGGTCGCCCGGCAGGAACATGTTCCACAGGCCGGCCTCTTTCGCCTTGGCCTTCATCGCCTCCATGACCGGCGGCTGGACGGTGTGGTCGGCATGGACCTGGGCCCAGTATTCCTCGGCACGCGGGATGACGTGATCGGCCTGAAAGCGCTCGACGCGCTCCTGCCAGTGCAGGGCCTTGTCGCTGTGTTGGAAATCCATGGGGCGCGCTCGCGGCTTCTCCTCCCCCTCCGGGGGAGGGTGGTCGCGTCAGCGACCGGGTGGGAGGGGCTTGGGCGAGGGACGCACCGGCGCTTTGACTTTGCCGAACCGCCCCCACCCCGTCGCCGCGATGCGACGACGACCCTCCCCCGCGAGGGGGAGGGAGAGGTTATGAGTTCTAGCGCTTCAGCAGCGGAGCCAGCTTCTGGGCGATCATCATGTCGCCGGCGATCTTCAGCTTGCCCTGCATGAAGGCCATCATCGGGTCCAGCTTGCCCTCCGACAGGGCCATGAAGTCGTCCCAGCCGATGGAGACGGTGGCGTCGGCGGGCTTGTCCTCGTTGGTCACGGTGTTCGGGACCGAAGCGCCGTCGATGTAGATCTTGCCGGTATCGCCCAGGTCCAGCTTCACGGTCTTGCCCAGACCGGAGTTGTCGCCCACGGCGCCGCGGATGTGTTCGGTGACTTGAGCCAGATCGGGCATGTGCGTTTCCTCTGCTGATCGATCGCGAAGACCGGTTGAGGACATGGACCTAGACCGGGAAAGCAGGCGTGCCAAGGTCACGCGGCGTCAAGTTGGCGAGATCGCTGCGGACCCCGTTGCGCAAGCCATCGCCCTCGGCTAATCACCCGCTTACCGGAGACGTGGCTGAGTGGCTTAAAGCAACGGTTTGCTAAATCGTCGTACCCTGTAAGGGGTACCCAGGGTTCGAATCCCTGCGTCTCCGCCACTCCATGAAAAATCAGCCTGTTAACGCGACAGTGAGGGCACTTGGGGCAGTATGCACGCTGTTCGTCTGCAGCCTTCTGTGCCCGCTTCATGCCCGATGCCGCCCGCCTGATGCCCGACCCCGTTCGCGGGGATGCCGTCGCGGGCGAGGCCGTGGGCGAGGCGGTTGTGGGCCTGCAAGCCCTGGCCAAGGGCCGCAGGAAGGCGCCGCGAGGCGACGACAGTGCGGCACGACGCGGGCCGTTTCGGCCGGATGTCTGGCTGAATGCGCGTCAGAGACACGCCTCGCGGCTGGCGGCCCATTATTTCCGCACCTTCGATGTGCTTGTGGTGGTGGCGATCAGCCTGGGCTGTGCCGCGCTGAGCACGCCCGACAGTGTGTTCCAGAGCCCCCTCGCCCACGTCGCCCCCTATGTCATCGGGGCGGTGGTGGTTCTGGCGTTGATGCGCTCGCTGGGGCGCTACCGGTTTTCGCGGCGACAGTCGGCCTCGTCGCACCTGACCTCGGTGGTCGCCATCGTGGGCATCGGCGGAATCTCGGCTTTGGGCAGCCTGGCCTTTACCGGCGCGCCGCAGGGGCAGTGGATCGGGGTGCTGAGTTGGATCGCGCTGACCCTCATCGCCATGACCGGCCTGCACATGGGCTGGGGCGAACTGGTGCGGAAATGGCGGGCGTCGGGGGCTCTGACGCCCAATATCGTTCTGGTCGGGGCAACCCGGCGGGCCGAGAGTCTGATCCGCGAGGCGCTGAAGCGGCGCGACCTGAATGTGCTGGGCATCTTCGACGACCGGCTGGCGCGGTCGCCGACCGCCATCGAGGGCGTGCCGGTGCTGGGGACGGCCGACGCCCTGCTGGCCCACAAGATGACGCCCTATGTCGACCGGATCGTTCTGGCCATCGACCCCAAGGCCGAGGCGCGAGTGCGCGAGCTGAACAATAGGCTGAGCCTGCTGCCGAATGAGGTGACCCTGCTGGTCGAGCCGACGGGTGCGGAGGAAACCAACCGGGCGCTGGACCGGCTGGCGGCCGCGCCGCTGGCGGACATTCAGGGGCCGTTGGATCCGGACCGGCGGGCCTTCAACAAGCGCATGCAGGATATGGTCGTTGGATTGATCGCCCTGATCCTGCTGTCCCCCGTCATGGCCGTGATCGCCCTGGCTATCCGGCTGGACAGCCCGGGGCCGATCTTCTTTCGCCAGCGTCGTCACGGCTTCAATCACGAGGAGATCGTGGTCTGGAAGTTCCGCTCCATGCGCCAGGAAACCGCCGACGCCACCGCCAGCCGTCAGGTGACCCAGGACGACGACCGGGTAACCCGCATCGGTCGCTTCATCCGCAAGACCAGTCTGGACGAGCTGCCTCAACTGCTGAACGTGCTGACCGGCGAGATGTCGCTGGTCGGGCCCCGCCCCCACGCCATCGGCATGAAGACCGGCCATGTCGAGAGCGCGCGACTGGTCGCCGACTATGCCCATCGCCACCGCATCAAGCCGGGCATGACCGGCTGGGCCGCCGTCAACGGTTCGCGCGGGCCGCTGCACACCGCCCAGGACGTGCGCCGCCGGGTGCAGCTGGACATCGACTATGTGGAGCGCCAGTCGGTCTGGCTGGACCTGTGGATCATGGCGATCACCGTGCCCGTCCTGCTGGGCGACCGCAGCGCGGTGCGCTGAGCCATGTTCTGGCGCGGGGTCTGGGGCTATCTGCCCGCCAATATCGTGCAGGGGGTGGTAGGGTTTCTGGCCATCATCGTCTTTACGCGCCTGCTGAGCCCGGAGGATTTCGGGCGGTATGCCCTGGCGTTCTCCGTCCTGACCCTGGCCCATGTGGCGGTGTTCAGCTGGATGGAGGCTTCGATGGCCCGGTTCTGGGCCTCGTCGAAGCCGGGGGCGGACCTGATCGGCCATTTCGCCAGCCTTTATCGGGCGGCCGGTCTGCTGACGCTGGGTTTCGTGCCTGTGGTAGCCTTGGTGCTGTGGCTGTGGCCGGCCGATCCGCTGCTGAAGATCGCCCTGGCCGCAGGTCTGGCGGGCTGCCCGATCCGGGCGTTCAGCAAGCTGGCGCAGGAGCGGTACCGCGCGGCGGGCGAGGTGTCCAAGGCGGCGCGGCTGGACATGGCCGTGGCCATCGGGGGCTTGAGCATCGGCATAGGATTTGCGCTGGCGGGCGCAGGCGGCGCGGCCCCCTTGCTGGGGCTGGGGCTGGCCCCGTTGATCGCCCTGCCCTTCATCCTCCCGGGCGAGCTGAAACACGGGGCTGGAGGGCGGCTGGAGCGGGCGCGGGTCAGGGAATACGCCCTCTACGGCTATCCCATTGCGGCGTCCTTGGCGCTGACGGTGGTGCTGGCCTCGACCGACCGGTTCCTGCTGGCGTTCTATATGGATGAGGCGGCGGTGGGGGCCTATCACGCCAGCTATTCGATAGCGAACCGGACCCTGGATGTCATGTTCCTGTGGCTGGGCACTGCGGGGCAGCCGGCCATGGTCATGGCGCTGGAGCGCGGAGGGCTGAGCCAACTGAAGATCGCCGCGCGGGAACAGGCTTCGACCTTCTTCCTGATCGGCCTGCCCGCCGCCGCCGGGGTGGCGTTGGTGGCGCGGCCGCTGTCGGAGGTGCTGATCGGCGAAGAACTGCGGGTGGCGGCGACCAGCGTGACGCCGTGGATCGCCCTGTCGGCTCTGCTGTTCGGATTGACGGCCTATTATTTCGGCCAGGCCTTCACCTTGGGGCGCAAGACGAAGCGGCTTCTGGGGGCCATGGCCATTCCCGCGGTGCTGAACATCGTGCTGAACTTCATCCTGGTGCCGCGCTTCGGACTGGTCGGGGCAGCGTGGTCGACAGGGGCCAGTTTTGCCGTGGGGCTGCTGGCGACCTGGTTGATCGGGCGGCGGGTCGTGGCCTTGCCTGTGCCCTGGGACGCCCTGGTGCGATGCCTGATCGCGACGGGAATCATGGCCCTGGCGGTGCTGGCCCTGCCCGCCATCGGTGGGTTCGCGGAACTGGTGATGGATGCGGCGGTCGGGGGCGTCGTCTATGCGGCGGTAGCCCTGACGCTGAATGCCTCGGGTATCCGTGACGTGGCGCTGGGTCTGGCGGGCCGCCTGCGGGCACGGGGCGCGGCGGCATGAGTGCGGCAGTCACCCTCAGCCCGACGTGGCAGGCCGCGGAGCCGCGGCTGTCGGTGCTGACCCCCTTCCTGCGAGACGACCCGAGCGAACTGCTGGCCATGCTGGAACGAGAGGCCGACGCGCTGGCGGGTTCGGTCGAGATCATCCTGCTGGACGACGGCACCGGCGATGCGGCTTTGACGGCGCGGCTGACACAGCAGCTGGCGAACCTGACCCTGCCCGTCTGTCTGATCACCCTGGCCGCCAACGAGGGCCGTGCGATCGGGCGCAATCGGCTGGCCTCGGCGGCGCGGGGGGGCACGCTACTGTTCCTGGACAGCGACATGCGGCCGGACAGCGATCGCTTCCTGCAGGTATGGGCCGAACTGGTCGAGACGCGCTACCCGGCCGTGGCGTTCGGGGGCTTCTCCCTGTTGCAGGCCCCGACCGATGCGAGGTTCGCCGTGCACCGGGCGCTGGCGGCGGCGTCCGAGTGCGTGGGCCATACCGAGCGGGCGAAGCAGCCCGAAAAATACGTCTACACCTCCAACCTTCTGGTCCGGCGCGATGTGTTCGAGGCCGAGGCGTTCGACCCCGGCTTCACCGGCTGGGGCTGGGAGGATGTGGAGTGGGCCATGCGGGTGGCGAGCCGGTTCGAGGTGCTGCACATCGACAATCCGGCCACGCATATGGGGCTGGATACGGTCCAGGCCCTGGCCGGCAAATACGAACAGTCTGCCCCCAACTTCGCCCGCATGGCCCAGCGCCATCCGGAGATCGTCGCGGCCTATCCCAGCCACAAGGTGGCGCGGACGCTGAAGCGAGTGCCCGGCCTGCCGCTCTGGCGGAAGATGATGCGCGGAGGGGCCGAGGCGGCCTGGCTACCGGTCAAAGCGCGGGCCTTTTCGCTGCGCCTGTACCGCGCGGCCCTCTATGCGGACGCGATCTGATGCCGGGTGACGTCGCGGTCATCATCCCGACCCTGCGACGGCCCGATGGCCTGCGCGATGCCTTGCAGTCGGTGTTCGGCCAGCAAGCGGTTCAGGACCGTTTAGCTCAGATCGTGGTGGTCGATAACGACCCAAGGGGCTCCGCGCGCGATCTGGTCGAGAGCCTGCAGACCGAAACGTCCTGGCCGCTGACCTATGTCCATGCGCCGGTGCCGGGCGTGGCCACGGCGAGGAACGCGGGACTGGCGGCCACCGAGGCACCGCTCATCGCCTTTCTGGACGACGACGAGGTCGCCTCGCCCGGCTGGCTCGCTGCACTGCTGGACGGGCAGGCACAGACGGGTGCCGATGTGGTGTTCGGCCCCATCACCGGGCGCGCGCCCTCGGCGGAACCCTGGCTGCAGCCCTATCTGGAACGGTTCTTCGGGCGGCATGGGCCGACAACAACGCAAATGATCGACCAGCCCTGGGGGTGCGGCAACTCGCTAATGGTGCGGGCGACCGCCCTGCCCGGCCCGGCCCCGTTCAACACCGCCTCGGATCAGGCGGGGGGCGAGGACGATGCTCTGTTCGCGGCGCTGTCGACGCGCGGCGGTCGGTTTGGCTGGGCCGCCGATGCATGGGTCGAGGAGTTCGCCCCGCAGCACCGGGCCACCCTGCGCTATGCCCTGGCCCGCGCCTTCGCCTATGGCCAGGGGCCCAGCCAGACGGCGGCGGCGGCGCGGGACTGGGTGGCCGTGGCACGCTGGATGCTGATCGGGGCGGCGCAAGCCGTGGTGTGGGGTGCGGGCTCAGTCGGGCTGGCCATCGTCCGAAGCCCACACCGTGCAGGGATGTATGACCGAACCGCCCGCGGTATCGGAAAGCTGTTCTGGATGAAGGGGTTCGAACCGCATTTCTATGGCGCGCGCGAACTCGCACGGCTGGAGAAGGCGAAGGCCTACCCTGCCAGCTTCTTCAGGAAGGCCGGGGGCTCATAAGTCGAGCGGTTGACGACGACGCCCGCGATACGGCCACCGGCCGCCTCGATCTCGTCACGCAGGATCAGCGGCTCGTTCGGCGCGGTACTGCCCGCCGCCACCACGATCACGGTCGAATCGACGATGGGGGCCAAGGTGATGGACAGGTCGTTGCGGTCCGCGGCGGGGGCGTCGATCACCACCGTGTCGGCATGGCGGCGCAGAGCGTCCCAGTAACGGGGATCGCCGATGGCCTCGGCCCGCTGACCGGCTCGCAGGGCTTCGGCCGCGAACCTCGTAACCCAAAGGCGCCCGCCCAGGCAGGGGCGCGCCGTCAGCAGACGCGCCGGATGCACGGGTCGTCCACCCCGATCCATGATGCGGGGCGTCACCGCATAGAAGATCGAGCCGTCAGGCGTCGCGATCGCCGCCTTGCCCAGCTTGCCGAAACGGTCCGGGGCTTTGCTCACGGCGTCCAGTTGGCCCTGCTGGGCCAGGTCGGCGTCGATCAGCCAGACGGGCTTGCGCGCCCGGACCGCCGCCAGCCGCGCATACTCGCGAGCTACTGTGGAGACGCCCTCACCCGTGTTTGCCGCCGCGATCTGGATCACACGTCCGCGATGGCCGGGCGCGGGTCCCAGCGCCGCCCAGAGGGCCGCCATTTCGGATGTCAGATCGACCATGCGAATCGTTACGCGCTCACGACAGGCTTCAAGCCTATCATGCGCCGCGCGGTGCGGTCTTCATCGGCGCGACGGCCAGAACCGGCAGGTCCATCGTCCGCCCGACGGTCGCCGGCGTCGGATAGCCCCGCCGTGTGAAGACCCGCAACAGACCCACGCAAAGGGCCGTCAGCCCCGCGAACAGGAAGGCGGCGGCCAGCAGCGGCAGTTTCAGGCTGGTGCCGCGCGTCGGGGCCTCGGCGCGGGCGATGACATTGACGTTGTCGGCCCCGGCGGCGACCAGAGCGCTGTCGGCGCGGGCGGCGCTCTCGCGCTGCTGGAAGTCGCGGATAGAGGCGGTCAGGACCTCGCGGTTGCCCGCCAGATTGGCGTTGGTCGATTCCAGCTGGGTCAGCTCGGCCTGACGGGCGCGCAGCTGGGCCAGCTGACCCTCGAGGATGTTCAGGCGGGCCCGCAGGGCGTCGCGGTCGGCGGCGGCATTGATGCGGGTCGTCTCGATCTCGGTGAAGATGGTGCTGGGACCGGTGCGGACCTCGCGCGCGCCGACCGTGGTTCCAGTGGCGACATAGGCCTGAAGCTGGGCGATCTGCTCGTCCAGATCGCGCACGGGCTGGGCATCCTCGTTGTAGCGGGCCAGCAGGTTCTCGCGCTGGGTGCGCAGGGTCAGGATCTGGTCCTGGGCCTGAACGTTCAGGTCCTGCTGCAGGACGACCTCGGCCGGTTGCTGGGCCAGTTGACGTTCCAGCGTCGCCAGCCGCTGCGTCGCCTGGCTGAGCTGGGCGCGGACCGACAGCGTCTCTGCATAGGTCGTCTGATAGGTGGCGGCCAGGGTCGCCTTGGCCGTGGCGAAGTCGCCGATGTTGTTGGTCCGCAGGAAGTTCTCATAGGCCACATCGGCGCGGTCCAGCTCGTCCTCGAAGGCCTCGCGCTGGCTGGCGATGGCCGGGGCCGCACGGTCGCGGAACAGGGTCCGGCGCTGGACCAGATACTGGTCGATGACGGCATTCAGCACGGTGGCGGCGCGCTCGGGGTCGCCGCTCTGATACGATACGGAGATAATCGCGCTGCCGGGCGTGACGCCCACGCCCAGCCCCTCGTCGATGGCCTTGACTGCGGCGGTCACCTGCTCGGCGCGGGTGCCTTTCAGATCGGGACCGAGGACGGCGGCGGGGCCCAAAACCTCGACCGCGCGACGCTTGACGCCCAGGCTGTTCAGGATGGCGGCCTCGGACTGGGCGACGGCGTCGGATTCCAGCGTCTGGCCGCGTTCGGTGATCGTGCCGACGCGCGCCTGATAGGCATATTCCTGACCCACGCCGGCATAGATACTGGCGGTGGAGGTATAGGTCTTCTTCATCGTCAGGACGACGGCCGCCCCGATGGCGAAGATCAGCAGGAAGACCGCGATCATCAGCATCAGCTCGCGGAACAGCAGGCCGACGACGTCCATGAAGCCGTAGCGCGGGCGGGCTATGGTGTAGGCCGTCGAACGCATGGCGCGCACTGATTCCATCAAATCGGACTGTGATGACCAGCCTTGGGCCACCGGCGTTAACTGATGGTTACCCATGTCCGCTAACCTGTGTCCGACATCGCCTTCAGGACCGATTCTGCCATGCCCATAGACCGCCGCCTGCTTCTGTTCGGCATGGGTGCCCTCACCACCGGCATGGTCGGCGGCTGCGCCGGCACGGGCGGCATGGCCTCGCGCCTGATGGGACCGGGTACCGAGCCCGGCGGCAATCGCGTCCAGACCCTGGACCGCGCCAGCTTTCCGGAGATCGGCTTCTCCGAATGGCGCGAGGACGAGCAGGAATATGTCCTCTACCCCGGCGACGAGATCGAGATCGCGACCCCGACGGCGACAGAGCTGACCCGGACGCAGCGGGTCGGGCCGGACGGGCGGGTGTCCTTGCCCCTCGTGGGCCAGCTGATGGCGGCGGACCGCACCATCGCGGAACTGGAAGCCGATGCCTCTGCCGCCTATGCCAGCCAGCTACGTCGCCCGCTGGTCGAGGTGACGCTGAAGACCGCCGGACCGATCCGCGTCTGGGTCGGAGGCGAGGTCCGCACGCCCGGCATGATCGAGATGAACGGCGACCTGGACGCCTATCAGGCCATCATCCAGGCCGGAGACTTCCTGCCCACGGCACGCCAGCAGGAGGTGGCCCTGATCCGGCGCGGTCGCGGAGGGACGCGCATGCTGCGCGCGGCGGACCTGCGGCCGCGTCGCGGCGAGGTGATCGCGCTCAGACGCGGCGACATCCTGTTCGTGCCGCGGACGACCCTGGGCGAAGTCGCCAACTTCGTCACCCAGTTCCGCAACGCCCTGCCTGTCGGCTTCACCTATGCGCTGGGCGGGCAGTATCAGAGCTTCTGAGAACGCGCGTCAGCCCCCGCCCAGGGCCACCGCCACGCGATAGGTCACGAAGGCCGCCAGATAGGCCAGGGCGAACATGTAGACGATCATGGCCCAAGTCCATTTCAGGGAGTTGGTCTCGCGCCGCACCACGCCCAGGGTCGCCACGCACTGGGGCGCGAAGATGTACCAGGCCAGGAAGGCCAGCCCCGTGGCCAGCGACCACTGCGCCGCCAAGGTAACGCCCAGCAGACTGGTCGCGCTCTCCGGATCGGCGACGGCATAGACGGTGCCCAAGGCGGCCACGGCGACTTCACGCGCCGCCATGCCGGGGATCAGGGCGATGACCATTTGCCAGTTGAAGCCGATGGGGGCGAAAATGGGCTCCAGCGCCTTGCCGATCATGCCGGCGAAGGAATAGTCGATGGCCGGACCGGTCGCGCCCTCGGGCGGATAGGGGAAGGTCGACAGGGCCCAGACGATGATCATCAGCGGCAGGATGATCCGCCCCGCCCGCTCGATGAAGATCCGGGCACGAAGCCACAGATTGAACAGCACGCTCTTGATGTCCGGCAGCTTGTAGGCCGGCAACTCCATCATGAAGGGCTCGACCGCGCCGCGCCAGAAGATGCGGCGGATGACGAAGGACACGACCAGGGCACTGACGATCCCGGCCACATACAGGCCGAACATGACCAGCCCTTGCAGGCTCAGGAAACCCCAGACCGTCTCGTTCGGAATGAAAGCTCCGATGATCAGGGTGTAGACCGGAATCCGCGCCGAACAGGTCATCAGCGGTGCAACCATGATGGTGGTCAGGCGGTCGCGCTTGTTGTCGATCACCCGCGCCGCCATCACGCCGGGAATGGCGCAGGCCACGCTGGACAGCAGGGGAATGAACGCCCGCCCGTGCAGGCCCGCAAATCCCATGATGCGGTCCAGCAGGAAGGCCGCCCGGGCCATATAGCCCAGATCCTCCAGCACGATGATGAACAGGAACAGGATCAGGATCTGCGGCAGGAAGACCAGCACGCTGCCGACGCCGGATATCAGGCCGTCGACGATCAGGCTCTGCCAGATGGTGTCGGGCATGACGGTGGCGACCCAGGCCCCCAGGCCACCCAGCAGGGCCTCGATCCCGTCCATCAGGGGCGTCGCCCAGGTGAAGACCGCCTGGAACATCACGAACAGCAGGGCCGTAAGGATCACCAGGCCCGCCACGGGGTGCAGCAGGACGGTATCGATCCGCCCCGTCAGCGTATCGGGCTGCTCCGGCGGCTTGACGTAGGCCTTCATGATCCGCTCGGCCTCGCGGGCGTTGGCGCGCAGGCCCGAGGCATCGGGCGCGGACCAAGCGTTCTGGCCGGGCGTAGCCTTGCCCAGCGTCTCCTCAATCGCAGCGACCAGTTCGGGAATGCCCCGGCGACGCGTCGCGGTCGTGGTCACCACCGGCACGCCCAGCTCACGCGACAGGCCCTCCAGATCGATGCGAAGGCCCTGACGCTGGGCGATGTCATACATGTTGACGGCCAGGATCATGGGCCGCCCGACGGCCTTCAGCTCCAGCGCCAGACGCAGGACCAGCCGCAGGTTGGTCGCATCGGCGACGCAGACCACCACATCCGGTTCGGCCTCCCCGACCAGCTTGCCCAGGACGGCGTCGCGCGTAACCTCCTCGTCCGGGCTGCGGGCGCGCAGCGAATAGGTGCCCGGCAGGTCGAGCACCGACAGGGTCCGGCCGCTGGTCGCGCGGATCAGGCCCTCCTTGCGCTCGACGGTCACGCCCGCATAGTTGGCCACCTTCTGGTGCGCCCCGGTCAGGGCGTTGAACAGGGCCGTCTTGCCGCTGTTGGGATTTCCGACCAGCGCGATCCGCGCCGCACGCACCGCCATATCCATCAGGCGACCGCCGCGCTGTCGAGCTGGACGGTGATGCTCGCCGCCTCGTGCCGACGCAGGGCAACGCGCATATCGTCGACCTTCATGGCGATGGGATCGCGCCCGAAAAGACCCTCGTGCAGCAGTTCCACGGTCGCACCCTCGACGAAGCCCAGCTCCAGCAGGCGACGCTCCAGCTCCAGCGCATGGTCCTGATGGTGGCAGTGATCGCCGACCTGAACGATGACGCCGCGGTCGCCCGGACGAGCCTGACTGAGTTTGGAGGGTTGGGGCATGAGTACTCTGGCGACGGTGACGCGGACGCGCCTTCAGTTGACAGTGATTATCAGGCGCGAAGGGGCCGCGTCCACCCCGACGCGGCGTCGCAGGCCGCTTGCCCGCTCGCGCGGTTGCGGTATCACCAGCCGATAGCTCCGGAGCTTTCCATGACCCGCGCCCCCATTGCCCTGACAATCATCGGACTGGCCCTGGCGGCCTGTAGCCAGGATGCGAGCCAAGAGCCCGCGCGTCCAACCCGGCCCGCCCTGACGGCGGAGCAGAAGACAGCCCTGCTCGCAACATTGCCCGCGCCCTACAACGCCGCGGACCTTGCTAACGGCCAGCGCGTCTTCGCCCGCTGCCGCTCCTGCCACACCATCACCGAGGGCGGTCCGAACATGACGGGGCCGAACCTGTATGGCGTTTTCGGTCGGGCGGCGGGTGCGGCGGAGGGCTATAATTATTCCACCGCCGTCAGACAGGCAGGCTTCGTCTGGGACGCCGATCACCTGAACAACTGGCTGGAAAACCCCCGCACCTTCCTGAAGGGCACGAAGATGAGCTTTGCGGGCATCCCCGACGCCACCGACCGCCGCGACGTCATCGCCTTCCTGAAGGTGGAGACGGGCTATGCGCCCGCCCCCGCGCCAGAAACTACGCCTACTCCGCCGGAGCCGGCGACGCGCCCCTGACCTCTTCCGCTTCCCAAGCCTCGATCTTGCGGGCGGTATACTCCGGCGACTTGGTAAAGCGCGCCAGTACGCCATAGATCACCGGCACCACGAACAGGGTCAGGACGGTCGCGAAGATGGCCCCAGAGAAAATCACCACGCCGATGGTCTGACGGCTGCCCGCACCTGCCCCCTGCCACAGCGCCAGAGGCAGGGCCCCGAAGGCGGTGGCGATGGAGGTCATGATGATGGGCCGCAGACGCAGGGTGGACGATTCGATGATCGCCTCCGCGATCGACCGCCCCTGATCGCGCAGCTGATTGGCGAACTCCACGATCAGAATGCCGTTCTTGGCCGCGATCCCGATCAGGATGATCAGCCCGATCTGGGAATAGATGTTCAGGCTGGAGCCCGCCATCACCAGACCGAACAGCCCACCGGCCGCCGCCAGGGGCACGGTCAGCATGATCACCGCCGGGGTGATCCAGCTCTCGAACTGGGCCGCCAGCACCAGGAACACCAGCAACAGCGCCAGGCCGAAGGCCGCGGCCACAGCTCCACCCGCTTCCTGCTGATCGCGCGCCGCACCGCCCCACTGAGTGGCGACGACGCCCTGCGGCTGTTCGCTGGCCACGCGGTCGAGGAACTCGGTCGCATCGGCGATGGTCGTGCCGGGATTCAGGTCCGCCGAAAGACTGATGGACCGTTGGCGGTCCAGACGGCGCCGGTCCGGCGTATCGCCCGATGTCTGGGTCGTGACGACGGCGGACAGCGGCACAAGCTGGCCGCTGCCGGTCGCGACATACAGGCTTTCCAAGTCCTCGACCGTCCGGCGGTTGTCGCGCTCGGTCTGCAGGATGACGTCATACTCCTGACCGCCGCGCAGATAGGTCGTGGCGCGCCGCGAGCCGAACATGGTCTCAAGGGTCCGCCCGATCGCTTGCGACGACACGCCCAGCGCCGCCGCCTTCTCCGGATCGACATCGACCAGCAGACGCGGCGAGTTGGGCTCATAGTTCAGACGCGGGCGCGAGAAGCCGGGGTTCTCCAGCGAGGCGGCCAGTACCGGCTGGAGCCAGTTGTAGATGTCCTGATACTCTGACCCGGTCACGATCATCTCGACCGAGTTGGAGTTGCCGCCACCGCGCTGGAAGGCACCGGGCACGCTGGCATTGACCTGGGCGTCGGTCTGGCTGCGCAGCTTGCCGTTCAGCTCCTGGGCGATCTCGTCGGCCGAGCGATCGCGCTCGGACCAGTCGGCCAGGGTCAGGTTGGCATTGCCGGAGTTGAAGCTGCCGCCGCCGAAGCCGGGGGCGGAGATCAGATAGCTGTCGGCCTCTCCGTTCGCGCGGTACTCGGCCAAGATCGGCTCCAGACCCAGCATGATGCGGCGGGTGTAGTCGAAGCCGGCCCCTTCCGGGCCCTGCACCCGGACCTGCACCCGGCCCCGGTCTTCGGGGGGCACCAGTTCGTTCGGCAAAGTAAGGAACATGGCCGCGGCTCCGCCGCCGACCAGCAGAATGACCCCCACCACGCCGACCACGGCGATCCGCTTGCCCAAGAGAGCCTGAAGCGAGTTGCCGTAGGAGTTCTTGAGTTTGTCCATGCCCCAATCGACCCTTCGGGCCAGCCAGCCGCCGGTCGTGACGGGCCGCAGGATCTTGGACGCCATCATCGGCGACAGGGTCAGAGCTAGGAAGGCAGAGAAGGCCACGGCCGCGGCGATGGCGGCCGCCAGCTCCACGAACAGTCGTCCGACATAGCCCGGCAGGAACAGCAGGGGCGCGAACACAGCCAGCAGCACAATGGTGGTCGCGATGACGGCAAAGAACACCTGACGCGCGCCGCGTTCGGCCGCGACCAGCGGCGGCTCCCCGTGGTCCAGGCGGCGCTGGATGTTCTCGGTCACAACGATGGCGTCGTCGACCACCAGACCGATGGCCAGCACCAGAGCCAGCAGGGTCAGCAGGTTCAGCGAGAAGCCCAGAGGGGCCAGAACGATGAAGGTCGCCAGCAGGCAGATCGGGGCCACCACCGACGGGATCAAGGCGGCCCGGAACGAGCCCAGGAAGACGAAGTTGACCAGGGCCACCAGCGCCATGGAGATGCCAATGGTGATCCAGACCTCATCGATGGCGTGCGAGGTGAAGACCGAGTTATCCGAGCCGACGACCAGTTCGGTTCCTTCGGGCAGGCTGGCACGCACGCTGTCCAGCAGCTCGGTGACGCCATCGGAAATCGCTAGGTCGTTGGACTGGGCCTGACGGGTAATGGCCAGACCGATCTGATCCAGACCATTGCCGCGGAACAGGCGGCGGTCCTCTTCCGGCGCTTCCTCCACGCGGGCGATGTCGCCCAGGCGGGTGACATAGGCGCCCGTGCCTTGGATGGCGGTCGAGGCCCCGCTGGGCAGGGCCGTCGCGGTCGAGGCGGCGTTGGTGGTGCCGCCCGCCGTGGTTCCCGCCGTCGTGGCCGAGCCGCGCGTACCGATCGGCAGCTGACGGAAGTCCTCGGCCAGGGCATAGGTCCGCGCTACGCGAACGGTGTAGTTCTTCTCGCCGGATTCCAGCGACCCGGCCGGCAGTTCGACGTTCTGCGTCGTCAGCGCCGTCTCGACATCGGTGACGGTCAGGCCCCGCGCCGCGAGCGCCGCCGCATCCAGCCAGATACGCATCGAATAGCGCTGCTCGCCATAGATCTGCACCTGGGCGACACCCGGCACGGTGGCCAACTGGTCGATCAGATAGCGGTCGGCGTAGTCCGTGAGCTCCAGCCGGTTCATCGACGTGGAGCGCAGGAACAGGATCATGATCGGCTGGCTGTCCGAGTCCGCCTTGGCCACTTCCGGCGGCTCGGCCTGATCCGGCAACTGCCCCACGACGCGGCTGACCCGGTCACGCACATCGTTGGCGGCGTCGTCGATGTTGCGGTCCAGGGCGAATTCGATGGAGACGCTGGAACGCCCGTCGCGACTGGTCGAGTTGATGCGTTCGACGCCTTGCAGACCGGCGATCTGCTGCTCGATCGGCTCGGTGATCCGACTTTCTATGACCTCGGCTGAGGCCCCGGCATAGCTGGTGTTGACCGACACGATGGGCGGATCGACGTCCGGCAGTTCCCGCACGGGCAGGAAGAAGAAGGCCGCCGCCCCGATCACGCACAGCACGATCGCCGCCACCGCCGCAAAGACGGGGCGGCGCACCGCCATGTCGGACAGCATCATCGCGCGGCTCCCTGCGGTGCGGCGGCGGCACCCTGACGGGCTCCTCCGCGCTGACCCCCCGCCCCGGCCACGGTGACCGGCGCATTGGGCTGGATGCGGTTCAGGCCCGAGGCGACGATGCGGTCGCCTGCGTTCAGGCCGGACAGGATTTCGACGAAGCCGCCTTCGACGGCACCGGCCTCGACCTCGACGCGCTGGGCTGTGGAACCGTTCTCGCCGCGCGCGATGCGATAGACGAAGGCGCCCTCGCCTTCATACTGAACGGCCGCTTCCGGCGCGGCGACGGAGGTGCGCTGCCCTTGCTGGACCGCGACCCGCACGGCCATGCCGGGACGAATACGCCCGCCGGGATTGGGGATTTCCGCCCGCGCCGTCACCGACCTCGTCTGTTCGTTCACCCGGGTGTCAATCAGGGCGATCCGGCCGCTGAAGGTCTCGTCGCCATAAGCGTCGATGGTCGCCGTGATCGGCACGCCGGGCCGCAGCACCGACAGATATCGCTCCGGAATCGGAAAATCGACGCGGACGACATCGATGTCATCCAGCGTCGCGATGATGCCGCCCGGATTGACCAGAGTGCCCGCCGTCACCGTGCTGAGGCCCAGCACGCCGGCGAACGGGGCGCGGATGGTGCGGTCGCCCTGACGCGCCTGCGCCGCCGCCAGCGCGGCCCGTGCCGTGGCCAGTTCGGTTTCGTATTGCTCGACCATCATGGGCGAGGCGAAACCGCGATCGCTGAGGGTCTTGTAGCGATTGTACATGGACCGCGCCTGATCGACCTGGGCGCGCGCCTCGCCGACGCCGGCGTCTTCCTCGCGAGCCTGCAACTGGACCAGAGGGGTCCCCGCCGCGACCCGCTGGCCGTCGGTAAACAGAACCCGGGTGATCAGTTCGCTGGTGGACGAGGTGATGTTGACCGAGCGGCGGCCGCGCGCCACGCCAAGGACGCGGATCTGGTCGCTGAACGAACGCTGGGCCACCACGGCCTCGGACACCGCCTGACCTCTGCCGCCGGGACCGCCTGGTCCGCCACGGCCGCCCGCCTTTTCATCGCCCGCAAACGCCATGCGCAGGACGACGGCCAGAACCATCAGAGCCAGCAACACACCGGCGGCAATCAGGAAGAAGTGGCGTTTGATCACGCGTCAGGCTCTCCGGCGGTCAGTGGGCATGCCGACTTAGCGGCTTTCGCCGTCGACGCAACTCAATGGGATGTAACGCAGACTGTTCCGGTTTCCGTCGCGGAAATGACTGAGTAAAAACGCCGCGCTCAAAACCGCCGCCAAACCGCGACGACCGGCCCCGATGCCGCCGGTGTCTCTCGCCCCAGCACGGTCTGTCGCCAGCCCGCCTGTAGGCTCCACGCCCCCAGATCGCGGACCACGGAGGTTTCGACCGACAGCCACTGCGCCCCGTCGTCGTCAGTCTGGCCTCCAAAAGCCTGGGTCAGAAGCATCCAGTTCTGGCCATAACGCGCACCCGCCGTGGCATCGAGCCGGGTTTCGTCGGGCAGGCCCTGTCGCATGCGCCGTGCGACCTGCACGTCGATGAAGCTGCTGCGCGGGCTGAAGCGCCTGCCATTACCGGCAAACGAGCGGCCAACCGAGGCCCGGACCTCCCAGTCCTGATCCCCGACGCCAGGAGCGGCATAGCCCGCGTTGCGCCCCTCGCCCCCATCGGCATAGCCGCCGTACAGGCTGACCGAGGTCCGCTCGTCGCGCCAGACCCGCCAGGTCACCCCGACCTCCAACGGTCCGCGCCCTTCGTATTCCACGAAGGCGTCCTCGCCGGACTGCCAGTCGCCCTTGAACTGGAACGTCAGCGTATCGGTCAGCCCGTATTCGATGAAGGCGCTCAGAGCCGTGTCGCGCCGGTCCGCCGGCAGATCGACCCGGTTGCCGTCGGGGTCAAAGCCCTGATCGGCCCGCATCTCCTCGAACTTGACGATGATCTGACCCTGACCCTTCGGCTGGGTCCAGGGACCGGCCAGGCACGGCGTCGCCACCGCAAGGGCTGCGATCCCGATCCATAGCCCCCCGGCCGATGTCACGCGTCGTAGCCCGGCGACTTTCGATCCAGCATCCGCAGGGCTCCGGGCCAGGCCAGGGAGGAGATGAAGCCGATCCCCTTGCCTTGCTCCTTCGTCTCTTCCTGTGCCGCGTCGGGGGCCATCAGGACATGTTCGCGTCCCCCCGACAGGGCGGCCACCTGCTGGGCGCAGGCCCGCTCGAGGAAGAACATCCCCACCCAGGCCGCCGCCGCCGTCTGACCCACCGCCAGGGTCCCGTGGTTGCGCAGCAGCATCAAGGGCTTGTCCCCCAGATCGGCCACCAGCCGCTCGCGCTCGTCATGATTCAGAGCCAGGCCCTCATAGCCGTGATAGGCCACCTGATGCTGCAACAGACAGGCATTCTGGCCGATGGGCAGCAGGCCTTCGGCCTGCGCCGCCACGCCCACGCCCGCCACCGTATGCAGGTGGATGACGAACTTCGCATTGTCTCGCGCGCCGTGGATGGCCGAATGGATGGTGAAGCCCGCCGGATTGATGAAGCTCGTGGTGTCCTGAACGACGTTGCCGTCCAGATCGACCTTCACCAGCGACGAAGCCGTGATCTCCTCGAAATACCAGCCATAGGGGTTGATCAGGAAATGATGCTCTGGCCCCGGCACCCGCGCCGAGATGTGGGTGAAGATCATGTCGTCCCAGCCGTGCAGGGCGACCAGACGATACAGCGCCGCCAGTTCGACGCGCGTCTGCCATTCCTCCGCGGACACCCGGGATTTCAGGGACTGGACGGCGGCTCCATCGGCCATGGCGGCGGCTCCTTATCGACGTTCAGCCCACGGTCGCCCTCATCCGGCGCGGCGTCAAGATTCAGCTCTCGTTAACCCTGTCTTAGCTTGGCCGGTCTAGGCTGAGAGGTGCCGAATCGTCCGGCGTGACGGAGACGTGCGTGACCGTCCTGCCCCTCATGCGTACCGAGCCCGGTTCGCCCCTGCCCGATCTGGTGGCGCTTGCCCGCAACCCCAGCGTCGACGCGCGTCAACGCCTGCTCATGGGCGTGCTGACCCTGTGCGAGACGCAAGGGGCCAGCGAGGAATCGGCCAAGGCCTTCGGCGACATCTTCCTGACCGTCGCGGATCAAATCGAACGCGACATCCGCAAGGTTCTGGCCACTCGCCTGGCCCAGGCCGACTGGGCCCCTCGTGCCGTCATCAATGTGCTGATGATGGATGAGATCGACATCGCCCGCCCTCTTCTCGCCGCCAGTCCCGTGCTTCAGGACGAGGACATGATGCGCGTCCTGCTCGAAGCCACGCTGGAGCATCAGATCGAGGTCGCCCTCCGGCCCCGGCTGAGCGGCCGCGTGTCCGATGCCATCATCGACCGCGGCGAGCCCGCAACACTGACAGCGCTGGCCTCCAACCGCACCGCCCAGATCAGCGGCGAGGGGGTACGGCGTCTCGTCGAGCACTCACGCCGCATCGCCGCCCTGCGCCTGCCGCTGACGCGCCACCCCGGCCTGACGGAGACCCTGGCCGAGCAGATGTATCAGTGGGTCGGCGTCGCCCTGCGCCAGTCCATCGCGGCCCGGTTCGAGATCGACGAAGCGCGCCTGGCCGGCGCTGTCGAGCAGGCGACGACCGAGGCCATGGTACCCTCCCCTACTGCGCCCAAGACCACGCCCGACACGCCGGAGCGTGACGAGATGGAGCGTCGCCTGATCGACAAGCTGCATGCGGCGGGACAGCTGAAGCCCAGCTATCTGGTCCGGGCCATCCGCGAAAAGCGTCTGGGCCTGTTCCTGCACGGCCTCGCCGCACTCAGTGGCCTGCCCGCAGCCGATATCCGCAAGGCCTTGGCCGACGGCAGTGCGGAGGCGCTTTACTACGCCTGCGCCGCGATCGGCATGGACCGCGCAGTCTTTCCCGCGATCCTGGCCGAAATTCGCCATCTGAACGACGGCATGCCGGCGGGTGACGGGGGATCGGTCTGGCACCGGGGCCAGCTATCGCCGTCGTCCGCCCTGCGGTCGTTCCGCGTCCTGATCCCGGCCTGACGGTTTCAGCGTTTGACTTAAGTGCCCCGCTCGGCTTGCGTAGGATCGTGAGCCAGCCCGACCTCCAGATCGCCTTCACCGCCTCCGACCGTCCGGAGGCCCAGGCCGCCTGCGAGCGGCTGAAGGGGCTGTACGGCGGCGTCGATCCCGCCGTGGCGGACGTCATCGTAGCTTTGGGCGGCGACGGCTTCATGCTGGAGACCCTGCACACCAACCTGGAGCGTCGCACGCCCGTGTTCGGCATGAACAGGGGTTCGGTCGGCTTTCTGATGAACGACTACGAGGAATCGGGACTGCGCGAACGTCTGGCCATGGCCGGTCGCGCCGTCATTCATCCGCTTCAGATGGACGCCTGGACCGAGGCCGGTCAGGTCCACAGCGGCCTGGCCATCAATGAGGTGTCCCTGCTGCGCCAGACCCGCCAGAGCGCCAAGCTGCGCATCAGCGTGGACGGTCGCGTCCGGCTGGACGAACTGGCCTGCGACGGCTGTCTGGTCGCCACGGCCGCAGGCTCGACCGCCTACAACCTGTCGGCCCACGGCCCGATCATTCCACTGGATGCACCCATCCTGGCCCTGACGCCGATCAGCGCCTTCCGGCCCCGGCGCTGGCGCGGGGCCCTGCTGCCACACACTGCCAAGGTCCGCTTCGAGGTGCTGGAGCCGGACAAGCGGCCGGTCAGCGCCACCGCCGACAGTTTCGAGGTCCGGCGCGTGGCGGCGGTCGAGGTGCGTGAGCGCCGCGACATCGCCCTGACCATGCTGTTCGACGCGGGGCGATCCTTTGAGGAACGTGTTCTGGCGGAGCAATTCACGGCCTGACGCGCTGTGCACCGGTTCTTAAACCTGTCCGGCGACATTGAAGCATCCTCCCAGGAGTTTCGACGTGTCCAACCCGGCCCAGATCTTCACCCCACCCAATACGCTGCGCATGAAGGTCGGCGGCGGCTTTGGCGGCATCGACGCCGGAGCCATCGCCAAGGCCGAAGAGGCGCTGAAGGCCATGTCGGCCCAGTTCGGCCAGTGGCTGCAGGACGAAATCACCAAGCTGGACGCCGCCCAGATGGCGATCCGCACCCAGGGCCTGACCGCCGAAACCGCAGAGGGCCTGTATTTCCGCGCCCACGACCTGAAGGGTCTGGGTTCGACCTACCAGTATCCGATCGTGACCCGCATGGCCGGCTCGCTGTGCAAGCTGCTGGACGATCCCGCCAAAAGGACCGAAGCCCCCATCGTCCTGCTGGACGCCCACATCGACGCCATCAAGGCCGTGGTCCGCGACGAAATCCAGACCGACGAGCATCCGGTCGGGCGCGAACTGGCCGAAACGCTGGAAACGCGCGTGGCCGAACTTCAGGGCTAGTCAGGTTCGGCGCGGCTCAGGCCGCCGCCGCACCCTTGGGCTGCACCGCCGTCGGCGTCTGATCCAGCCGCTCCAGCAGATAGGCCATGTCCTCGCGCGGCGCATGCGGGCGCTGGGTCAGGTAACGCTCCAGCATCTGCTGACGGAACAGGTCGCCAGAGGTGTCGACCCCTTCGGCCTGCAAAGTCCGCCACGTATCGACGCCGGCCCGGAACGCCTGAAACAGGCGGGGCGGCAGGCCCGCGCGGTCATAGATGGCCTTCAGCCCCAGCGGCCCGGCATCATGGATCATCAGGGCCGCACGCGCATGCGGTGCTCCGGCCAGTTCGGCAATGCCATGTTCGAACAGGGCCATCTGACCTCGCGCCAGGGCGCGCAGCAGCAGTGACGCCGTCAACACCCGCCGTGCGTTCAGCCCGGCCACGAAGCCGCCCAGGTCCGCCTGCCCCATCGCCTGATCGACCAGATCGATGGTGGCCCGTTCGCGCGCGAAGTGCGCCAGGCGGATCGCCGTCTCCGGGGCCACGGCGTGGCGGGCGATCAGATGCTCGCGCACCGCATCCGAGGCCAGCTCGACCAGACGTTCGGTCACGCTGAGCGGCAGCACCTGACGATAGGCCAGGGCCGTCACGATCTCCGACGAACCGCTGAACCTGTCGACGCAGCGACCCAGGGCCGCCTCCGCGATGTCGGCATTGTCGTTCGACGCCAGGGCCCTCACGGCCTGCTCGCTGCCCGTCTCGGCCAGCACATCGGCGACGTCGCGTCCGACGCGAGGTCGAGAAGCCACGGCCACCTGACGCACCGACGATCCGGCCCGGACGATCTCGATCAGGTCGTCGTCGGTAAAGGCGGGCGAGAAATGGATGATCGGCAGGGCCACGCTGTCGACATCGGCCGCCAGTCGCCGCGCCACATCGTGCGGGATCAGGTCCGAGGCCTTCAGCGTCACCGCCATGGCCCGCCGCACCAGTTCGGCGGCATCCTCGGCCAGCAGGCGCAGGATCTTCTGGGCGGCCGCCCGTCCCTCGTCATCCAGCTCAGCCTTGTCCATGCTGCGACACAGCTTGTGCGCGGCGGCGGCGCGTTCGTCCTCGTCCGTCGCCTTGATCAGGCGGCGGATGTCGACTTCGGTCAGGCGGGCGCGATAGGCGGTCATGGGATTGCGCTTTGCATGCAGGCGTTCGCGGCCAGCATCAACCCATTACAGTTAATACCGGTTTACCATCGCCGGATGGCCGATCAGGCGCGCTTGCCTTCCGGACTGAAGGCCCCGCCGAAGCCGGTGCCGGCCCCGCCCTGCCCGTCCTGCCCCAGCAGCAGGGCCAGCAGGCTCTGATCCTGCTTCAGCCGGTCCAGCCGCGCCGCCAGCATCTGGTCGCGCTCGGACAGGTCGGGCACCTTCTGGCTCGAGGTGACCGAGCCGGCGTCGGCGGCGGGCGCACCCGATCCCGCCGATCGTTGCAGATTGGCATGGACCTCGGCCACCGTGGTCGGGCGACCGCCGCGATAGAAGAGCGAGCGATTGGCCGCGGCCGCCTGCGGAAAGATCGAGGCCGCGCTGGCCCCGGGCCGCGTCGCCATGGCCTCCATCAACTGGGCAGCGCCGGCCGGTCCCAGGAAGTGGGCCGCATACAGGTCGCCCGCCCCCGGCTCACGCCCCGTGCGGCCGCGCAGATAGGCGGCGTTCTGGGCCGTCAGTTCCGCCGCCATGGTCGACGCCGCCTGGGCGTCGAACCGCAGGTCCAGCACGACGTTACGCGCCGATCCCTGCACCTTCCAGCGCCCGTCGTTGCCGCGATAGATCAGGTCGGCATACTGGCCATAGCCATGCTTGGCCCCGTGCTGCTTCACCGTGGCCAGCCAGGTCTGTTCGATGAACTGGAACAGGCCCGACGCCGTCGAGGTTGGGGCTTTCGCCGCCGGGTTCATGGAGCTCTCGCGCCGCGCCGTGCGCAGCAGGAAGTCCGCGTCCACGCCGGTCGCGCTGGAGGCACGGCGAATGGCCGCCTCCACACCGCCGGATGAGGGAATCGCTCCTACCGTCATGGGTATCAGGCTGGGGTTTCGTGGTTAATCAAACCCTAATGTGTCGCCCGCGCTCCACAGGCGAACATTGTTCGAGGCCCCGCGATCTCCGCCGTAAACTTGCCGCAAGGTCAGCGCTGCATTCGCTCGTGGGTTGCTGTGGGGACGGCGATAGACAGGGAGTTACGGCCATGATGATCAGAACCGCGGGCGGCCCACACGGTGTCAGCCCCCTCGACTTCAACGAACGACGCAAGCCGGGCCTGTCCCGGACCAGCTGGATGGTGATCGGCGTCGTCGCCCTGGCCCATATCGGGGTCGGAGTGGCGCTCTATAACCAGCGCTTCGAGCTGCAGCTGGCCCCGTTGGAGGACGGCCCTCTGACCATCGTCACGATGGAGCCGATGCCGAAACCCAAGCCGATCGAGCCGGTCGAGCGCGAACCGACGCCCGCCGCGCCCAATCCTCGCGTGAACGAGACGCCTCTGCCGACACAGCCGACCGATGTGATCAATGTGCCTCGAACCGATGCGCCGCCCAGCGACAGCACGACCATCACCATCAACCGCCCTGTCGAAGAGCCGGTCCCGGATCAGCCCCCGGTCGCTCAACCTGAACCACCGGCGCTGATCACCCGCGCCAACTGGATACGTCAGCCGACACCGGAACAGATGGACCGCGCCTACCCGGACCGCGCCATTCAGCGCGGGGTGTCGGGATCGGCCTCGCTGAACTGTTTTGTCGAGGCCAGCGGTCGGGTGACCGACTGCCGCGTCACGAATGAAACGCCCGGTGGGTACGGCTTCGGACGGGCGGCGCAAAGCGTGTCGCGCTATTTCCAGATCAGCCCGCAGACGGTGAATGGATCGGCCCAGGGGTCTCGCGTCGCCATGACCATCCGCTTCGCCGCGCCTGACTAGTCGAACCGGGCAGGGTCGAGGGCGGCGGCATCCGGCATGGATGTCGTCCCCTCGATCCCGTCGGCCACAACCCGCGCCACCAATGGCCCCAGCAGCCAGCCGTTGCGGCGCGGGGCCAGGGCCAGATGCAGGCCTTCGGCCTCGGTCCGTCCCGCCAGTGGAAGTCCATCCGGCGTCGCGCCACGAATGCCGACTCGCACGCTGCCTTGGGTGCCTGGCTGCCCAAGCAAGGTCAGGCCCTGCGCCGTCTGGGTACCGGCGGCCTCGAGATCCGGGGCCAGGTCTCGTTCGTCAGGCTGCATCGTCGCCCCGATGACCACGCCACCGTCGGCTGGCGCGACATAGGCCCCTTCTGCCCGAATGACGGCGGGTGCGCTCAGCCCGGCAAAATAGCTCAACTGGCCCTTGATGGGCTGGATCGCCGCGATGCGAGCGGCGACCTCGGGCGGCAGCCCCTCGATGGCCGCGGCGGCTCCGGTCGCGACCACCACGGACGGCGTGAACCAGACCCGGCCATCCCCCGCCTCGACCCGCCAGCGCCGGCTGTCGCCGCTGACCCGCGCGACCGTCGCCCTCACCACCGACACACCCGGCACCCGCGCCAAGGCCGTCAACCCTGGGCCGACATCAACGCGCCAGTCCTCCGAGGTGCGGACGCCGCCATCAATAGCCTGCGCCTCAAAGCCCAGCACGCGCATACGATCCAGGGCCGCCTCGGCATCGTCGCCCCTCCACTCGGCCCCCTCGCGCCGGACCTTCAGGCCGTGCGTTTCCGCAAAGCTGGGCCACAGATCGCGGGCGCGACGCAGCAGGGCCGCGCGTTCCGGCGTCGTATCCTCCAGAAGCGATTCCATGGCCGGAGCGATCATGCCCGCCGCGACCGCGCTGGCATTGGGCCCGCCCGGATCGATCACCGTCACCGCATGGCCGCGCGCAGCCAGCTCCGCTGCCGAGCAGAGGCCCAGCACGCCGGCACCGATCACGATCACATCAGGGGAGGACGCCACCCGGACCAGATCGACCGGTCGTCGTCCTTTTGCAAGAGCGAAGCCCTATTCCGCCGCGATGGCCGCCGCCCGATTCTGCTCGATCCGCGTCGTCAGGGCCTCATGCTGCTGCCACAGGGCCTGGGGCAGCCTATCGCCGAACTGGGCGTAGAATTCGGGGATCAGCGCCGCCTCCTCGGCCCAGACCTCGGCATCGACATCCAGCAGGGTCGACAGGTCGGCCTCGGTCAGGTCCAGACCCGACAAGTCCAGGCTGGCCCGCGTCGGCACCCGACCGACCGGCGTATCGACGGCGTCCGCCTCGCCATCCAGCCGCTCGGCGATCCACTTCAAGACACGCGCATTGTCGCCGAAGCCCGGCCAGACGAACCGGCCCTCGTCGTCCTTGCGGAACCAGTTGACGAAATACAGGCGCGGCAGCTTGCCCGCCTCGGCCTTGCCGCCCATGGCCAGCCAGTGCGCGAAATAGTCACCCATATTGTAGCCGCAGAACGGCAGCATGGCGAAGGGATCGCGGCGCAGGGTGCCGATGGCATTCTCCGCCGCTGCCGTACCTTCAGACGCCACGGTCGAGCCCATGAAGACCCCGTGCTCCCAGTCAAAGGCCTCGGTCACCAGCGGCACGGCACTGGCCCGGCGGCCGCCGAACAGGATGGCGTCGATCGGCACGCCTTTCGGGTCTTCCCACTCCGGGGCGATGGTCGGGCACTGGCTGGCGGGCGCCGCGAAGCGGGCATTGGGATGGGCCGCGGGCTCGCCGGACGCCGAGTCGTGCGGCACGCCCTTCCAGTTGGTCAGACCCTCGGGCGCAGGCTTGGACAGACCTTCCCACCAGACGTCGTTGTCATGCGTCAGCGCCGTATTGGTGAAGACGGTGTTGGTCGCCATGGTCGCCAGGGCGTTGCCGTTGGTGTTGCGGCTGGTGCCCGGCGCGACGCCAAAGAAGCCGGCCTCGGGGTTCACTGCGTACAGGCGGCCATCGTCACCGAAGCGCATCCAGGCGATGTCGTCGCCGATCGTCTCGGCGGTCCAGCCCGGAATGATCGGCTGCAGCATGGCCAGATTGGTCTTGCCGCAGGCGCTGGGGAAGGCGGCGGCGACGTATTTGGCGCGGCCCTTGGGGTCTGTCAGCTTCAGGATCAGCATATGCTCGGCCAGCCAGCCCTCGTCGCGGGCCATGACCGAGGCGATGCGCAGGGCATAGCATTTCTTGCCCAGCAGGGCGTTGCCGCCATAGCCCGAGCCATAGGACCAGATCTCGCGCGTCTCCGGATAGTGGACGATCCACTTGTCCTCGTTGCACGGCCATGCGACGTCGGCCTGCCCCGCTGCCAGGGGCGCTCCCAGCGTATGCACGGCGGGCACGAACACGCCGTCGGTGCCCAGCACGTCCAGCGCAGGCTGGCCCATGCGGGTCATGATGCCCATCGAGACGGCCACATAGCCGCTGTCGGTGATCTCGACGCCCAGGGCCGAGATATGCGAGCCCAGCGGCCCCATGGAGAAGGGCACCACATACATGGTGCGCCCGGCCATGCAGCCGTCGAACAGCCCCTGCATCCGCGCCCGCATCTCGACCGGATCGGCCCAGTTGTTGGTCGGCCCGGCATCGACCTGATCCGCCGAGCAGATGAAGGTCCGGCTCTCGACCCGGGCGACGTCCTTGGGGTCCGAGGCGGCATAGTAGCAGCCGGGGCGCTTTGTCTGGTCCAGTTCACGCAGCGTCCCCTTGGCGATCAGGTCGGCGATGATGTCCGCCTTCTCGGCCTCCGAGCCATCGCACCAGTGGACACGGTCCGGCTTCGTCAGGGCGGCGATCTGTTCGACCCAGGCGATCAGCCCGGCGTGCGCGGTCGGGGCCGGGTGCAGCCCGGGTATGGTGGATGTCGTCATGCCTACTCTCCTGAACGTCGTCGGCCCAGCGATCTGACGTCGCCGTAGCCCCTCCCGATGCGTCTACGATCACGCATTGTTACGCGCGGAATGACACCTCCGATGCCCCGGCGTCAACCGGCGCAAATTTCATTCCCTGATGAGCGGCGGCAGGCCCCTGCCCGGCATCTTTCCGGTCGCGGATCGGGGCCGGGCACGCTATCGGAACGGCCATGCAGACGATGGATACCCTCACCACCCTGCCCGACGGGGCCACCGCCTCGCCGGCCGTCGCCCGAAACACCGGGCCGATCCTGGAAGTGATGCGGGCCCATCTGCCGGCCCATGGTCGCGTGCTGGAAGTCGCCGCAGGCTCCGGCGAGCACGCCGTGGCCTTCGCCCGCGCACTGCCCGGCCTGACCTGGACGCCCAGCGATCCCTCGCCTGAGGCCCGCACCAGCATCGCCGCCTGGGCCGGGGCCGCGACCTTGGCCAATCTGTCGGCCCCGCTGGCGCTCGACGTGCTGGATCCGGCGACCTGGCCGACCGAAACCGTCCAGGCCGTGGTCTGCATCAACATGATCCACATCAGCCCTTGGTCAGCGACGATCGGACTGATGCGTCTGGCCGGTCAGACCCTCATCCAGCCGGGCGGCCTGCTGGTCCTCTATGGCCCGTTTCGCGAAGCCGACGTGCCCCTCGCCCCCTCCAACGCCGCCTTTGACGACAGCCTGAAGGCCCGAAATCCGGACTGGGGCCTGCGCGATCTGGACGCGGTGGTCGAGGCGGCGCGAACCGAGGGCCTGCGCCTGACCCTTCGCCGGGAGATGCCGGCCAACAATCTGATGCTGCTGTTCCGGCGGGTGTCATGAGCTTTTCCCGCACCTATGACGGCCCTGAACCCGTCCGCATCAACAAGTGGCTGGGCCAGACCGGCGTCTGTTCGCGGCGGGAGGCCGATGCCCTCATCGCCGACGGCCTGGTATCCATCGACGGCGCGGTCGTCACCGACGCGGGCCGCAAACTGGAGCCCGGCCAGACCCTGACCCTGAACGACCGGGCCACCGCCACCCTCGCCGAGGGCATCACCATCGTGATGAACAAGCCCGTCGGCTATGTCTCCGGACAGCCCGAACCGGACAAGATCCCGGCGGTTCGCCTGCTGACCGCCGCCAATCTGATCGGTCCGGGCGAGGCCCCACCCGAGGATATGTCGCTTCCGCCCATCGGCCGGCTGGACGAGGACTCGCGCGGTCTGCTGTTGCTGTCGTCGGACGGCGTGGTGGCCAAGGCCGTGATCGGACCCCAATCCGATCTGGACAAGGAGTATCTCGTCCGCGTCCGCGGCGACGTGACGGAAAACAAGCTGAAGTTGCTCCGCTACGGCCTGCGCCTCGACGGGCGTCAGCTGAAGCCTGCCCGCGTCAGCCGCATGGACACCTTCCGCCTGAAGTTCATCCTGCGCGAGGGCCGCAACCGCCAGATCCGGCGCATGTGCGAACTTCTGGACCTGGAGGTCACCGACCTGATCCGCATCCGCATCGGCCCCCTTCGGCTCGACAACATGCCCGAGGGCCGCTGGCGTATGCTGACGCCCGAGGAGCGGTCGGCCCTCGTCGGATAGCGACAGCTGATCCCGGGGAACCGCGAGGACCGCTCAGACTTATCGCCTCCGCCCTGCGGAGACGACCATGACCGACACCCTGCCCCCCGATGCCTTCAAGTGGCCAGCCATCCTTCTGGCCGGCGACGTGGACTACAATCTGTATCAGCGCTTCCGCACCCAGCTGGTCGCCGCCCCGCGCGAGGGGATCGTCGTGACCGAACTCTCGACACTCGGCGGCGATCCGGAAGTGGCGCGAATGATGGGCGAGGACATCCGCTTCCATTCCGACACCAACCCTGACTGCCGCTACGTTTTTCTGGGCAAGGCCACCGTCTATTCGGCGGGTGCGACCTTCATGAGCTTCTTCGTACGAGAAAACCGCTATCTGACACGCGGCACGCGGCTGATGATCCACGAGCGCAAGATGGACAAGTCCCTTCATGTCGTGGGGCCGCTGACCAACTGCGTCGCTTCGGTGAAGGCGCTTCTGCACGAGCTGGAGCACTCCATCCGCATTCAGAATGAGGGCTTCGACGCCCTCGCGATCGGCTCGTCCCTGACCGGCGACGACCTGAAGGCCCGCGCACCGGAGAACTGGTATCTGGAAGCCCAGGAGGCCAGGGATCTGGGCCTGATCGAAGGCGTGATCTGACGCCGCGCTTCCCACGCCTCGCTTCGCCGCGTTAGGGTCCGGGACGGAGGGCCGCGCATGAATGCCATGAAGATCCTGCAGTCCGTCGAGGAACTGCTCTATGAGGTCATGTCCTGGCTGCTGTTCTATCCGCGCACCCTGGCGATGACCCTGCGCCATCCGATCCGGACGATGCGCTATTCGGACGCCGAACAGCGCGACAAGCCCGAGAAACAATATCTGGAAACCCTCAGCCCGCCGCTGTTTCTGGTGCTCAGCATCCTTCTGGCCCACGGGCTGGAACTGCTGTTCGGCGTGCCCGTGACCGATGAGCCCAATCCGGTCAGTCGCTTCATCACCGCCAGCGAGCAGAACCTGCTGGCCTTCCGCGCCCTGATGTTCAGCCTGCACCCCCTGGTGTTCGCCTGGGCCTTTCTCAAGCTATCGGGGCACAAGGTCGATCGCGACAGCCTGCGCACCCCCTTCTTCGCCCAGTGCTATCTGGCGGGCGCGACCTCCATCCTGGTCAGTGTCGGCACCCTGGGCATCAACGATCCGCTGATCTGGACGACCCTCGCAGGCGTGGCGATCGTGGTGGCCATCACCGTGTGGTACATCGCCATCCAGCGCCTCTGGCTGATGGCGATCCCGGGCATGGTCCAGTGGAAGGCCTGGGCCTGGGCCTTCGGACTGTATCTGATGACCACCAGTCTGGTGGTCGCGGCCAATGCCCTGGTCGAATAGTCGGGCGCAACCTGCCACCTTCTCCCGTCCCGACAGACCGGCTATGCAGCCTTCATGTTCACATCCGTCCTCGTCGCCAACCGTGGCGAAATCGCCTGTCGCGTCTTCCGGACCGCCCGCCGCATGGGCATCCGCACCATCGCCGTTTATTCCGAGGCCGATGCCAAGGCCCTGCATGTGCGCGAGGCCGATGAGGCGGTCTTGATCGGCCCGGCCCCGGCCCGCGAGAGCTATCTGGACGCCGCCAAGGTCCTGGCGGCCGCCAAACAGACGGGGGCCGAGGCTATCCACCCCGGCTATGGCTTCCTGTCGGAGAATGCCGACTTCGCCGAAGCTGTCATGGCCGCGGGTCTGGTCTGGATCGGCCCGCCGCCCGCCGCCATCCGCGCCATGGGCCTGAAGGACGCGGCGAAAAAGCTGATGATTGAGGCGGGCGTGCCCGTCACCCCCGGCTATCAGGGCGACAATCAGGACCCCGATTTCCTGGCCGCCGAGGCCGCACGCATCGGTTTCCCCGTCCTGATCAAGGCGGTCGCCGGCGGCGGCGGCAAGGGCATGCGCAAGGTCGACCGGGCCGAGGACTTCGCCGACGCCCTGGCCAGCGCCCAGCGCGAGGGCCAGTCCTCCTTCGGCGATCCGCGCGTCCTGATCGAGAGCTACATCACCCGCCCGCGCCACATCGAGGTGCAGGTCTTCGGCGACAGCCATGGCACCGTCGTCCACCTGCACGAACGCGACTGCTCCCTGCAACGCCGTCACCAGAAGGTGATCGAGGAGGCCCCGGCCCCCGGCATGGATCAGGCCACCCGCGACGCCGTCACCGCCGCCGCCGTCCGCGCCGCCCAGGCCGTGAACTACGAGGGTGCCGGCACCATCGAATTCATCGCCGACGCCTCCGATGGGCTGAAGGCCGACCGCATCTGGTTCATGGAGATGAACACCCGACTGCAGGTCGAACACCCGGTCACCGAAGCCATTACCGGCGTCGACCTGGTCGAATGGCAATTCCGCGTCGCGTCGGGCGAGCCGATCCCGCTAGAACAGGCGGACATCCCCCTGAACGGCTGGGCCATGGAGGCACGGCTGTATGCCGAGGACCCCGGCAACGGATTCCTGCCCAGCATCGGCAAGCTGGAGCACTTTGTCTTGCCCGACGACGTCCGCATCGACACCGGCGTCTATGAAGGCGGCGAGGTCAGCCAGTTCTACGACCCCATGATCGCCAAGCTGATCGTGCATGCCAATACGCGCGAGGAAGCCGCCGGTCGCCTGGCTGTGGCGGCGTCCGAGGTCGAGGTATGGCCGGTGCGCACAAACGCTGGCTTCCTGGTTCGTTGCCTGGAGCATCCGCGCTTCGTCGAGGGGGACGTGGACACGGGGTTTATAGCCACGGAAGAGTTGCATCTCGCCGACAAGCCTGACGCGGAACGAGACATCGCCGCCGTCGCCCTATTCGCGCAACACCACTACGACCCATCCGATGGAATTCGAAGCAATGACTTCGGGCCTTGGGACGCCACAACTGGGTCCATGGGTTTCAGGCTAAACGGGAAACCCCAATCCCGCTGGGTCGTCGCGGTCGACGGGCGCCGGATCGAAAAGAACGCGCTCTCGGCGCAAACGAACGACTCGTCATGGCTTATCGGAGATGACGCAGAGACGCGAACGGCCCGGTATGACTATGGCGAATGGGGGCACGGCTCCGTATGGGTGGGCGACCGCCAGTTCGGACAGAATAAGGTAGGCGACGACCTTGTACTGTTCGACGCAGGCACTGCAGTCCTCGTTGCCAGTCCCGCAGTCAGCGGCAGTGTTTCCGGCATCGCCTCCGACGGCTCGCTCCGCGCGCCCATGCCCGGCAAGATCGTCGCCACCCCCGCCAAGGCCGGGGACACCGTCACCAAGGGTCAGCCCGTGATCGTGCTGGAGGCCATGAAGATGGAGCATGCGCTGGTCGCGCCGTTCGACGGCGTGGTCGGTGCCATCAGTGCCGCCGTCGGCGACCAGGTCGGGGCGGATGCGGTTCTGGCCATCATTGAAGGAAAACCCGCATGATCCGTCGCATCGCCATCGCGGCGTTGGCCCTCGGCCTCATGACCGGCTCGGCTCTGGCTCAGTCGCGCGACATCGCCCCCGCTGATCTGCGTGACGTCGAATGCCTGGCCGTCACTGCCGTTGCTGTCGGCGCGACCGAGGCCGGTTCCGAACAGCAGATGGGCCTCGTCGGCGGCATGATGTACTTCCTAGGCCGACTGGAAGGGCGCACGCCCGGGACCGACTGGCTGTCCTATTTCGCATCCTATGTGCAGTCGCCGGACATCGAGAAAAAGCTCGTGGCCCAGTACGACCGCTGCGCCCAGGAGATGAACAAGGGCAATGCTCTGGTCCAGTTCGGCGAGATGATGGAAAACAAGGTGGCCGCCGCTGACTGAGGCCACCCCCACCCTGCACATGATCAAGCTGTGCGTCGGCGTGGCCAAGGTCGAGACGCTGGAACGCCGTGTCGCCAAGGGCGATTGGCTGACGGTTCACACCCGCATGACGCCCAAACGGGCGCAGGAGCTGGAGGACGGCGGCTGCCTGTACTGGGTCATGAAGGGCTCGGTCACCTGTCGCATGCCCATCGCCGACATCACGACCAGGGGCGAGGGCAAGACCAGCATGTGCCACATCCGCCTGCACCCGGAAGTCATCCGCACCGCCCCCCAGGCCCGCCGCCCTTTTCAAGGCTGGCGCTATCTGGAGCCCAAGGACGCGCCGCCCGACCTGTCCACCATGGACGCCGGCGACCTGCCCGACGACCTGGCCAAGAAGCTGAGGGAGATGGGGGCGTGGTAAGGATCGGGTTCTAGGGGTTAGGGTCTAGGGGCTAGGGAAGCATGGAAGACTCACGCCATTATGCCGTCCCATCCCGACCTTCCCTAGAACCTAACCCCTAAAACCTAGCCCCTCCCCCATGCCCCCTCCCCGCTCCGACCGGCTCGAAGACGCCCTGCACCGCATCTTCGAGGGCGGGAAGAACACCCGTGCCAGTTGGTTCGCCCTGACCGGGGGCGAGGTGCTGTTCGCCGAGGGCACCCCCGCCGACACCCTGTACCTACTGCGCAGCGGTCGCCTGGGCGTTTTCCGCCGCGATGCCCACCACGACCACCCCCCGGAGTTCGTAGGTGTCATCCGGCCCGGCGAGCCTGCGGGCGAAATGGCCATGATGGCCGGCACCGAACATACCGCCGACGTCGTCGCCCTGCGCGATTCCGAAGTCCTGGCCCTGCCGCGCGACGCCTTCTTTGAAGCGGCGCGCAAGGAACCCGACCTGATGGTCGAGCTGTCGCGCCTGATGATCCAGCGGGCGCGGGACCAACGCTCCGGTGGCGGCGAGCCCAGCGTTTTCGGCTTTGTCTCCGCCCGCCCCCGGCCTATTCGCGCCTTCGTCGAACGGATTGCCGCCGCCATTCAGGCCGACGGCTTCACCTGCCAGGTCATCGACCATTCCGCCCTGGCGTCCGCCGCCGACTGGTTCAGCCGGGTCGAGGATACGCACGACTATGTCCTGTACGTCGCCGAACTGGACGAGCCGGCCTGGGCCTCGCTCTGCGCGCGCCAGGTGGATCGGGTCTTCGTCGTCGGCAACGGCCTGCTGGCCCCGCCCAACCGGCCGATGCCGCATTCTGGCGTGCTGGATGCCCAGCGGCGGACCGACCTGATCCTGATGCGCGATCCGCGCATGCAGCGGCCCGCCAATACCGCCGCCTGGCTTGACGCCATCCAGCCTGGACGGTGGTTCCAGGCCGTGGAGGGGGCCGCTGACGACGCCGAGCGCATGGCCCGCGTCCTGACCGGCAGCGCGGTAGGCGTGGTCTTCTCCGGCGGCGGAGCCCGCGCCTATGCCCATATCGGCGCGCTGCGGGCCCTGCATGAGGCCAGGGTGCCGATCGACTTCGTCGGCGGCGCGTCCATGGGCGCGGTGATCGCGGCCGGTCCGGCCCTGGGCTGGACGCAGGACGAGCTGGAGGCCCGCATCCACCGCGCCTTCGTCGTCAAGGATCCCCTGTCCGACATCACCTTCCCCATGCTGGCCATGACGCGAGCGGCCAAGGTCGATCAGCTGCTGATCGACGCCTATGGCGACATGGATTTGGCCGATACGGTGCGGCCCTTCTTCGCTGTCTCCACCAATCTGACCAGCGGCAAGATCGAGGTGCATCGGCGCGGCATAATGCGCAAGGCCATGCGCGCCTCCATCGCCATTCCCGGCCTGCTGCCACCCATCGTCATCGACGGTCAGGTGCTGGTGGACGGCGCGGTGCTGAACAACCTGCCCACTGCGGTCATGCGCCAGATGAACGGCGGGCCGGTGATCGGCGTGGACATGTCCCAGGCGCGCGGCGTGGACCCGCAGGTGATCCTTCATCCGCCCTCGGTCTGGCGGTTCCTGGCGACGGGGGCTTGGCGACGCGGCCCGCCCATCGTCTCCATCCTCATGCGCTCAGCGACCCTGACCACAGATGCAGAGATCGAGGTTTCGCGCGCGGCGACCGACATCCTGGTCCAGCCGACGCCCGAGAACACCGAGATCCGCGACTGGAAGACCTACGAGCCGACGGTTCAGATCGGCTACCAGGCCACGCGCGAGGCCTTGGCCAAAGTCGAGGGGCCGGTCACTGCGATGCGGCGGCGCAAGGCAGAGCTCTCTGCAGTCGGTTGAACACCTCCGCTCAGTGACGGAGACAGAGCGGCATCGAGGTTGGTCAGTGCCTGTCCGCGGAGCCTTGCTCGAACGAGGGATGGTACCGCCTCTCAGGCTTGAACTGAGGACCTCCGGTTCCACAAACCGGCGCTCTAACCAACTGAGCTAAGGCGGCGCATCGACGCGAGGAAGGGTGTCTAGCGGCACCGAACGACGCGATCAAGCGGCCAGGATCAAACAGCGCCTCCGACACAAAGAAAAACCCCGGAGCCAGAGGCTCCGGGGTCTTCCGACGACATTACTCTCGCAGGGTCTACTCGCCCAGACGGAACCGCGTGGTGAAGTTCACACGGGCACCGGTCGCAGCACCATCGACGGTACGGGGCGAAATCCGTGCCCGACGCGCAGCCGACAGGGCGGCCTGACCAAAGCCGGCACCCGAGGGGGTCTCCGACACGATATTGCAGTCAGACACCGAACCGTTCGCGTTCACGAGGCAGTTCAGAACCACGGTACCGCTTTCGATACCACGCGACTGTGCCCGCTCCGGGAATTCCGGCGAAGGCTGCCGCGACCAGCTGGGGTTGCTGATCACCGACGGACGGGGCGGAGCAGGCAAAGGAGCCGGTTCCGGCGGCGTGCGCGTGATGACCGCAGGGCCTGCGACCTCGATCCGGTCTTCCTTCTTAGTCGTCTCGATGTTCACAGCCGGCGGAGGCGGTGGTGCATTCGGGACGATGACCGGCGGACGGATCTGCAGCTTGGGCGG
>CALRXI020000017.1:0-38097 GCA_943372125.1 Brevundimonas vancanneytii
CAATGGCGCACCCACCAGGGCCGTGAAGACGCCCAGCTTCAATTCCTGATCCGTCGGCATCATTCGAGCCAGCAGGTCAGCCACGACCAGCATCAGGCCCCCCGCCAAGGCCGACGGTAACAGAACGCGACCCGGGTCACCCCTCACCAGCGTCCGCACCAGATGCGGTGCCGCCAGGCCCACGAAGCCGATCACCCCCGCCACCGCCACGGCTGCCCCGGTCGCCAGCGCCGCAGCCAGCAGGGCCAGCAACCTCAATCGCGCCATCGGCAGGCCTGACGTCCTCGCCGCCTCCTCACCCAGGCTCAGCATCCGCAGGCCCGGTGCCGCCATGGCCGCCAGCACGGCAGACAACGCCACCGCCGGCGTGACCCACGCGACGTCGATCCAGCTGCGGTTCTGCACCGACCCCAGCAGCCAGCTCATGACCTCGGCCGTCGCGATTGGAGACGGCGACAGGTTGAAGATCAGCGCCGTGGCGGCACCCGCGAAACTGGACAGGGCCACCCCGAAAAGGATCAAGGCCTCGGGCGATCTGACCCTCGCCGAAAACAGGATCAGCAGCCCTCCCGCCAGGCCCGCCCCGGTCAGGGCCGATATCTCGACAGCACCCGGCACCGCCGCTGCGCCAGTGACAATCGCCAGGGCCGCGCCCAGGGCCGCTACGGCTGACACGCCCAGTACCCCGGGATCCGCCAGCGGATTGCGCAGCAGCCCCTGCATGACCGCACCAGCCAGCCCCAGCGCCGCCCCGACCATCAGAGCCGTGGCCACGCGCGGCGCGCGAACCTGCCAGAGGACTTCCGCCGGGCCCGATGTCGGGTCGGTGATGGCCAAACGCCACTGCTCGGTATCGAACAGGCTTTCTCCCAGGCCGACACCCAGGGCCACCGCCAGGGCGATCAGCAGAAACAGGCCCCACAGCAGGCGGCTCATCGGCCCTCGCTGGCCATCACGGCGGCATCGGCGGCAAACCAGGCCGGACATGTGAGAGCCGACGCCGGCAGCCGTGCCGCCACCCTCCCCTTCGCAGCCCCCCGTACGACCGGATGCCTTCCCGGCCCACGCCAGTCGGACCGGAACAGGTCGAAGAAGCCCAGAATGAATCGCTTCGGCGGTGACAGAGCCATCCGCTCCACGCTCACGGGCGCATAGCCGGTCGACGTCGCCAGATTTGCAAATCCGGCGGCCGTCAGGATCGCATCCACCAGCGTCCCCTTGCCGGCCGTGAACCCCCCGGGTGTCAGATAGAGAGCCGATGATCTCGTCTGCCCGGCGGCGGGCCGGGCCTCGTCCAGCCGCTCATCCATAGAACCGACGAGAGCGTCTCCCCGACCGCGCTCACCCAAGCCCTCGGCCACATTGATGAGGTTCGACTTCACACCTTCAATGCTCGTCGCGTCGTCGATGGTCAGCACCCTCACGCCACGACGCTCCAGCGCGGCCAGCAGACGCGGCTCCCCGCCCCAGTAACGCACCACCACGTCGGGCTGAAACGCGATCGCGGCCTCCAGCGTCGGACGTACCCGCCGATATCGCGAGGCTTCGGCCTTCATCCAGGAATCCGGATCATCGGCTCGCGGCGATAGGGCCAGCGTCGCCCCCGGCGACAGCGCCATCGCGTATTGGTCCCCGCACTGGTCCAGCGACATGACCCGCAACGGCCGCGCCTCAACAGTCCCGGCGATCAGCATGCCCATAGATAGGGAAACGGCTCCGAACAGCCTCACGGTTTCAGCAAGCCGATGAACAGGGCATCTAGCAGGGTGTCGATCAACAAGTCGCGGTCGACCCAGTCGAAGTAGGGCTTGGTGATCATCAGCGACACGACGCCATGGGCCCCGGCCCACAGGGCCTGTGCCGTCGGACGCGGATCGCCGCGCAGCCGACCCTCCGCCGCCGCTTCTTCCACCACCCGCACGAAGGCACCGAACAGTTCATGGCCCAGGCTTTGGGCCACACTCTGCGCCTGCTGGGCCTCGAGCGGGCGCGTCATATAGACGAGGCGGTACGCATTGGGGTTTTCAAAGCCGAACCGTACATAGGACTGCATCAACCGCCGCATCCGTTGCTCCGGCGTGCCGGGCTCATCCAGGACCGCCCGGTTCATGACCAGCAGTTGCTCGAAAGCGCGCTCGCAGATTTCGTGCAGGATCTCGCTCTTGTCCGAGAAGTGCATGTACAGCGCCGTCGACGACAATCCGACCTCGTCGGCGATCTTGCGGATTGTCGCGCCTTCATAGCCGTGATCCACGAATATACGCTCGGCCGCCGCCAGGATTTCCGCGCGCCGGGCATGCCCCTCCCCCTTCGGCTTGCGTTGCGAACGGGCATTGGAAGCGGTCAAGGTCAAGCGGACACTCCGGAGCGAGCCTGCTGAATAGCGGCAATCGCACCATTGCGCCAATCGCCGGGTCGGTCGCCTGGTTGCCCCGGTCGAGTCACCGCGCTACCCGTTAGGTATGGAGCGGGCGGGGGTCAGCAACCTGAAGACGGCAGACGATACCGGCGCGACCATTGAACGCCCTGTGCGGGAGAGCGCCGCCCTGCGTGCGCTTACCGTTGATCAGTGGCTCATCCTCCTCGGCCTCGCCAGTGCGCTCGCCTTGGGCCTGCATCTGGCCCCCGACGCCGTGGCCACAGCGCTCATCGTCGGGGCCGCCATAGTATTTCTCGGCCTGGCGGTCTGGAGGCTGGCCTTGGTCCTCGCCAGCGAAAAGCGAGACGCCGCCGTGGCCGACGTGCAAATCTGGCCGCGCTATACGATCCTTGCCGCCCTATATGACGAAACAGAGGTGCTGGAGCAGTTGGTCGAGCGGCTTGCGCAGATCGATTATCCCGCCGATCGACTTCAGGGCCTGCTGGTGCTCGAGGCCCACGATCACGACACCATCCAGGCGGCTCTGGATATGCCGCGCCCTGAATGGCTGCAGCTCTTCATTGCGCCGCCCGGCGAGCCGCACACCAAGCCTCGCGCCTTGAACTGCGCCCTGCCCTATGTGACCGGCGACCTGCTCACCGTCTATGACGCCGAGGACGATCCAGACCCACTGCAGCTCAAAGAAGCCGCCTCGCGGTTCGCAACCGACGACACGGGACAACTGGCCTGTCTGCAGGCACCTCTGCGTATCCGCCGTAAGCACAAGGGGCCAGGAGACGCGCCGTTTCTGGATCGCCAGTTCGCCGCAGAATACGCCGCCTTGTTCGAGACGGTCTTGCCGGGCATGGCGCGACTGGGACTGCCGTTTCCACTCGGCGGGACAAGCAATCATTTCCGGGTCGACGTACTGCGCGCGGTTGGCGGCTGGGACGCATTCAATGTCACCGAAGATGCCGATCTGGGCTTCAGATTGTGGCGACTGGGCTGGCGGTTGGGCGTCATCAGCCGGCCGACCTGGGAAACGCCTCCCGGCAATATTCGCTGCTGGCTGCCCCAGCGCACGCGCTGGCTGAAGGGCTATATGCAGACCTGGGGCACTCACACCCGATGCGTCTGGCAACTGGGTCCACGCGGCGTGTTCGCCTTGGTCGCCACCCTCGGGGCCGGTCTGGCCTCGGCGATACTGCAAGGACCGGCGCTGGCGTGGTTCGCCGTTACCCTGGCGGTCGCCGCCATGGCGGGCCTCCCCCCTCTAACCCCGGCCCTGGCCTTGAGCGTCCTTGGCATCGACACCGCCTCGGCCTGGCTCAGCTGCCTGATCGGCACGCGACGGGCGGGCGTACCCTACACCGTCTTCGACATGCTGGCGGCCCCGCTTTACTGGTCGTTGCTCAGCCTTGCCCTCGTCCACGCGGTCTGGAGACTCATCCGCGAACCCTTCGCCTGGGACAAGACCGCTCACCGTCCGGATGTACCTGCCGTCGACGGCACGGACCACGCGATCGACAGCGCAAGGCTGGACGAGGCCTTGCCTGTCCGCCTATCAGCGTCCCATGTCGCCGCGCCTGAACCCGTTACCTGAAACCCTCGTCACCCGCGCCTGGGCCGACTATGCCCTGCTGGACAGCGGCGGCGGGCAAAAGCTGGAGCGATACGGCCCGCACACAGTCGTGCGACCGGAGCCGCAGTGCTTCTGGTCGCCGCGCGATCCTTTGGCCTTGGAGCGGGCGACCGCCGTCTTCGACCCGACCGACGAAGACGAAAGCGGGCGCTGGCGCTTTGCCGGCAAGCCGATCGACAGCTTCCCCCTGGCTTGGCGCGACGTTCGCTTCACAAGCCGGTTCACCCCTTTCAGACACCTCGCCTTCTTTCCCGAGCAGGCGGCGAATTGGGAATGGCTGGATGCCAGGATCGGCAGCCTTCACAAGCCGCGCATCCTGAACCTGTTCGGCTACACCGGTGTTGCCTCCCTGGCCTGTGCGGCTGCCGGGGCCGAGGTGACCCATGTGGACGCCTCCAAGAAGTCGGTCGCCTGGGCTCGCGAGAATGCCGAGCTGTCCGGCCTGGCCGACCGCCCGATCCGCTGGATCGTGGAGGACGCGCGCAAATATGCGGCCCGCGAGGTCCGGCGTGGCGTCAAATACGACGGCATCATCCTGGACCCCCCGAAATATGGTCGTGGTCCGACGGGCGAGGTCTGGCGTCTCTTCGAGGACCTGCCGGGACTGCTGAGGGATTGCGCCGTCCTTCTGTCGGATGACGCCTCGTTCCTGCTGCTCAACGCCTATGCGGCGCGGATTTCCGGCCTGTCGCTGGCGCACATGATGGCTGAGGCTACGGCGGATCGCGGCGGCACCATCGACTGGGGCGAGCTGGCCTTGGCCGAGGATGGTCCTGATGGCCGCGCCATCGGCCTCAGCTTTTTCGCGCGATGGTCGGCATGAGTGACGACCGGCTGATCACCTCCCTGACCAATGACACGGTCAAGGCGGTTCGTGCCCTGCACATGCGCAAGGAGCGCGAGGCCACGGGCCGCTTTCTGGCCGAAGGGCTGAAGTTCATCGGCGAGGCGCTGGATCAGGGTCGCGTCCCTCGCCTGCTCTTGGTCGGCATGGAGGCGCGCGAGCATCCGATTCTCGACCGCGCGAAGGCCGAGACGCGCAGGGCAGGCGGCGAAGTCGTCATCGTCACCCACCCGATCCTTGAAAAGATCAGCCGCCGCGACAATCCGCAGACCGTGCTTGGGGTCTTTGACCAGATCTACACGCCCCTTTCGGCCATCGAACCCGCTTCGGCCCCGGCCTGGGTCGCGCTGGAGCAGGTTCGCGACCCCGGCAATCTGGGCACCATCATCCGCACGGCGGATTCGGCAGGGTGCGGTGGCGTCATCCTGATCGGCGACTGCGTCGATCCTTTTTCGGTGGAGGCCGTGCGCGCCACCATGGGCTCCGTCTTCGCCGTCGCTGTCGCGCGCGCCACCCCGGCGGAATTTCTGGCTTGGCGCGAGCGCTGGCCGGGCAGTGTGATCGGGACACGGCTCGATGCGACCCACGGCTATCGCGATGCCGCGATCCAGCATCCGGCGCTCATACTGATGGGCAATGAGCAGGCGGGCCTGACCGATGCGCTCGCGACCGCCTGCGACGTCAACGTCAAGATTCCGATGCGAGGAAGGGCCGACAGCCTGAACCTGGCCGTAGCCACGGGTATCATGGTCTATGCGGTGACCGACGCGGTCTCAGCCGTCTAGGCATCTTCGAGCAGGACCACGCCCGGCGCGGATTTCAGGGCCCCACGCAGGGCTCCGTCCAGGCGATAGCGTCCGGGCAATTTCATCTCGATCTCGCGCCGTCCGGCCGACGGGGTGTCGATCGCGGCGATGAGGGCGACCTCACCGCCCTTGCCATTCGCCCTGGCCCGTTCCAGCCGGCTCTTCAGCGCCTCGACAACGTCCGGCGCGTGAGCCGAAACATGCACTCTCAGACCCATGGCCCCGTCGTCGATCAGGGTGTCCAGACGGCTGGCGTCGTCGCCAAAGAAGCGCACCTCGCCGTCCGCGCTCTTGGCCCGCACCCGCACCATGATGGAGGCTCCGACTTCGAGGATTTCACGGCATTTACGCAGTTGCTCTGGCGGAAACAGGCATTCGAACTCGCCTGTCGGATCGGAGAAGGTGACGAAGGCGAACTTTTCGCCCGATTTGGCACTCGCCCGTTCCTGACGGCGGCGCACGACGCCCGCCATCATGAAGGCCTCATGCCCGCTCTCGGCCAAGGCCGTAGCCTCGGCGACAAAGGTCACACGCTTGCGCTTGAGGGCCGCCGCCATGTCCTCCAGCGGGTGGCCGGACAGATAAAAGCCGACGGCGGACAGCTCCTGATCCAGCCGCTCCGGCCCCATCCAAGGCTCCACCGGCTTCAGGCGCGGACGCGCCGCCCCCGCCTGATCGCCGCCGAACAGAGACACCTGCGACGAGGCCCGTTCCGCCGCCACGCTCTGGCAATAGGCCATGAGGGTGTCGGCCTGTTCGGCCAGCTGACGGCGGTTGGTGTGCAAGCTGTCGAAAGCCCCGGCACGCGCCAGATTCTCCAGCGCCCGTTTGTTCACGAACTTCGGATCGACCCGTTCCAGGAAGTCGAAGATGTCGGTGAACCGCCCACCGGTTTCGCGCACCTGAACAAGGTGTTTCATCGCCTCCAGCCCGACGTTGCGGATAGCGCCCAAGGCATACAGGACCGAGCCGACCTTGGTGCCGTCCGCCTGCTCGTCCCAGGCCACATCGAAATCGGCGGAGGAGCGGTTCACGTCCGGCGACTTCACCGGCACATCGAACCGGCGGCAATCCTGATAGAACACAGCCAGTTTGTCGGTGTTGCTGAGATCGAGCGACATGGATGCGGCCATGAACTCGACCGGATGCGTCGCCTTCAGCCAGCCGGTCTGGAAGCTGATCAGGGCATAGGCGGCGGCGTGCGACTTGTTGAAGCCATAGCCCGCGAACTTGGCCACCAGATCGAAGATGGAGCCGGACTGCGCCTCTGGCACTCCCTTTTCGGACGCGCCCTTGACGAAGCGGGCCCGCTGGAAGTCCATCTCCTCCTTCTTCTTCTTGCCCATGGCGCGACGCAGCAGGTCGGCCTCGCCCAGCGAATAGCCCGCCAGGATCTGGGCGATCTTCATCACCTGTTCCTGATAGATGATGACGCCATAGGTTTCGGTCAGCACCTCGGTCAGGGTCGGGTGCAGATAGTCCACCTCCTGCCGGCCGAACTTGCGATCGATATAGGTGTCGATCATCTCCATTGGCCCAGGCCGATAGAGCGAGATCAGCGCCGTGACCTCCTCGATGGAGCCACAGCGCATCTTGCGCAGGGTGTCGCGCATGCCCTGGGATTCCAGCTGGAACACACCGACCGTCTGGCCCGAGGCCATCAGTTCATAGGTCGCCGGATCGTCCAGCGGCAGGGCGTTCCAGTCGGGCGCGGCCCCGCGACGCTCCAGATACTGGCGCGCGCGATCCAGTACCGTCAGCGTCTTCAGGCCCAGGAAGTCGAACTTGACCAGTCCCGCCGCTTCGACCCATTTCATGTTGAACTGGCTGGCCGGGATGGTCGAGCGCGGGTCCTGGTACAGGGGGGCCAGTTCGACCAGAGGCCGGTCGCCGATCACGATACCGGCGGCGTGGGTCGAGGCGTTGCGGTAAAGGCCTTCGAGTTCCAGCGCGGTCGACAGCAGGGTGGCCACCGAGGCCTCGTTGTCGCGCGCTTCACGCAGGCGCGGCTCGATCTCGATGGCCTGGGCCAGGGTCACGGGGTTGGCGGGGTTGGCCGGCACCATCTTGGCCAGGCGATCCACCTGCCCCAGGGGCATCTGCAGCACCCGGCCGACGTCCCGCAGCACGGCGCGTGCCTGAAGTGTGCCGAAGGTGATGATCTGGGCGACCCGGTCGGAGCCATAGCGGTCCTGAACGTAGTCGATGACCTCTTCCCGCCGCTCCTGACAGAAGTCGATGTCGAAGTCGGGCATGGAGACCCGCTCGGGGTTCAGGAACCGCTCGAACAGCAGGCCGAACCGCAAGGGGTCCAGATCGGTGATGGTCAGGGCCCAGGCGACCAGCGACCCGGCTCCCGACCCCCGCCCCGGCCCAACCGGGATCCCATGCGTCTTGGCCCATTTGATGAAGTCCGACACGATCAGGAAATAGCCGGGGAAGCCCATCTGCTGGATGATCCCGACCTCCCATTCGAGACGGGTCCAGTAATCGGCCTCGGGCGCAGCAGGCACGACCTGTTTCAGCCGCTCCTTCAGCCCCTCGCGGGCCTGATGCATCAGTTCGTCGGGTTCCGACCGCCCCGCACCGGTGTCGAAGCGCGGCAGGATGGGCGCGCGCGTGGGAGCCAGAAAGGCGCAGCGCCGGGCGATGTCGATGGTGGTGTCGCAGGCCTCGGGCAGATCGGCGAACAGCTCCCGCATCGCCGCCGCAGGCTTGAACCAGTGCTCGCCCGTGATCTTGCGACGGTCGTCCTGGCCGATGAAGGCCCCGTCGGCGATACACAGCAGGGCGTCATGCGACTTGGCCTGCGCCGCCTTGGCATAGTGAACGTCGTTGGTGGCGACCAGCGGCACGTCGTGCGCATAGGCCCAATCGACCAGACCGCGTTCGGCCTGCTGCTCGCTGGCCAGGCCGTGGCGCTGAAGCTCGACATAGAAGCGGTCGCCGAACGCCGCCTGCATGGCCGACAGGGCCGCCTGACCTTCGGCGGTCTTGCCTTGGACGAACAGAGGATCGACCGGCCCGTCGGGCCCGCCGGACAGCAGCAGCAGCCCTTCGGAATGGGCGACCACCTTGTCCCAGGGTACGCTGGGCTCGTCGACCGCCCCCGCATCCAGAAACGCAGACGAGGACAGGGCCGAAAGGTTCAGCCACCCGGCCTCGTTCTGCACCAACAGCACGATGGTCGGCACCTTGGCCCAGCGTTGGTTGATCTGGCCGCCGATACCAGTCACCGGCAGGGCGCACCCCAGGATCGGCTGGACGCCCGCGGCCTTGGCTCCCTCGCTGAATTCCAGCGCTCCGAACAGGTTGGCCCGGTCCGCGACACCGACGGCCGGCATGCCCGCATCTGCTGCCAGGGTCGAGACCTTCCCCGCCTTGATCGCGCCTTCCAGCAGCGAATAGGCCGACCGGACCCTCAGATGGACGAACTGGGCAGAGGTCGTAGCGATGGCCTGGCTCTCCTTGAACAGGCCCATCTCACCGACTCACTGAATCAGATAGGCGGCCTGCCATGTCATCCAGACGAAGCCGCCGCACGACGCAAGCGACAGCATATCCCTCGTCCAACGCGCCATGATCTTGTCCCCAGATTGGATGTTGCCTGTATGTTCTATGTTGCGGCTTTGTTCTCGTCAAGCCTCATGGTGAAGATCGAGATGTGGGCGTAGGGTGCTGCAGACGCCGCCCAGCTCGCCCTTCGGCGGCAGGCGTCATGGAAGATAACCGCATGGCCAAGGGTCAGGTCCGCAGCAACAAGGAAGCTCGCAAACCGAAGGCCGAAAAGGCCAAGCCGCCCGTCAGCGTAGGCAGTTCGCCCTTCACCACCCCGCCGGGCAAGAAATAGCCCGGCACGAGGGCTCAGTAGGTCTGGCTCTGCGCCGGACGCTCTTCCAGATGTCCGTCCTTCAGGGCGAAGACGCGGTCCATATGTCCGGCCAGTTCCATGTTGTGCGTGGCGATCAGGGCCCCGACGCCGGTCTGCTTGACCAGATCGTGCAGCGCCTCGAACACGGTCTGGCTGGTGGCCGGGTCCAGATTGCCTGTCGGCTCGTCGGCCAGCAGCAGGCGCGGCCGGTTGGCCAGTGCACGGGCCACGGCGACGCGCTGACGCTCGCCACCAGACAACTCCGACGGCTGATGCGTCAGCCGCTCACCCAGGCCCAGGCTGGTCAGAACCTCGTCCGCCCGCTTGCGAGCCTGAGGAAGGCTGACGCCCGCGATCCGCAGCGGCAGGGCGACGTTGTCGCGCGCGTCGAACTCCGGCAGCAGATGGTGGAACTGATAAACGAAGCCGATGCTGGCCAGTCGGATATGCGTCCGTTCGCGCTCGCTCAGGTTGCCGACATCTGCGCCCTCGAAACGGATCTCGCCCGACGTCGGGCGCTCAAGCAGGCCCGCAGCATGCAAGAGCGACGACTTGCCCGATCCCGACGGGCCGATCAAACCGACGATCTCGCCCGGCATGATGTCCAGATCGACGCCTTTCAGCACGGTCAGCCCGCCCAACGCCGTGGGATAGGTGCGCGTCACATTGCGGGCCGAGAACACCGCTCCTTGGGGATAAGCCTGTGGATTGCCCTGTATGGAAGCGTCGGGCGTCAGGGTCTCACTCATAACGCAGGGCCTCCACCGGATCGAGCTTGGCCGCCTGCCAGGATGGGATCAGACCTGCGACGCAGGACATGAAGGTCGACCACAGGGTGACCCAGAACACGTCGAGCGGATCGACCAGCGCCGGCACGGCGTCCAGCATATAGACGTCCGCATCGAACAGCTTGGTCTGGAACACCCACTCCAGGAAATGCTGGATCGAGCCGATGTTCAGGCAGAACAGCAGACCCAGCGTCAGGCCCGTGATCGTGCCGGCCACACCAATGGTCGCCCCGGCCATGAAGAAGACCCTCAGCATCGATGACTGACTGGCGCCGATGGTGCGCAGGATGGCGATGTCGCGCGTCTTGTTCTTCACCAGCATGACGATGCCGGAAATAATGTTCAGGGCTGCGATGGCCACGACGAGGCCCAGGATGATCGACATCGCCACGCGCTCGACCTTCAGCGCGCCCCAGAAGGCGGCCAGACGGTCTCGCCAGTCGGTCACGAAGGCCCCCGCCCCCGCCGCGTCGCGCACGGGCGCGATCATGGCCCCGACCTCGTCCGGCTTGGCCACCTTGACGTCGATGACGTCCCAGACGCCCTCCTTGCCGAAGAACAGCTGTGCCTGTTCCTGCGGCATGAAGATGAAGGCCCTGTCGAAATCCGCCGTGCCCGATGTGAACAGCCCGCCTATGCGATAGGACTTCTCCAGTCCGCCCAGATTGCCGAAGGCGCTGTCCGCGCCGGTCGGAGAATACAGGGTGATGGCGTCGCCGACCCTCAGGCCCATGCCCTCGGCCAAGGCCCGGCCAATGATGATATTGTCGCCTCCGTAGGCCCCCTGACCGAATGTGCGGCGGGCCTCTGCATCAAGGCTGTCATAGACATAGTTGAGCGAGCGCAGGTCGTCCGGGCGGATGCCCTTGACGATGGCCCCGGTTGTCATACCGCCGGCCCGCACCAGGCTCTGGGCCTCGATCATGGGGGCGGCGCTGATGACGCCGGGCACGGTCCTGATCCGCTCCAGCGCCGCCTCGCGGTTCGGATCGTTCAGGATCTGTCCCTGAACGTACACATGGCTGTTGAAGGACAGCATCCGGTCCAGCAGGGTCGAACGGAACCCGGCCATGATGCTCATCACCACGATCAGGGCCATGACGGCCAAGGCGATGGCCACATAGGAGATGACGGCGATCATCGCGATCCCGCCTTCCTTGCGCTTGGCCCGAAGATAGCGGAGCGCCAACCCGACCTCCCAGGCCGAGAACGGCCCGGCCGGCTTCGTGGCCTTGGCCACCACTGCGTCGGTCATGCCAGCAGCCTCGAGATCGCTTCATCCAGCGGCACGGACGTCTTCTCGCCCGTCGCGCGGCGCTTCAGTTCGACCGTGCCCTCGGCCAGGCCCTTGGGCCCGATGGTCAGTTGCCACGGCACACCGATCAGGTCGGCCCGCGCGAACTTGCCACCCGGACGCTCGTCGGTGTCATCATACAGGACATCGCGGCCGGCCGCTTCCAGACGATGCACGGCCTCTTCGCAGGCGGCGTTCACCGCCTCGTCGCTGTTGCGCAGATTGATCACGGCCACATCGAACGGAGCCACGGCATCGGGCCAGATGATCCCGCCCTCGTCGTGGCTGGCCTCGATGATGGCCCCCAGCAGGCGCGACACCCCGACGCCATAGCTGCCCATGTGGACCTCGGTGTCCTGACCGTCCGGCCCGGCGACCCTGGCCTTCATCGGCGCAGAGTATTTGGTGCCAAAATAGAAGATATGGCCGACCTCGATGCCGCGCGCGGTCAGACGATCCGCCTCGGGCGTCTGGGTCTCGAACTGGGTGGCGTCGTGCATTTCCTCGGTCGCCGCATACAGGCCGATCCGCTCGTCGACGATGGCCTGCAGATTGTTCCAATCCACATCGCCGCCCGGCGCCGGCATCTCGACCAGCTTGCGGTCACAGAACACCTGGCTCTCGCCCGTGTCGGCCAGGACGATGAACTCGTGGCTCAGGTCTCCGCCGATCGGCCCGGTGTCCGCCCGCATCGGCACCGCCTTCAACCCCATCCGCGCGAAGGTGTTCAGATAGGCCACGAACATGCGGTTGTAGGCCTTGCGCGCCGATGCCTCGTCGATGTCGAAGCTGTAGGCGTCCTTCATCAGGAACTCGCGCCCCCGCATGACGCCGAAGCGCGGCCGACGCTCGTCGCGGAACTTCCACTGGATATGAAACAGGTTCAGCGGCAGGGATTTGTAGCTCTTCACGAAGCCGCGGAAGATGTCGGTGATCATCTCCTCATTGGTCGGACCATACAGCAGCTCGCGCTCATGCCGGTCCGTGATGCGCAGCATCTCGGGCCCATAGGCGTCGTAACGCCCGCTCTCGCGCCACAGGTCGGCCAGCTGCAGCGTCGGCATCAGCAGCTCGACCGCTCCTGCCCGCTCCTGCTCCTCGCGCACGATCTGCTCGATCTTCCGCAGCACTCGCAGGCCCAGCGGCAGCCAGGCATAGATGCCGGCGGCCTCCTGCTTGATCATGCCCGCGCGTAGCATCAGCTGGTGCGAGACGATGGTGGCGTCCGAGGGCGCCTCTTTGAGCGTGGGCAGGAAGTAGCGCGACAGGCGCATGGGCAGAATCCGGCAATCAGTCAGGAAAGACCTGCTTTAGCCGGGCGACCGGGGCGAAAGCTAGGCCAGGCGATCAAACAGGCGGAGCCAGATCCGGCAACGGCATCCAGCCGATGAAGACCAGAACCATCACCAGCAGCCAGACCAGGGCCGAAACCCAGGTCGTGGTGATGAATTTGCGCTTCAGGTTCGGCGTCTTGGGTGCCCCCCACTGGGTCCCGTCGGTCGGCGGCTCGTGCACCTCCTGCGAGGTCCCCAGTGGCAGCACGGTGAACAGCACGACCCACCAGCAGACCACATAGATGGCGAACATGGTGACAGGACCAATGGGCATCAGTGCGCTCCGTTCTTTGGCGTTTCCATCAGCTCGACCAGAACCCCGCCCATATCCTTGGGATGCAGGAATAGAATCGGCGTCCCATGCGCACCGATCCTCGGCTCGCCCGTGCCCAGGATGGTCGCGCCCTTTGCCCGCAAATCATCCCGCGCCACCAGAATATCGTCCACCTCGAAACAGACGTGATGCTGCCCGCCCTTCGGGTTCTTGGCCAGAAACCCGTGGATCGGCGAAGCCTCACCCAGCGGCTCGATCAGTTCGATCTGGCTGTTGGGCAGGTCGATGAAACAGACCCGCACCCCCTGCGGCGGCAGGTCGAACGGCGCCTGGGCCTTCGTCGCCCCCAGCAGGTCGCGATACATCGCGACACTGGCCTCGATGGAGGGCGTGGCGATACCGACGTGGTTCAGTCTTCCGATCATCCTGCACCCTTAGCTGGTCGCGAAGAGCGGCAGAAGCCGGATGACATGTCCGTGTCGCCGCAGTGCGCCATCACTCCCCACCGGGATAGGCGAACGGATCACTGGCGGTCGGCCGCGTCGGCAGGGGCATGCGCGGCAGCAGCTCGTCAGAGTTGGCGGCGCTCAGCAGGACACTGGCCAGAATGACCGCGGCCTGGCGCAGGTCGTCAGCCCGCAGGTGGTCGTAGCTGTCGATGGAGGTGTGGTGCAGTCGGCTACTGTAATCCAGCGGATCCTGAATGAACTGGAAGCCGGGCACGCCCACCGTCTGGAAATAGACGTGATCCGTCCCGCCCGAGGGTCGCAGCGACACGGTCGTCGCCCCCATGCTGGCAAAGGGTTCGAGCCACTTCTGGAGGATCGGCGCGGCGGCGACATTGCCCTCGGCGTTGATGCCCCTGATCTTGCCCGAGCCGTTGTCGAGATTGAAATAGGCCACCAGATCGTCATGCCCCTCGCGCGGCTGGATCGGCCAGCGGGCCCGCCAGGTCTGGCTGTTGGGCAGGGATGCACCCGCTGCATCGCTCAGGGGCGCGCGCGTCGCCAGGTGCTGGTCTACATAGGCCAGCGATCCCAGCAGGCCCTGTTCCTCACCGTTCCAAAGGGCGAAACGGATGGTGCGCTTGGGCCGGACACCCATGGTTCTCAGGATGCGTGCGGCCTCCATGACCACGGCACTGCCGGCGGCATTGTCCACGGCCCCGTCGGAGGCGACCCAGCTGTCCAGATGCGCTCCGGCCATCACATATTCGCCCGACCGGTCAGAGCCCGGAATGTCGGCGAAGACATTGTAGGCATTGACGTCCTCGTCGTGGAACTGGACCTCGCTCATCAGCTCCAGCTTCGGCGGGGTATTAGTCAGGGCCAGACGCGCGAGGCGGCGATAGTCTTCGGCGGCCAGTTCCAGGCCCGGCGTCCTGGGTGTCGCGCCTGCCTGATAGGTGTAGCCCGTGCCGTGCAGCAGACCGCCGTCCCGCTGGGACATGCGGACCATGGCGATGGCGCCTTCCTCCACCAGGAAGGCATCCAGCCGCATGGCGAAGTCAGCCCGGCCCGATCGCGCGGCGCGCTCGGCCGCCTCCGGATCGTTGCGAGGCAGGACATAGGTGTTCCGGCCGGCCAGTTCCTCATCGGTCCAGCGGCGGAAGGCGGGCTCGGTCGGCTCCGAGCCGTTGTCCGGCCGGGTCAGCAGAACGATCTTGCCCCGCAGCTTGCCGCGCCACTGCTCGAAGTGGCCGGGACTGGTGATCGGCGCCACGACGATGTCGCCCGAGATCACGCCGTTTGTGCCCGGCGTCCAGGCAATAGGGATCACCCGCAGATCGAGCACACGCGGCTCGGTCATTCTGGCGCTGGACCGGACGATGGACCAGCCGCGCCCGAACTCGAACCCCTCGGTTCGCACATTCGACAGGCCCCAGTCGCGGAACCGCTGCTGGGTCCACTGTTCGGCCTGACGCATCTGGGGGGAGTTGGTCATCCGCCCGCCGATCCGGTCGGTCAGATAGGCCGCGGTCTGCATGATCTCGGAATGGTTCAGTCCCTGATCGATGATGCGATTGACGGCGACACGGTCGACGTCCTGGGCCTGGACGGGCACAGCGGCCAGGATGGCGATGGCGGATACGGCGGCGAGCAGACGCTTCATGAAGACAGACCCCTTGAATCAGCAGGTCGTCATTTGGCGCATCGGACGTCGCCTCGCCAAGCCCCAAAGAAAAAGGGTCGGTGACGCCTCGCCACCGACCCCTCATTTCAGTCATTCAGCCTTGGGCTGAAACGATCAGTTGCCGCCCATCATGGAGGCGACTTCCGAAGCGAAGTCCGGTCCTTCGACCTTCTCGACGCCTTCGCCCAGCGCCAGACGGACGAAGCCGGCCAGGTGCAGGCCGGGCGCGCCCAGTTCCTTGCCCGTGTCGGCGACCAGCTGCTCGATGGTCACGTCGGGGTTCATGACGAAGGGCTGTTTGATCAGCACCACGTCCTTCTGGAACTTGTTGATCTGGCCTTCGACGATCTTGGCGATCATGTTCTCCGGCTTGCCTTCTTCCTTGGCCTTTTCGGTCAGGACTTCGCGTTCCTTCTCGACGGCGGCGGAGTCCAGATCGTCCGTGTTCAGCGACAGCGGAGCGGTCGCGGCCACGTGCATGGCGATCTTGCGGCCCAGTTCGCGCAGGGCGGCCTTGTCGCCACCGCCGTGCAGGGCGACCAGCACGCCGATGCGGCCGACGCCCGGCGACACGGCATTGTGAACGTAGGAGGCGACGACACCTTCATCGACCGACAGGCGGGCGGCGCGACGCAGCTGCATGTTCTCGCCGACCGTGGCGATCAGGTTGGTGACCTCGTCCTGGACCGTCTTGCCGGCTTCCAGTTCGGCGCCGTGCAGGCCCTCGACCGTGGCGTGCTCCAGACCCAGCTGGGCGAACGACTTGGCGGCGTTCTGGAACAGTTCGTTGCGGGCCACGAAGTCCGTCTCGGCGTTGAACTCGATGGCGGCACCGACTTCACCGGCTCCGACTTCCTTGGACGCGACGGCGACCAGGCCCTCGGCGGCGACGCGGTCGGCCTTCTTGGCGGCCTTGGACAGGCCCTTGGCGCGCAGCCAGTCGATCGCGGCATTGATGTCGCCGTCGGTTTCCTGAAGCGCCTTCTTGCAGTCCATCATGCCGACGCCCGACTTGGCGCGCAGTTCCATGACGAGGGCGGCTGTGATCTCGGCCATTGTATAGCTCCTTGGGTATTCGAATGCGGGAACGGCCGGGCTGGTTTAGCCCGGCCGTATGTCAGTTTTCGCCGTCAGATGAAGGCGGGTCGGCTCAGACCGCGGCCTTCTCGGTTTCGACCGCGTCGTTGGCTTCCGACGTGGCGGCCTGGGCGGCTTCGTCGGCGACGGCCGGTTCAGCGGCGGCTTCCATCTCGGCGGCGACAGCCTCGGTGCCGGCCGGGGCGGCTTCGGCTTCAGCCTTCGGGGCCTTGGCTTCGCGCAGCATCGGCTCGTCCGGGTTGACGGCGGCACCCAGGTCCACGCCCGACTGCGAGGCACCGGCGGCCAGACCGTCCAGAACGGCGTCGGCAATCAGGTCGCAATAGGTCTGGATGGCGCGGGCGGCGTCATCGTTGCCGGGCACCGGATAGGTGATGCCGTCGGGGTCCGAGTTGGTGTCCAGGATGGCGATGATCGGGATGTTCAGCTTGCGGGCTTCCTGGATCGCGATCGCTTCCTTGTTTGTGTCGATCACGAACATGATGTCCGGCACCGAACCCATGTCCTTGATGCCGCCCAGCGACAGCTCCAGCTTGTCGCGTTCGCGGGTCAGGTTCAGCAGTTCCTTCTTGACCCGGCCTTCGCCGCCGGATTCCAGCAGGGCGTCCAGCTCGCGCAGGCGGGCGATCGAACCCGAGACCGTCTTCCAGTTGGTGAGCGTGCCGCCCAGCCAGCGGTTGTTCATATAGTATTGGGCGCAGCGCTTGGCGGCCTCGGCGACCGGATCGGCGGCCTGGCGCTTGGTGCCGACGAACAGCACGCGGCCACCCTTGGCGGCCACGTCACGCACGGCGACCAAGGCCTGGTGCAGCAGCGGGATCGACTGCGACAGGTCGATGATGTGGATGTTCGAGCGCGAGCCGAAAATGTAGCGATCCATCTTCGGGTTCCAGCGGTGCGTCTGGTGACCGAAGTGCGCGCCGGCTTCGAGCAGCGAACGCATGGAGAATTCTGGCAGAGCCATGAGTGTAGTGTCCTTTATCCGATTGATCCGCCGCAGGCGCTGAAAGGCCGGATGGCCCTCGGAACGGTGCAAACCGGGATGTCTCCCCGACTCGCGCCACGCCTGCGTGTGAAGTGCGGGCGCTCTCTAGGCGCGCTGGGGATAAAAGGCAAGCGTCACGTCCCGCGCGGCTTGGCTCGTGATGTCGCTTGCGCGGCCGCCGGGTCTGCCGGCCAAGGATGACGCGGATAGCGCCCCCGCATTTCGGCCCGCACGGCCGCCCAGCTCCCGGCCCAGAAGCCCGGCAGATCCTTGGTAACTTGAACCGGCCGTCGCGCCGGCGACAGCAGGGCCAGGGTCAGGGGCACCGCTCCGCCGCCCACAGTCGGGTGTGCGGTCACCCCAAACAGTTCCTGCACTCGAATGTCCACCCGCGGCCCGCCCTCGGCGGCATAGTCGATGGCGGTGGATCCCAGCGGAGTCTCCAGGCGCGCCGGGGCCAGTTCATTCAGCGCCCGGTGCCGGTCCCAGGGGATCAGCGCCTTCAGCCCCTCCTCCAACGCCGCATCAGGAATCGCAAACAACGACTGGACCACGTCCAGCAGCGGCCACAGCCACTCTTCCCGCGAAGCCACCAGGGCCGCGTCCGACACCTCAGGCCAGGTCTCATCCAGCGCATGCAGGAAGGCCAGCCTTGCACGCAGCCCCGCTGACCGCTCACCCCATTTCACCCCCGCCAGACCCTCACGCTCGACCTGCTCACGCAAGGCAGCGGTGATCGCGGCGCGATCCGGCGGGCCCATGATCCGTTCATCGACGACGATGGCTCCGATCCGACGGATGCGGCGCATGACCATCCGTCCCGACGGTTCATGCACCAACCTGTCCTCGGCAGTAATCCGCGCCTCCAGATCGACGGGATCGACCGGTGCTGCCAATCGGATGCGATCGCGGGCGTCCCCTCCCCCCAGTTCGGCCACCGCCAGCCAAGGCTCCCGCGCCAGCGTCTCGGTCGGGTCCAGGAACGCCCCTCGCCCGGAGGCCAGCAGCACCTCTCCCGGCTTGCCCCGCGCCCTGGCGACGCGCTCCGGAAAGGCTTCGGCCAGTAGCGCGCCGGCGTCTAGCTGGTCTGCCTGTGTCTTGCGCCCGACGACGTCTCGCTCCGCCGCTTTAACCCAGCGAGCGACCAGCGTCATGGCATCCCGGGCTCGCTGGGATTGATCGCGCTCCAACCCTTGCAGCCGTTCGCCCAGATCGACGGCCTTCCCGCCCAGCCCCGGCTCGCTCAGCACCGCCGCGATCCTCGCCCCCAGCCGGGCGTTCCCGGCATCGGCGGCGACGCAAACCATGTGCGCCAGTCGCGGCGTCAGCGGCATGCGCGTCAGCCTCTGTCCGTGCGGCGTCAGCGCTCCCGCCTCATCCAGCGCCCCCAGCCGCCCCAGCACCGCTCGCGCCTCGGCGAACGCGCCCGCCGGCGGCGTGTCCAACAGCGCTAGGCCCTGGACATCGGCCCGACCCCATCGCGCCAGATCAAGCGCGAAACCGGTCAGGTCCGCCTCCAGGACTTCCGGCCTCTGATGCGGCACCAATCCTCGCGTCTGCTCTTCATCCCACAGACGCAGGCAGACCCCCGGCTCCGTTCGGCCCGCGCGCCCGCGCCGCTGCTCGGCCGAGGACTTGCTGACCTTGACCGTTGCCAGCCGCGTGAGGCCGCTCGCCGCCTCGAAACGGGGAACACGAGACAGGCCCGAATCGATGACGACCCGAACTCCTTCGATGGTCAGACTGGTCTCGGCGACCGAAGTGGCCAGCACGACCTTGCGCCGCCCCGGTGCCGCCGGTTCGATGGCCTTGTCCTGCGCCGCCCGCTCCAGCCCGCCATACAGCGGCACCACATCGACCGCCGGATCGCGCAGTCGCTCGGCCAGCCGTTGAGCGGTGCGGTGGATCTCGCCCTGCCCCGGCAGGAAGACCAGGATCGACCCCGTCTCCTCGCCCAGCGCCTGGACGACCGCCCGGACGACCGCGTCCTCCAGTCGCTCGACCGGGTTACGACCGAGATAGCGCGTCTGGACGGGATACATCCGTCCTTCCGCCTCGATGACGGGCGCAGCCTTGCCGTCCGCCCCCGCCAGAAGGCGCGACACGCCCGCGATATCCAGCGTCGCCGACATGACCAGCAGCCTCAGGTCGTCACGCAGGATGGTCTGGCTTTCCCGCGCCAGGGCCAGTCCCAGATCAGCATCCAGGCTGCGTTCGTGAAACTCGTCGAACAGAACGGCTCCGAAGCCTTCCAGGCCGGGGTCGTCCAGAATCATCCGGGTGAAGACGCCTTCGGTAATGACCTCGATCCGCGTCCTGGGTCCGATCCGGCTTTGCAGTCGGGTGCGATAGCCGACGGTCTCGCCCGCCGGCTGCTTCAGCGTCGCCGCCATCCGCTCCGCCGCCGCCCGGGCCGCCAGCCGGCGCGGCTCCAGCACCAGTATCCGACGCTCCCCCAGCCACGGCTCATCCAGCAGGGCCAGCGGCACCACGGTCGTCTTGCCCGCCCCGGGCGGCGCGGCCAGGACCACGGCGTTATGGGCCACCAGCGCGGCTTTCAGCGGCTCCAGAACGGCGTGGATAGGCAGAGAGGTCATGCGGCTCGACGGATTCGAGGTGCGCCACGCGCATCTTCGATGTGCTTTAGACGCCTCTACCGGCTTCACGAAAGCGTCGTCTGTCCTTCACCATTCCTAAACCGCGTTGCCAGCGCGGTCTTGCACCGCTAGCGTCCGCGCCATTGAAGGTGGCCCGGGGAGGGTTCGCCGTAGTATCAGGGGGCGAGACTCTATGTCCGCAGAAGGCCTTAGGCCCAAGGGGAACCGCCTGTTCCTCAGAAAATCCATCGCTCAGATTCAGAAGGAAGCCGCCAAGAGCGAGCTGAAACGGACCCTGGGCCCGATCAACCTCATGAGCCTGGGCATCGGCGCCATCATCGGTGCCGGCATCTTCGTCCTGACCGGTCAGGTGGCTTCGGCCCACGCCGGTCCGGCGATCATGTTCTCCTTCGTTCTGGCCGGCATCGCCTGCGCCCTCGCGGGCCTGTGCTACGCCGAACTGGCCTCGACCATGCCGGTCTCCGGCTCGGCCTATACCTATGCCTATGGCACCATGGGCGAGATTTTCGCCTGGATCATGGGCTGGCTTCTGGTGCTCGAATACGGCGTCGCGGCCTCAACCGTGGCGGTCGGCTGGTCCGGCTATGTCGTGTCCATCCTGACGGATTTCGGTATCAGCGAGACGCTATTCCCGACCATACAATACGCCGGTGGCGAGGGGCCTCAGTGGGCCACGCCTCTGGTCCAGTATGTGACGGGTGAAGGCGGCTCCAGCTTCCCGATGACCGGCACCTTCAACCTGGTCGCCGCCATCGGCATCGCCGCGGTCTGCAGCCTGCTGGTGCTGGGCGTGTCGGAATCGGCCAACATCAACAACGCCATCGTCGTCATCAAGATCATCGTCCTGCTGACCTTCATCATCGTGGGGGTGCAATACATCAACCCCGCCAACTGGCAGCCCTTCATCCCGGCCACGCCCGAGGGCGGTACCTGGGATCAGTTCGGCGTCGGTGGCATCTTCCGCGGGGCCTCGATCATCTTCTTCGCCTATGTCGGCTTCGAGGCGGTTTCGACCGCGGCGGCCGAGGCCAAGAACCCGTCCAAGGATGTCCCCGTCGGTATCCTGGGCGCCCTGGTGGTCTGTACGCTGATCTACATGGCCGTCGCGGCCGTCATGACCGGCGTCGTTCCCTATCTGGAGCTGGCCTCGCCCGCCCCGATCGCCGTCGCCATCGACCGCATGGCCCTGACCTGGGCCGATATCCCGCTGGCCGTCGCGCCGGGCGGTCAGCTGAACCTCATCAGCTTCCTGATCAAGATCGGCGCGATCACCGGCCTGTCCTCGGTCATGCTGGTGCTGTGCTACGGCCAGACGCGCGTCTTCTACACCATGGCGCGTGACGGCCTGCTGCCCAAGGCGTTCGCCATCATCCATCCGAAGTTCCGCACGCCCTGGATCGGCACCATCCTGCTGGGCGTCGTCATCGCGGTGGCGGCATCCTTCCTGCCGATCTCCATCCTGGGTGACCTCGTGTCGCTGGGTACCGCCAGCGCGTTCGCCATCGTCTGTCTGTCGGTGATCATGCTGCGCATCCGCTATCCGGACATGGAGCGTCCGTTCAAGGTTCCGGGCGGCATCTTCACGGCCGTTCTGGGCATCCTGGCCTGTGCGGCCCTGGCAGGTCTGAACTTCATCCCGATGGTTCAGCACGCCCTGAACGACAACCCGCTGCCCCTGACCATCCTGGGCATCTATGCGGTCGTCGGGGCCGTGGTCTACATCGCCTACGGCTACTGGAACTCCAAGCTGGCCAAGGGCATCGACATCACCGAGGAGACCACCATCACCTCCCCGGCCGCCGCCTTCGGCGAGGGTGTCGACAACCAGAAAGACTGATCCTTTCAGTCTCGACGTCATAGCAAAGGCCCGGGAGCGATCCCGGGCCTTTCGCTTTTGCCCGGCATCGCCTAGAGGCTGTCCCCAAGACCTATGCGGATGTGGCGGAACTGGTAGACGCACTGGATTTAGGTTCCAGCGCCGAAAGGCGTGGAGGTTCGAGTCCTCTCATCCGCACCAATGGCCTTTGGCTACTCCTCCAACGTAACGCCCAGTCTTGAGGCTTCAGCCTGATAACGAGCAGTGGACAGCGCCCATTGCGCTTCGTTTTCACGGTCCATATCCGCAAGCAGATCGACCAGCCCCACGACAGCACGGCAGGACCCAACAGCGTCACCCTCGTCGCGCTTTCCGGGGATTTCCAGCGTCAGCTCGAGCATGGACTGAACTCTGGAAAGCTGCCGTTCCAGCCCTTTCAAAATAGCTTGATCGTTGAGCATCGACATCTGGAATGCATCACGATCCGCTTGGGTCCAGACGCCCTTGTCCATCAGAATCTGGCCATGCCATTGCGCCAGGTGTTCTGAATAATCCTGAAAGCTCCGCGCCACATTCATGACGTCAAAGCTGCCGCCAAGCTCGAAGTTGTCGTAGATTTCTTCGGCTCGAACAGGATCAGCGCAATCCTGTATGTTGGAACGAACAGGAGTCGGCAAAATCGGCTTCACGGGTCGCTCGACACGAGTGCGCCCTAACAATTCGTCCATGGCCAGTTGCCGTCGCCCCTCATCCGCACATGAGACGATCACAGACACGCCCAGTTGTGACAGCCCCATCTGAAGCCGGGATTCAGGTGCCTCGGCTGGGACCGAATAGATTATGGTTTCCGTTTCGTCGTCGAAACGCCGGTTCTCGAAACGACCTGAGGCCTCAACCAGCGTGTCAAGTTCACCAAGCAGCTGTGTCGCGCCCTCACGCCTTTGCTCGACCGTGCCAGCGTCGTCAGGGGCGTAGGCCCAAACGTCTACGGAAACGAGCTTTTTAGACCGGGCAGTCGCGATGACTTCCATGGTTCGGAAGGGAGCAACTGTGTCGCGCAGCCGCAAATTACGACCTCCGTTGTAGGGATCGGTCATACTAAACCCGAACGCCGCTTCAGGCCTGCATCCATTGGCCAGACCGACTATGGCGCTCGGTGCCACTTCCTGCGCACGGGGCGACCCGATTGGCTGCGCAATCAGTCCCGCTATCGTGCTGACGATGAGTATGTTTTTCATGCGTTCCCCCTCGACTCAAGGTGCACCTTGCGGGCGTGGGTAGCAATCAAACCCGTTATTGTTCTTGCTTTGTTCCGCCACTCTGCTAACTTCTCTCCATGGCAGAAGCGGCGAAGGGACGAGGAGCACGGTCGAATGCGACCGGGCGGTTCGAACCGGAAACCGTCCAGGCCTTCGATGACGGCTGGACCGATCAGGATGCCGAGGCGGTGCCCCTGCGCACCACCCTGACGCCAGAGCACGCCCGGACCATCATCGCCAGAAATACAAGTCCGGACATCGGTTTCGACCGGTCCATCAACCCCTACAAGGGCTGCGAACATGGCTGCATCTACTGCTACGCCCGTCCGTCCCATGCCTACATGGGCCTATCCCCGGGCCTGGATTTCGAGAGCCGACTGTTCTGGAAACCCGAAGCGGCGCGTCTGCTGGAGCAGGAACTCACCCGGCCCCGCTATGTCTGCAAACGCATCCACATAGGCGGCAACACCGACCCCTATCAGCCGGTCGAGCGCGAGCTGAAGTCCACGCGCGCCGTGCTGGAAGTGTTGCAGCGTTTCCGCCATCCGTTCAGCATCATCACCAAGTCGGTGCTGATCACGCGCGATGCCGACATTCTGGGCCCCATGGGACGGGACGGCCTGGCCTCGGCCTTCGTCTCCATCACCACCCTGGACAGGGGTTTGGCCCGCGCCATGGAGCCTCGCGCCTCCACGCCCGCAAAGCGCCTCGAAGCCATCTCGCGGCTGGCCGAAGCCGGGGTGCCCGTCGGCGTCGGCTTCGCCCCCGTCATCCCCGGCCTGAACGACCACGAGCTGGAAGCTGTGCTGGAGGCCGCCGCAGAGGCCGGGGCCACGACCGCCATGTATGTCACCCTGCGGCTGCCGCTGGAGATCAAGGACCTGTTCCGCGAATGGCTGGCCGACGCCCGTCCGGACCGTGCCGCCCGCGTTATGTCCCTTATTCGTCAGACGCGCGGTGGCCGCGACTACGATCCCGACTGGAACACCCGGATGAAGGGCACGGGCCCCGTCGCCGACCTGATCGCGATTCGCTTCCGTGCCGCTGTCAAACGCTATGGCCTGGACGCACCGCGCCATCTGCTGGACGAAAGTCAGTTCCGCGTGCCCGCCGATGCCCGACCCCAGATGGATCTGTTCGACCTGCCCCAGACTGTCTAGGGCACGTCAGCTTCGGTGTCTGGACAGCGGCTGCGCCGTGTGGCGCTATCGGCGAAATCACGGGGATATCGATGTCGAAGGTCTACCTAAAAGCCATTGCCGCCGTCTTGGTGATCGGCCTGGGCGGCTGTTTCACGGTGGAGGTGCCGGAAGGCAATTTCTTCTATCCCGACAGCCGCGTCAGGGCCGAGAAGATCGATCTGCCCAGCGCCCCACCGCCCGCGGGATCGCAGACTCTGAGCCTGAGCTATGACGGTGGCACGATCGGTGCCACGCGTGTCCGCACCTCGGCTGCGCCTCGGCCGCTGATCCTGTTCTGCGGCGGCAATCTGTTTCGGCGATCAAGCGGCGGCGGTGCCGTGGCCGATGAACTCAGTCCTTTCGGGGACGTGCTCATGTTCGACTATCCGGGCTACGGCGAAACGGACGGTACGGCCAACTTCGCCGGCTTCGAGGCCGTCGGACGCGTCATCGCGCGAGAGGCCCGCGCTCAGGCGGACGCGGAGGGTCGTCCCCTGATCGCCTGGGGTCATTCGCTGGGCGGCATCGTCTGCTCCGCCATCGCCAATGAGGTCGATGCCGACGCCCTGGTTCTCGAGACCACGACCCCCAGCGCCCGCGCCGCCATCGACGAGATGGTCGGCCTCGCCCGCCCGCTGGTTCGGGTCAACATGGCCCCGGCCCTGGCGGCCGTGAACGTGCCCGGATCGCTGGCGGGCTATCAGGGCCGCATCGTTGTGCTGGAGGCCGGCAAGGACAAAACCCTGCCCCCTGCGCTCAGTCGGCGCCTCGCACGCGAACTGCTTGCCAAAGGCCATGACGTCCAGGTCCTGGTCTTTCCTCAGGCCGGTCACAACGACGTCGGCCAACAGCCGGATTTCGAAACCCGGGTGGCCGCAGCGCTTACGCCCCGCTAAACATCAGCGCCGGAACACGCCAACCAGCTCCACATGCGTCGACCACAGGAACTGGTCGATGGGCGTGACCGTCTCCAGCCGAAATCCCGCGTCGATCAGCACGCGGGCATCGCGCGCAAAGGTCGCCGGATTGCAGGATACACCGACCACGACGCCGGCCTTGGTTCGAGCGATCTGACCCGTCTGTTCCAGCGCCCCTGCGCGCGGCGGATCGATGACGATGGCCTCGATGCCCTTCAGGTCGAACGGCGACAGGGGGCGGCGGAACAGGTCGCGCGCCTCGGCCCGGATAGTCTTCAGGCCTTGGGCCGTACCGATCCCGGCCTTCAGCGCCGCGATGGAGGCTGCGGACGAATCGGCGGCCATCACGCTGGCGACCTCGGCCAGAGGGAAGGTGAAGGTGCCCGCACCACAAAACAGGTCCGCAACCGTCTTCGCCCCCTTCACGGCATCGACCGCCCGCTGGACCATCTCCGCCTCGGCCGAGGGCGCGGCCTGCAGGAAACTGCCCGGCGGCAACGGTACGCTGGCCCGACCGAACGTCACCCGCGGCTGACGTTCCATCATCAGCACCTCGCCATCCAGGCTCAGCCGGGCCAGCCCGGCCCGCGCGGCGGCCGCGATCGCCAACGCCCGGACATCGCCGGTCAGCCCGCCTGACTTCTTTTCGACGCCCGTCACATCGACGTCCAGACCGGTATCGGTCAGCGTCACATGCAGCGTCGGAGCCGACTTCGGATGGCCCAGCAACGGCGCGGCCACGTCTCGCAACGCCGGCAAGGCCGCCGTCAGACGCGGTTCCGACACCGGACAGTCGGTCAGTTCGACCAGCCGCCACGACCGCCTCGCCTTGAAGCCCAGAACCACCCGACCGTCCTCGGCCCGCCGCGCGTGCAGCGCCAGTCGCCGGCGGCTGGCGGGCGGCACCGCCACCGTCGCCTCGACCTCCGTTTCGATCCCTTCGCGCGCCAGGGTCGCGACCACCAGCTCCCGCTTCCACGCCAGATAAGGCGCATCGGCCCAGTGCTGCATGGGCGCGACGCCGCATTCGGCATAGGTCTGCGAATGGATCGGCCGGCGGTCCGCGCTCGGCTGGATCAGGTCGAACCGCTCCATCCGCCCGGCGTGCACAGCCCCCTCGACCACTTCACCCGGCAAGGCTCCCGGCACGAACACTGGCCCTTCGGTGGTGTCGGCGATCCCGTCACCCTGGTGCCCAACACGGGCGATGGTCAGCGTATGCATCATGGCGCGCTTGTAGCGGCTTATCGGAGCGGTGCGAAACATGAACGAAGATGAACGCGACGCTCAATCGCCGTTCAGCTTCGCAGGCCTAGACAGCGATGCAACAGACAGCCGGTCCAGCCGTTGGGCCCGTTATCCGTTAACGATTTCAGGAACACGCCATGTCCGTTCTGTCCGCCAGATCCGCCGTCGCCGCAGCCGCCGCCCTGGCCACCGTGGGGCTCAGCGCCCTGCCCGCCTCGGCCCAGAGCTACTATTCGCAGAATTACGCTACCGGGGCCTACAGCCAGCCCTATGACTACAACAGCCGCTACTATGGCGACGACCGCTACAGCTCCGACTATTGCCGCAACGATCGCGGCCAGCGCCAGGGTGCGGGCACCTTCATCGGTGGTGCCGCAGGGGCCATCGCCGGTTCCCAGCTCGCCGCACGCGGTCGCCGCACCGAGGGCAGCATCCTCGGCGGCGTCGTCGGTGCCGTGATCGGCAATGCTGTGGGGCGCAACTCGGCCGCCAACTGCGAAACCTACCCGTCGACCTACTACGACGATCGCGCCTATTCGGCCCCGGTGTATGACGATCGCTATGCCGACGACCGGTACGACGATCGCTATTCGGACAGCCGCTACGTTCAGGTCTATCCGTCGCAGAGCTACGACTACGGCGACGACTACTCCAGCCGCTATTCCTCCAGCTACGGCTATGGCAACACCGATCGCGACGGTTGCCGCCTGGCCGAAAGCCGTATCCGCCTTCCCGACGGTCGTTCGGAAACCCGCTATGTGCGGACCTGCCCCGACCAGTCCGGCCGCTATCGCGTCGTCGATTAATTTTCAGCCCCCCTGTCGATCGACGACGTGACGGGAGCCGCCGGTGGAGCAATCCGCCGGCGGCTTCTGACTTTTCGGGGCCTCTAACCGCGCATATCCTCGATACCGCGATTGGCCAGCTGATCGGCCCGTTCGTTGAGTTCGTGCCCGGCGTGCCCCTTGACCCAGTGCCATTTGACCTCGTGCCGGGCGCGGGCCGCATCAAGGCGTTTCCACAGATCGTCATTCTTGACCGGCTTCTTCTCGGCTGTCTTCCAGCCGCGCGCCTTCCACGGGCCGATCCATTTGGTGATGCCGTCCATGACATAGCGGCTGTCGGTATGCAGATCGACGCGACACGGCCGGGTCAGGGCCTCCAGGGCACTGATCGCCGCCATCAGCTCCATGCGGTTGTTCGTGGTCAGCGCCTCCCCACCCCACAGCTCTTTCTCATGCCCGCTGCCGGTCTGCAGGATCGCGCCCCAGCCACCGGGGCCAGGATTGCCCTTGCAGGCACCGTCGGTGTGGATGATCACGTGACTCATTCGCGCGTCCTAACAGGTTCGCTTGGCGTCGCGCCACTGAAGCGCCTATATGCGGGTCGAGATTTAGACGGGGCGCATCGTCGCCCGACCGAGGAGAGAGTTCCGTGGGTTCATTCAGCATCTGGCACTGGGCCATCGTCGCCATCGTGGTCCTCCTGCTGTTCGGCGGACGCGGCAAGCTGTCCGCCATGATGGGCGACGCCGCCAAGGGCGTGAAAGCCTTCCGCGACGGTTTGAAGGACACCGACGAGACCAAGTCCTCGGATCAGCAACGCGCGGGTGCCCTGCCCCGCACCGACGCCGAAAAAGAAGACCTGAAGCAATAGCCGCATCCGGCTGAGGAACTGACGGATGGGTGGTCTGGGCCCCGGTATCGGGGGTGCCGAATATCTGGTGATCGCGGTCGTGGCCCTGCTGGTTGTGGGGCCCGAGCGTTTGCCGCTGCTTCTGCGCAAGCTCGGCAAGCTGGTCGCCAAGGCGCGCGGCATGGCCAATGAGTTCCGCAACAGTTTCGAGGACATGGCCCGTCAATCCGAGCTGGACGAACTGCGCAAGGAGGTCGAGGCCCTGCGCACCGGCGGAACCGTGCACGCCCTCGGGGCTGACGCCGACGCGGCCTTCAAGGACATCCGCGCCGACCTCAACAAGCCGCTGGAACCCGCGCCCGAACCCGCCGCGATGCTGGCGGCGCCGGATGAGTGGCCGGACAGTCCGCCGGTCATGGCTCCTCTGACGACACCAGCGCTTGAAGCGCCGCCACAGCCCGTCTCCGCCAAGCCACGCGCTCGCAAGACACCGGTCAAGCCCAAGGCAGTGGCCAAGCCGAAGGCGAAAACGCCTGTCGGCAAGACTACTCAAGCCAAACCCCGCACGCCCCGCGCCACTAAGGTGGACCTGTGAGCCGGGCCGAGGCCGACGAGGCCGAGATCGAGGCGTCGCGCGCGCCCCTGATGCAGCACCTGATCGAGCTGCGCGGGCGCCTGATCGTCTGCGTCGTGGCCTTCATCCTGGCCTTTTTCGTCTGCTTCTTCTTTGCGGCCGACATCCAGATCTGGCTGATCAAGCCGTTCCAGGCAGCCTATGCCCTGCACGCCACGGCCCAGGCCGAGGGCGGGCACGGATCCAATCCGTTCGAGCTGATCGCCGTCACCCTAGGCCTGCACCCCCTGCCCGCCGGCGCGCCGACCGACCTGGTGCTTCAGGCCACCGGGCCTTTGGAACAGCTGTTCACCAAGATGAAGGTGGCCGGATTCGGAGCCGTGGTCCTGGCCTTCCCGGTACTGGCCTGGCAGCTCTATAAGTTCGTGGCCCCCGGCCTGTACCGCAATGAAAAAGGGGCCTTCCTGCCCTTCCTGTTTATCGCGCCTGTGCTGTTCGTGATCGGCGGGGCACTGGTCTATTTCGTGATGCTGCCCTTCGTCATGTGGTTCTCGCTGAGCCAGCAGATCGTGACCGAGGGCATCACAGTCGAACTCAACACCAAGATCTCCGAGTACCTCAGCCTGGTGACCTCGTTGATGCTGGCGTTCGGCCTGTGCTTCCAGCTGCCGGTCGTGACGACCCTGCTGGGCATGGCCGGCATCATCAGCTCGAAGATGATGAGCGAGGGCCGCCGCTATGCCATCGTCGCCGTCGTCGTCGTCGCCGCCGTCGTCACCCCGCCCGACCCCATCAGCCAGCTGATGCTGGCGACGCCTCTGGTCCTGCTCTACGAAATCTCGATCTGGTGCGTCCGCCTGATCGAGATGCGGCGCAAGAAGGCGGACGAGGCCGAGGGGCTGACGGTCTAGGACAGCCGATCGCGGAACTCGGTCCAGTTGAAAGACTTCACGACCCGCAGGTCGTCGGTGTCGCTGTTCCACAGTACGATGGCCGGCAGGGGAACGCCGTTGAAGGTCGTCGTCTTCACCATCGAATAGTGGGCTTGGTCCAGGAAGGCGATGCGGGTGCCCGGCGAAGGGCGTTCGGCGAAGACGTAGTCGCCGATGATGTCGCCCGCCAGGCAGGACGGCCCGCCGAGACGTATGGTAACCCCGGCTTCCGGTTCACCCAGCATGGCTGGGCGGTATGGGGCCTCGATCACATCGGGCATGTGGCAGGTGGCCGACAGGTCGGTGATGGCGACAGGCATGCCGTTGTCAAAGGTGTCCAGCACCTCCCCGATCAGTATGCCGGCGTCCAGAGCCACAGCCTCGCCGGGCTCCAGATAGACCTGAACGCCGTGACGCCGGGCGATGTCGCGCAGGAAGTCGATCAGCCGGTCCGTCTGGTAATCAGCGCGCGTGACGTGGTGGCCACCGCCAAGGTTCAACCATTTCACCCCACCCATCAGGGGGGCCAGCTTCGGCTCCACCGCGGCCCATATGCGGGCCAGGGGCTCGAAATCCTGCTCACAAAGCGCGTGGATATGCAGGCCGTCGACGCCCTGCATATGCTCGGGCGTCAGTTGGGAAACGGGAAAACCCAGGCGCGAACAGGGCTGAGCCGGGTCATACTTCGCCACCTCCCCTTCCGAATGTTCGGGGTTCAGGCGCAGGCCGATCTCGAACACCTCGCCCTCGGCGCGGGCGGCCGCGATCAGTCCGGCGAAACGCGCGATCTGCTGCGGGTTGTTGAAGATTACGTGGTCCGACAGACGCAGGATCTCGGGCAAATCCTGCGCGGTATAGGCGGGCGAATAGGTGGTCAGCTCGCCCGCATAGAACTGCCGCGCCAGCCGCGCCTCCCAAAGACCGGACGCGCAGACGCCGTCGAGGTACTCGCCCACGACATCGGCCAGCGACCACATGGAAAAGGCCTTGAGCGCCAGCAGGACGCGGGCGTCGGCCCGGTCGCGCACGTCCTTAAGCACCGCCAGATTGCGCCGCACCGCCATCTCGTCGACCACGAAGGCGGGCGAGGCGACGCGGCTCAGGTCGAAGCGGGCGAACGCCCCCGGATCACCGGCTCGGGTTTCCATGCGTCAGGCCGCGATCAAAACGACAGAGGAGCGTCCAGCTCCTCGACCGTCCAGGGCAGACCATGCTTGTTCAGCATGTCCATGAAGGGATCGGGATCCAGTTGCTCGATGTTGAAGACGCCTTCGCCCTTCCACTGGCCGGTCAGCATCAGGGCCGCGCCGATCATGGCCGGTACGCCCGTAGTGTAGCTGACGGCCTGGTTGCCGGTTTCGGCATAGGCGTCCTGGTGGTCGCAGATGTTCTTCACATAGAAGGTCTTCTGCACGCCGTCCTTTTCGCCCGTGGCGATGATGCCGATGTTGGTCTTGCCCTTGGTGATGGGGCCCAGCGACGACGGCTCGGGCAGCAGGGCCTTCAGGAACTCGATCGGGATGATCTCGCGGCCCTGGAACATCATCGGCTCGATCGAGGTCATGCCGATGTTTTCCAGTACTTCCAGGTGCTTCAGATAGCTGTCGCCGAAGGTCATCCAGAAGCGGATACGCTTGATTTCCGGATAGAATTTGGCCAGCGATTCCAGTTCCTCATGGTACATGAGGTACATGTTTTTCTGACCGACGCCCTCGAAGTCGAAGGCCTGTTTGTGGCTGAGGGCCGGGCCCTCGACCCACTGGCCGTTTTCCCAGTGCCGCGAGTTGGCGGTCACTTCGCGCAGATTGATCTCGGGGTTGAAGTTGGTCGCAAACGGCAGGCCAGTGTCTCCGCCGTTGCAGTCCAGGATGTCGAGCGTGTCGATCCGGTCCAGCAGGTGCTTCTTGGTATAGGTGGCGAACACAGAGGTCACGCCGGGGTCGAAGCCGCTGCCCAGCAAGGCCATCAGACCGGCCTTCTCGAACCGCTCCTGATAGGCCCACTGCCACTTGTATTCGAACTTGGCCTCGTCGCGCGGCTCGTAGTTGGCGGTGTCGAGATAGTGCACGCCGGCGGCCAGGCAGGCATCCATGATGGCCAGATCCTGATACGGCAGGGCCAGATTGACGACCAAGGCCGGCTGAACCTGTTTGATCAAGGCCGTGGTCGCGGCGACGTCATCGGCATCGATGGCCGCGGTATCGATATCGACTCCAAAGCGGGCCTTCACGGACTCGGCGATGGCGTCGCATTTGGACTTGGTCCGGCTGGCCAGGGTGATGTGCGAGAAGATGTCGGTATTCATCGCCATCTTGTGGACCGCGACGGAACTGACGCCGCCCGCACCGATAACCAGCACCTTGCTCATTCAAGCACTCCTTAGGCTCAACAGATCGTAGGCCGAACCGGGGTCCGACGATTGGGGGCGGCTCTTATCACGCGGTGCCCCGCTTCGCTAACCCGATGCCCCAGGAATGTGACGCCCTGACCCGCGACAGGTCGTCCGCGCACGAAAAACCCCGGATGGCGGACCATCCGGGGCTCCTTTGTCAGGCCGATCAGCCGATCAGCAGCTGTAGTACATGTCGAACTCGACCGGATGCGGATGCAGTTGCAGACGCATCACCTCTTCCATCTTCAGATCGATATAGCTGTCGATGAAGTCGTCATCCATGACGCCGCCCTTCTTGAGGAAGGCGCGATCCTTGTCGAGGCTTTCAAGGGCCTCGCGCAGCGAGCCGCAGACTTCGGGGATGTTGCCGCGTTCTTCGGGCGGCAGGTCGTACAGGTTCTTGTCGGCCGGTGCGCCCGGATCGATGCGGTTCTCGATCCCGTCCAGACCCGCCATCAGCAGGGCCACGAACGTCAGATAGGGGTTGCCCATCGGGTCGGGGAAGCGGGCTTCGATACGCTTGGCCTTGGGCGAGTTGACCCACGGAATACGGATCGAGGCCGAACGGTTGCGGGCTGAATAGGCCAGCTTCACCGGGGCTTCATAGCCGGGAACCAGACGCTTGTAGGAGTTGGTCGTCGAGTTGGCGAAGGCGTTGATGGCCTTGGCGTGTTTGATGATGCCGCCAATGTACCAAAGACACATGTCCGACAGGCCGGCGTATTTGTCGCCCGCGAACAGCGGCTTGCCGTCCTTCCAGATCGACTGGTGCACGTGCATGCCCGAACCGTTGTCGCCGAATGTCGGCTTGGCCATGAAGGTCGCCGATTTGCCATAGGCGGCGGCGACATTGTGGATGACGTACTTATACAGCTGCAGCCGGTCGGCCATGGTCAGCAGGTCGCTAAACTTCAGACCCAGTTCGTGCTGGGCCGGAGCCACTTCGTGGTGATGCTTCTCGGGCTGCATGCCCAGGTCGCGCATGACGCCCAGCATCTCGCCGCGCAGGTCCTGGGCGCTGTCGGTCGGGTTGACGGGGAAGTATCCGCCCTTGGGCCCCGGGCGATGACCCATATTCCCTTCCGAATACTCCGCACCGGTATTGGCCGGCAGTTCGATGGAGTCATAGGTGTAGCCGGTGTCGTGCGGCTGTGTGCTCCAGCGCACGTCGTCGAAGATGAAGAACTCGGCTTCCGGTCCGAAGAAGACGGTGTCGCCCACGCCCGCGGACTGGACATAGGCCAGGGCCTTCTTGGCCATCGAGCGGCTGTCGCGATTGTAGGGCTCTCCCGTATCGGGGTTCAGCACGTCGCAGAACAGGAACAGGGTCTTCTGCTGATAGAAGGGGTCGATCCAGGACGAGGCCAGATCGGGCTTGAGCAGCATGTCGCTCTCGTTGATCGCCTTCCAGCCCGCGATGGACGAGCCGTCGAACATGGTCCCCTCTTCCAGGAACTCCTCGTCGACCAGATCGATGTCGAAGGTGACGTGCTGCATCCGCCCCTTGGTGTCGGTGAAACGGAGATCGACGTATTCGACGTCACCCTCCTTGATCTCCTTGAGGATCTTGGCTGCGGCGCTCATTTTGAAGGTCCTTCGGTCTTGTCGGGGAGGAGGAAGACGACCCCGCCCGAAAGCGCGGCCGGGTGGATTTGGGTCGGTCAGACGGCCTGTGCGCCCGTCTCTCCGGTGCGGATACGGATGACGTCCAGCACATCGGACACGAAGATCTTGCCGTCGCCGATCTTGCCCGTGCGGGCCGCCGTCTGGATGGCCTCGACGACCGAAGACACCATGTCGTCGGGAACCACGACCTCGATCTTGATCTTGGGCAGGAAGTCGATGACGTATTCAGCCCCGCGATACAGTTCCGAATGGCCTTTCTGACGGCCGTATCCCTTGGCCTCCAGAACGGTCATGCCTTGCACCCCGGCGTCCTGGAGCGCTTCCTTCACCTCGTCCAGCTTGAACGGCTTGATGACGGCTTCGATCTTCTTCATGGGCGACCCCGCGCGGGCTTGGAATGGCTATCCGCTCGGGGGCTAAAGGGACATTGCATTGCACAATTACGCAAGGGTATTTTCGCATCTGTCGTCATCCGTGAACGGAGAACAGGCGTGAGCGGTCAACCTCCCCTGCCCGACTGGCGCGAAACCCTGCCCTGGCCGGGACCGGAGACACACAAACACCAGCGTGGCCGACTGGGGGTCGTGTCGGGGCGCGCCCATCAGACCGGGGCCGCCAGACTGGCGGCGCGGGCCGGTTTGCGGATCGGCGCGGGCGTCGTCCGCATCCTGTGCCCACCGGACGCCGTCGCCGTGATTGCCCCGGCCATCGAGGCGGTCATGCTGACGCCCTTCGGATCGGTCGAGGCCTTGATCGAGGCGACCGAGGGCATGGATGCGGTCGTGATCGGACCGGCAGCCGGGATAACCGATGCGACACGGGCCAATGTGCGGGCGCTGGCCGCAACGGGCGCGGCCCTGGTGGTCGATGCGGATGCCCTGACCGTCTTTGAGGGCTGGCCGCAGGACCTGTTCGAGGTTCTGGACCGCGACGACGTCCTGACCCCGCATGAGGGCGAGTTCAAGCGGCTGTTCCCCGGCCTGCTGGACCAAGGCCGTGAGACGGCGGCGCGAGAGGCGGCGAAACGGGTCGGCTGCACCGTTTTGCTGAAGGGACCTCAAACCCTGATCGCTGCGCCCGACGGACGACTGGCGGTCAACGACAACGGCACGCCCTGGCTGGCGACGGCGGGCAGTGGCGATGTCCTTGCCGGGATGATCGGCGGCCTGATGGCCCAGCGGATGGACAGTTTCGACGCCGCCCGCGCCGCCGCCTGGATGCATGCCGAGGCAGCGCGGTCGTTCGGCCCCGGTCTGATCGCCGAGGATCTTCCGGAGCGACTGCCCGCCGTGCTGGGTGCCGTTTATGAGCAGCGCCTGTGACCCCTCGCCCGGTTCAATTCGTCATCAAAGCCGACTATCTGCTCGCCTTCGCTTTCGGAGTGCCGCCTTGCTGATCGTCCTGTCCCCGGCCAAGCGGCTGGATTTCACCGAAGTCGCCGATGCGCCCGCCACGGCGCGGCGGTTCAGGGAGGAGACGGCATCACTGGCCGTCACGACCAGGCGGCTGACGCGGCCAGACCTGCGGCGTCTGATGTCCATCTCCGACAAGCTGGCCGACCTGAACCGCGAACGCTTCCAGGCTTTCGATCCCGAATCGGATGACGGCATCCAGGCGGCCTTCGCCTTTGCGGGTGATGTCTACGAGGGGCTGAACGCGCGAGAGCTGGACACAAAGGCTCTGAACTGGGCCCAGGATCACCTGCGCATCCTGTCCGGCTTCTACGGCCTTCTGCGCCCGCTGGATCGGATCCAGCCTTACCGGCTCGAGATGGGAACACGATTGAAGACCCGGCGCGGGTCCAGCCTTTACGACTTCTGGGGCGACCGGATCTCGAAACAGTTGAACGCCGACGCCGAGGGTCAGGCCGATCCGACCCTGATCAATCTGGCCAGCCAGGAATATTTCGGAGCGGTCGACGCCAAGGCGCTGAAACTGCCGGTCGTGACCCCGCACTTCAAGGAACAGAAGGATGGCGAGGCCCGCATCATCTCCTTCTTCGCCAAAAAGGCCCGCGGCTCCATGGCCCGCTTCGCCATCGATGAGCGTATCGACAAGGCCGAGGATCTCAAGGCCTTCGACCGCGACGGCTACCGCTTCGACAAGTCGGCTTCGACCGAGGTCGACTGGATATTCACCAGATCGGGAAATTCGTGATTCCTTGTGTCGCCTTCGCAAGAGCGAACGGCTAGGCTGACTGCGGATTTCAGTTTGCGAGACGACCATGGTTCAGCAGCCCGCGCGTAACGACAACGCCACCTCCGACCAGCGCCTGCGTGACATCGGCGACCTTAGCGGCCAGGTCGCCGTCATATCGGGCTCGACCTCAGGCATCGGCTTGGCCATCGCCAAGGCTGTGGCCCAGCGCGGCGGCAATGTCGTCCTGAACGGTCTGGGCGACGCCGATCAGATCGAGCGGACGCGGGCGGGTCTGGAAGCCGAGACCGGCGCGCGTGTCCTCTATCACCCCGCCGACATGACCCACGGTGATCAGGTCGCCGACATGGTCGCCTTCGCCAAGGCCCAGCTGGGCCGCGTCGATATCCTGGTCAACAACGCCGGCATCCAGCATGTCGAGGCTGTCGAGGCCTTTCCCACCGGCAAGTGGGAGCAGATCATCGCCATAAACCTGTCCTCGGCCTTCTATGCGACGCGGGCCGCCATTCCGATCATGAAGGCCCAGGGGCGCGGGCGGATCGTCAACATCGCCAGCGCCCACGGCCTGGTCGCCAGCCCGTTCAAGTCGGCCTATGTCGCCGCCAAGCATGGCGTGATCGGCTTCACCAAGACCGTCGCTCTGGAACTGGCGCAGGACAACATCACCTGCAACGCCATCTGTCCCGGCTTCGTCCATACGCCCATCGTGGACAAGCAGATCGACGATCAGGCCCGCACCCGCAATATGTCGAAAGAGGACGTCCTCAAGAACGTTATCCTCGGCTCACAGCCGACCAAGCAGTTTGTCACGACCGATCAGCTGGTCGGCATGTTCCTTTATCTGGTCAGCGATCTGGGAGCCTCGGCCAACGGGGCCAGCTTCTCCATCGACGGCGGCTGGACCGCCCAGTAAACGCAGCCACGGGGAGCGACGCGATGCCGAAACCATCCGCTCCCGGCCGCCGTCGCATCAGCCTGGCCCTGCAAGGCGGCGGCTCGCACGGCGCGTTCCAGTGGGGCGTGCTCGACCGCCTGCTGGAAGACGACCGGCTGGACATCCGGGCCGTCACCGCCGCTTCGGCCGGCGCGATGAACGCGGCCGCCCTGATTACCGGACTGGCGAAAGGCGGGGCCGAGAGCGGGCGGGCCCAACTGGACCTGTTGTGGCGCGAAGTGAACCAGGCGGGCGGACGCAATGTCTTCGGGGCCTCGGCCGGAGCTGCCCCATCGTGGCTCAAGGAGAGCGCGGCCTGGCGGGCCGGCGAGAGCCTGGCCCTGACGATGAGCCCCTATCAGTTCAATCCCTTCAACCTGAACCCGCTGAAACGGGTCATCGAGACGGTCATGGATTTCGAGGCGGTTCGAGCCTCGGACATCGCGCTGTTCGTCTCGACCACGGCGGTCCGGCAAGGACGGTCGCGCGTGTTCAAGACGCCGGAAATGACGACCGAGGTCCTGCTGGCCTCCGGCTGTCTGCCACATCTGTTTCAGGCCGTGGAGATCGAGGGCGAGCCCTATTGGGACGGCGGCTACCTGGCCAATCCGGCGCTGTGGCCGCTCTTCTATGCGGATACGCCGGACGATATTCTGATGCTCAACCTTAACCCGTTCGCCCGTGACGAGGTGCCCCGCGCCGCCGACGAGATCGCCGACCGCCTGAACGAGATCGTCTTCAACGCCCCGCTGGTCGCCGAACTACGCGCCGTGGCCTTCGTCCAGGAGCTGATCGAGGCGGGCACTCTGAAACAGGTGGGCAAGGACCGCTACCGGCGGCTGCTGATGCATGCGGTCGAGCCGGGCCCGTGGCTGGGCGGCCTGCCCCTGTCCAGCAAGTTCGACACCGAATGGCGCTTCCTCAACGACCTGAAGGCCCGCGGGCGTGAGGCGGGCGAGCAGTGGCTGGAAAGCTGTTTCGACGCGGTCGGAGAGCGGTCCAGCGCGGATGTGCGCGAGCGGTTTCTTTAGCCCACAAACCCCGCCGCCCGCCTGAGCCGATCGTTGATGGCCTCCCCCAATCCCTCGTTCGGAATAGGCGACACCGCAATGCCAGCGGGCCTGTCGCGATCGGCCTCGCGCAGCAGGCGAAACAGGTTGGCCGCCGCCTCGCGCACGTCGCCGGAGGGGCTCAGGCTCCAGCGGGAATCGCCCACGCCGGGACCGAATCCGAGCAGGATTTCGCCATGTCGCCGCTCCGTCGCCTCGATCCGGACGGGGGCGTCTGGGGCATAGTGCAGGGTCAGGCGACCAGGGGACCGGTGCCCCTCCCCTGCCGTATGCAGCGGGCCGATCAGGGCCTCGATCTCCTGGCGCGTCA
>CALRXI020000018.1:0-35982 GCA_943372125.1 Brevundimonas vancanneytii
ACGACGGCACGATCGCCCCCACCGCTGCCATGTCGTCCCTGCCGTTCGCCCCCGCCGAGGTCACGGCCTGTCTGAAGGCGATGAAGGCGCAGTATCCGGACGTCTATACCCGGTACGGCTTCCTCGACGCCTTCAACCCGACGCTGACGGTGCATCAGGCACCGCTGTTGCATGGCAGGATCGTGCCGAACGTCGGCTGGATCGACGGCGACTATCTGGGCATCGACCAGGGCCCGATCGTCATCCAGATCGAGAACCACCGCAGCGACATCGTCTGGAGCCGCATGCGCGGCGAGCCGAACCTGACGCGCGGGCTGAAGCGGGCAGGCTTCACCGGGGCCTGGCTGGGTCGCGGATGAGCCTGTTCCGCCCGGATCGCAGGACGGCGCTGGCCCTGCTGGCCGGTGCGGGCGCGGCCGGGCTGACGGGGTGTGGTCCGCGCGACAACGGCACCACCCGCCTGCGCTTCTGGGCCATGGGGTCGGAGGCGACCAATGTCGGCCAACTGCTGCCGGAGTTCGAGCGGCTGAACCCTGGCATCACGGTGGAGGTGCAGGCCCTGCCGTGGACGGCGGCGCACTCCAAGCTGCTGACCTCCTATGCCGGTTCGTCGCTGCCGGACCTCAGCCAGGTCGGCAACACCTGGGTGTCGGAAATGACGGCCATCGGCGCGATCAGCCCCCTGCCGGGCTTTGCCGACGACCTGCTGACCGATCAGTTTCCGGCGGTGCTGGAAACCAACCAGATCAACGGCCAGCCAATGGCGACGCCCTGGTATGTCGACACCCGCCTGATCTTTTGTCGCAGCGACCTGCTGGAGCGGGCAGGCTACGACGCCGTGCCCCAGACCTGGGAGAGCTGGAAACAGGCCATGCATGCGGTCAAGCGCGTGGCCGGGCCCGGAAACTATGCGGTGCTGCTGCCGGTCAATGAGTTCGAGCAACTGCTGACGTTCGGTCTGCAGGGGACCGAGCCCCTGCTGCGTGATCGTGACACTCGCGGCAACTTTTCCAGCCCGTCGTTCGTGGCGGCGCTGGCCTTCTACAAGAGCCTGTTCGACGAGGGCCTGGCCCCATTGGCGTCATCGACGCAGATTTCCAACGTCTGGACCGAGTTCGAGCGCGGCTATTTCAGTTTCTATTTCTCCGGTCCCTGGAGCATCGGCGACTTCAAGACGCGCCTGGCCCCGACCACGCGGTGGATGACGTCCGGCGTGCCCGGACGGAACGGGCCGGGGGCCTCGGCTCCGGGTGGCTCGTCGCTGGTGGTCTATCGGTCGTCGCCGCATCAGGAGGCGGCCTGGAAGCTGGTGCGCTACCTGTCAGATCCGGCGGTTCAGGCGCGGTTCAACGGCATCACCGGCAATCTGCCCGCGCGCGAGAGTGCCTGGGCCACCCCGACGGTGGCGGGCGACCCCTATATTGCCGCCTTCAAGGGCCAATTGTCGCGTGCCAGGGCCGTGCCCAAGGTGCCGGAGTGGGAGCGGATCGTCACCGAGATGCAGATCGTCGCCGAACGCATGGTCCGCGGCGAATACACGCCCACCACGGCCGGGGCCGAGATCGACCGCCGGGCCGATCGTCTGCTGGAAAAGCGCCGCTGGATGATCGAACAGGGGAGGGCGCAGTGACTGCACAGCCCATCCCGCCCCTGAACACCAGGGAGGACCGCAGGCCGGGCACGCCCCGCTCGCGCGAACGCGCCGCCTGGGGCTTCGTGGCTCCGGCCCTGATCGCCATCGCCGTCTTCTTTGCCATCCCGGTCTTCGCTGCGCTGCTGCTCAGCCTGACCGATTTCGACATCTACGCCCTGGCCGACATCGGCAACATGCGGTTCGTGGGGCTGCAGAACTACGAGCGGCTGTTCACCAATCCGCTGTTCTGGACGGCGATGAAGAACACGGGCGTGTTCACGGTCATCGGAGTGCCCTTGTCGATCACGATGTCGCTGGCGGCGGCGGTGATCCTGAACGCGCGGGTGATCAAGTGGCGACCGATCTGGCGGGTGGCCTTCTTCGCCCCCTTCGTGACGACTCTGGTGGCCACGGCGGTCCTGTGGAACTACCTGCTGCACACCAAATACGGCGTCATCAACTGGGCTATCGGAGCGGTGGGTATCCCGCCGGTGGACTGGCTGGGCCAGCCTTTGACCTCCATCCCGGCCATCCTGATGTTCGTGGTGTGGAAGATCTTCGGCTACAACATGCTGATCTTCCTGGCCGTGCTGCAGACCGTGCCGGACGACCTGTACGAGGCCGCGCGCATCGACGGGGCCGGGCCGTGGAAGCAGTTCCGCCACGTCACCCTGCCTGCCATCGCCCCGACCTTGCTGCTGGTGTCGATCATCTCGGTCGCGGGCTTCTTCCAGCTGTTCGCCGAGCCCTATGTGATGACGCAAGGTGGCCCCGCGCAATCGACCGTGACGGTGCTCTACTTCATGTATGAAGAGGGCTTCAAATGGTGGAACCTGGGCTCCGCCAGCGCCGTCGCCTTTGTGCTGTTCCTGTGCATCCTGGCAGTGACGCTGGTCCAACTGGACGTGGCGAAGCGTCTGGGGGCCTACGAATGAGCGCCCGTCGTCTGAAGACCGTCATCCTGAATATCGGCGTGGCGCTGATCGCATTGCTGGTGCTCTTCCCGCTCGTCTGGATGCTGTCGGTCAGCTTCATGTCCACGGGTGAGGCGGCGACCTTCCCGCCGCCGCTGCTGCCCAAGACCTGGACGCTGGAGCACTACCGCGACCTGTTCGTGACCCAAGGCATGGGGCGGTATCTGTGGAACAGCTTTGCCCTGGCATCGCTGGCCACGGCCCTGGCTTTGGCCTTCACCGTGCCCGCCGGTTACGCCTTCGCCAAGCTGGCGTTCAAGGGGCGGGATCGCGTGTTTCAGATCCTGGTCGGGGCCCTGGTCGTGCCGGCCCAGATCGGGACCCTGCCGCTGTTCCTGATGCTGAAGTCGGTGGGGCTGGTGAACACCTATGCCGGGGCACTGGTGCCGTGGCTGGCGTCGATCTTCGGCCTGTTCCTGGTGCGGCAGTATGCGCTCAGCATCCCCGACGAGATGCTGGAGGCGGCCCGCATCGACGGCGCGTCCGAAGGGCAGATCTTCCGCCGCGTGGTCCTGCCGACCCTTCAGCCCATCATCGTGACCCTGGCCCTGTTTGTCTTCCTGGGCAGCTGGAACGACTTCCTGTGGCCGCTGATCATCCTGACGGACCAGTCCAACTATACCCTGCCCGTGGCGCTGGCCGCCCTGTCGCGCGAGCACGTGCAGGATATCGAGCTGATGATGGCGGGGGCCGTGATCACGGTCGCGCCGGTGCTGATCCTCTTCCTGGCGCTGCAACGCTACTACATCCGCGGCATGCTGGCGGGGAGTGTGAAGGGGTGATCGGTTTTGTCGCATTCGTCCCCCATCGGGGGAGGGGGACCATGCGCAGCATGGTGGAGGGGGTTCGCCGTATGCGCCTGAGTTTGAAGTTTGCCCCCTCCACCGCTTCGCGGTCCCCCTCCCCCAAGGGGAGAGGAATGCTGGGGGTACTTCTGGCGCTGGCCATAGCTCTGCCCGCCCACGCCCAGTCCACCCGCACCCTCGACGCCTTCGAGACCCTGACGCCTTGGAGCGCCGACGCCTCCACCGACGTATCCTCGCGGATCAGTGCCGTGCCCGGTCATGACGGCCAGGCCATGCGGCTGGACTATGATTTCAATGGCCGGTCCGGCTATGCCTTCACGGCCCGGTCGATCGATCTGGCGGTGCCCGAGAACTATGAGATCAGCTTCTGGCTGCGCGGCGAGATGCGGCCCAACACGCTGGAGATCAAGTTCACCGACGCCTCGGGCGAGAACGTCCACTGGCGTCAGGTGCGAGCGTTCCAGGCGACCGGCGACTGGACCCGCTATGTCATCAAGAAGCGCCAGGTCATCTGGGCCTGGGGCCCGAACCCGGACCGGACCTTCCGCGGTGCGGAGCGGATCGAATTCGTCATCACCGCGGGCGAGGGCGGCCAGGGCTGGATCGAGGTCGATCAACTGGAGCTGCGCGAGCTGCCGCCCGAGCCGTCGGTGCCGCCACGCCCGCTGGCCGAGGCGTCGAGCGAAGCGGGGCGCAGTCTGGCCGGTCTGGCCGTCGACGGCGACCCGACCACCGTCTGGCGGACCGAGGCGGCGGGCGCGCAGAGCCTGACGCTGGACCTCGGCTATGAGCGCGAGTTCGGCGGCCTGACCCTGCGCTGGGCCGAACGTGGCGCGGCGACCGACTATGCGGTCATGGCTTCGTCCGATGGGCGTGACTGGCGTGAGCTGGCTCAAGTGACAGGCGGCGACGGCGGCATCGACTGGCTGCGCACGACGGAAGCCTCGGCCCGCTGGTTGCGGCTGGATCTCAAGGCTCCGCAGTCGACATCCACAGTGGTCGGTCAGGCCGGTGCTGGCCAGCGGCTGGGCGTCACGGAGGCCGCCGCCTACGGCCTGTCGGAGATCGAGATCGAACCCCTGTCGTTCGGCGAGACGGCGACCACCTTCATCACCGCCGTGGCCGGCGAGAGCCGTCGCGGCCTGTATCCGCGCGGCTTCCACGGCGAACAGCCCTACTGGACCTTGGTCGGGGTCGACGGTGGTGGCGAGAGCGGCCTGATCGGCGAGGACGGGGCCATCGAACTGCGCCGTGGCGGACCGTCGATCGAGCCGTTCGTGCTGGACAACGGAAGGCTGGTGACCTGGGCGGATGTGAATATCACCCAGAGCCTGCGCGACGACGACCTGCCGATCCCGTCGGTCACCTGGACCTCCGACGGATGGACTTTGACCACGACCGCCTTTGCCGACGGCGCGCCCGAGGCGGCACAGCTTTACGGCCGCTATGCCCTGACCAACACGTCCAGCCGGGCACAGACCCTGACGCTGGCTCTGATGGCACGGCCCTATCAGGTCAATGGGCCGCGTCAGTTCCTGACGACGCCGGGCGGTGTCGGGCCGATCGACAAGATTGAAATGACCGGGTCCCGAATGACCCTCAACGACCAGATCGCCGTCCAATCGCTTGTCGCCGCTGACCTCTTTCTCGCATCCAGATTTGATGCTGGCTCCGACCCGCAGAGCCTGCTGGCCGATGCGACCCATCATGAGTTTATGGGTGAAGGCGGGGCGGAATACGACGATGGCCTGATGGCCGGAGCCCAACTCTACAAGGTCACGCTCCAGCCCGGCGAAACCCGCACCTTCGGCTGGGTGTCGGCGCTGTCCGGCGACCTGCCGACGTTGCCGGCGACCGGCTCGGTCGAGGCTGTGTTCGATTCCGTCGAGGACCGCGTCGCCCGCACATGGCGCGAGAAGATGGACCGGTTTGACCTCACGCTGCCGCCCGAGGCTCAACGGATCGAGGACGTCATGCGCTCCTCTCTGGCCCAGATGCTGATGTCGCGTCAGGGGCCGATCCTGCAGCCGGGCACCCGCAGCTATAACCGCAGCTGGATCCGCGACGGGGCAATGATGGCCGAGGGTTTGAACCGGCTGGGGCATGCGGATCTGTCGGCGGATTACCTGCGCTGGTACGCCCCCTATGTCTTCGACAACGGCAAGGTGCCGTGCTGCGTCGATGCACGCGGGGCCGATCCGGTTCCGGAGAACGACAGCCACGGCGAGTTCGTCTTCCTGGCCGCCGAAACCTATCGCTACACCCGCGACGAAGCCCTGCTGCGGCAGGTCTGGCCCCAGGTTCAGGCCGCCATCGGCTATATGGACACTCTGCGGACCTCGACCCGCACGGCCGAGTTCCAGGCGGCGGACAAGCGGCACCTGTTCGGCCTGCTGCCCCCGACCATCAGCCACGAAGGCTATTCGGACCGTCCGGCCTATTCCTACTGGGACGACTTCTGGGGCCTGTTGGGATACCGCGACGCCGTCTTCATTGCCGAGACCTTGGGCGACACCGAGGCGGCAGCACGCATCCGGGCGTCAGAGGCCGAGTTCAAGGCCGACATCATGGCCTCGATCCGCGCGACGGCCCAGGTCCACGGCATCGACTGGATAGCGGGCGCGGCGGACAGGGGCGACTTCGACGCCACCTCCACCACCATCGGACTGTCGCCCGGCGGGCTGATCGACGACCTGCCGCCCGAGCTTCTGACCGGGACCTTCGACAAGTGGTGGGACAACTTCACGGCCCGCCAGGAGAACCGCCAAGCGTGGAAGGATTACACCCCCTATGAGCTGCGCAACGTCGGGGCCATGGTGCGGCTGGGCCGACGCGAGGAGGCGCTCAGGGCGCTGGACTTCTACTTCGCTGACATGCGCCCCATCGCCTGGAACGGCTGGGCCGAGGTGGTCGGACGCGACGCGCGCGAGCCGCGCTTCATCGGCGACATGCCCCATGCCTGGATCAGCTCGGACTATATCCGCTCGACGCTGGACCTGCTGGTCTATGAGCGGGACCGCGACCACGCCCTCGTCCTGGCCGCGGGCATACCGACCGGCTGGCTCGCGGGAGAGGGCGTGGGCGTCGAAGGCGTCCGCACCGCCTACGGCCCGCTGACCTATCGCCTGAAGCAGGAGGGTCAGGGCTATGTGCTGACCCTGGGCCCCGAGGTCAGCCCGCCGGGCGGCTTCGTCATCCAGTGGCCGACCGGCGAGACGCCGCCTGCGCGGGTGCGGATAGACGGTCGGACGGCGGCGTGGGAGGGATCGGCACTGTCGATCCCCGCCGGTACTCGGCGAGTGGAAATGCGCTGATTTGGAGCGACTTGAATGCTGCTCAGCCTACTCCTGATGATGGGCCTGGCGCAGTCCACGGGGCCACAAGCTCCAGCCCGCACCTATGCCAGCTGTGCCGCGTCAGTCGAGCCGGTTGCTTGTGTCACGGAGTTGGCGGCGGCGCGTTCCGAAGAGGGCGAGGTTGAACTCAACGATCTGATTGCGGCCGGTGCTGTCGCCGCCGTTCGTCGTAACGCGCCCACTCGGCAACGACGAACTGCGGAGCTTGCGGCACGAATAGCGTCCGGCGAGGGCCATGAGGGCTTGTCTTCATCGGAAGCGCAGCGAGTGCTGGCCCTATTCAGCGACGTTTCCTTTTACGACTCTGGCCTGCCGGGAGACGCACGCGCCAGCGGACTGTGGACCATCGCCATGCGCGAGCCGGTCGGCGACATCGGGCTACGGCAGATGCTCGTGCACGCTGCTAGCTCTGCGGGTCGAGAGGATATTGTCGATCGACTTGTCACTGAAGTCTCTGTCTCTGGGCGGTGGAATAACGATGAACGAGCTTCGTTTGCGAGCGTGGCCGCCCGCATCGCTCACAATTGGCGTGTCGCAGACGCGTTCATGACCAGCGGCGGTGAGCGAGCGAAGAACTATTCAGCCTCTGCAATTCGTATCGAAATCGACCAGGCGCGACTGCACAACAACTATGACCGAGACGCTGCTGCTCGTGTGCTGGCGGCGATCCTTCTTGATGGCGAGCATTTCCCATGGGCTGAGGAAGGTCCAGAAGCGCTGAAGGCGGCAGGGGCAGTCGATGAACTTCGGGCGTTGGGAGATGCAATGGTATTGAGGGGGCGAGCCACGGATCGTTCGCCGGAGCAGCGCACCAACGATTTCGGCCTGGCGTCTTGGGCCTATGAGGCAGCAGGCGACCGGACGCAAAGCTTGAATGCTGCTCGAGACGGCTCGATGCTGACAGCTCTTGCTGTAGCAGAACGAATCTCTGGCAGCTCGGAGTCTGCGTCGGCCACACCTGCCCAAGCTGCCGAGATGGCGAACGGGTTTGGGACCTGGCCGGTTCAGCGCCTTTATGAACTCGGCGTGGTAGAGGAGGCTCTCGCCCTAGGCTTCCTGGCGAGCCGAGATCGCTATCTGGCTGAGCTTGAAGCGGGCAGGGCTCCCGACCCCACATGGTTGGCGGAGCCCCGCATCGACTATCAACTGAAGCTCATCGTTCCAGTCTTGCAACAACGCCGAGCCACATCGGATGCCAGAGCACTGCTGCTGCGCTTGCGAGCGGTGCCTAGCGACTGGGCGTCGGCTGATCCAGAGGAATTGATGATGTTAGCCGCCCTTGCAGGCGACAGTGCTGAGGTTCACGCGATCTTCAACGACGCCGCAAAACATATTGATGAGACTGGGTCGACCTCGACAGCATTGCGACTAGTCAGTGCCCGGCATGCGGCCGACGCGGAACTGTCACGCGATGACCGATCTGACGCTCAATCCCCGTAGCTGTCGTACTGTTGGCCCTGGGCCAGAGTGTCGAACTTCGTGATGTCGGACTCTAAGGTAGTTGCGACAAGGCCAATGGGATGTCAGGCGGCCGGTTCGGCCTGCCCCGTCGCCGACGCTGGCGTTTCGCAATAGACGTAGCCTTCGACGATGTAGTGGCCAGGCCGGGCACCATAGTTGTCGTAGTGCGCGGTGGGGCGAAGGGCCGTGTGCATCGATTTGCGGGCCACCTTGCCGTCGCAGAGTTCCGACGCCCGTCGGTTCCAGTATTCCATGGCCAGGCCACCATCCAGGAGCTCAACGCGAACGGTGTGGCCGCCGTCCGCGTTCGGCCGGTCGCTGTAACCGAAGAAGGACTTGTCGCTGATCGGCACATAATCGACGCCGCTGACGCAGCCGCCCAGGGCCAGCAAGGCGAGGGCGGCGCAGGCGCGTGCGGGCTTGCGGAGTGTCATGACCGGTTCAACGCGCGCGGGCGGCGGCTCGGGCGGCGGTGCGAATCTGTTCGATCCGTTCGGAGTGGACCTTGGCGATGCTCATGGTGTTGCCGAAGGTGGTGAAGCTGGTCACCCCTGCGGGCGAGGAGATGTAGGAGCCGGCCTGCACCCCTGCGCCCACGCGGCGAACCGTGCGGCCGTCGGGCAGGGTCTCCACCAGTTCGTCCTGACCTTCCAGGCTGGGAATGGCGGTGCGATTCATGTCGATCAGGGCATATCGGGCCAGCAGGCGATGGGCATTGTCGACTTCGGCGCGCAGCAGGGCACCGTTGTCCTTGATCCACTCGCGCGCCAGGAAGATCGAGATCTCGCCCTTGGTCAGGTTGTCGTCGGTGGCCTGCTCCATCTCCTTGGTCATGGCCTTGTAGGCGTCGGTGCCCTCGACCGGCAGGGCCCCGTTCTCGTCGCGGGAGTTCTCCTGCACCGAGGCGATCAGGCGTTCGCGCAGCTCGGGCGTCAGTTCCGGCACCGGCAGTTGGCGCGAGAAATAGGTGAAGGTGTTGCGATAGGTCGGCCCCGTCAGCTCGCTGCTCGGGGGCGACTTCGCGAAGGTGTAGGGCGTGACGTACGGCACTTCGGTATTGGCATAGGTCAGGGTGAAGACGATCTGCAGCGTCGAGGCGTCTTCTGACAGTGTGTAGGCCGACGTGACTTCGACCGCGTCATTGGCCGGCGTCGGCACTTCCAGCCGCTGGACCGTGGTTACGTCCGAGACGACGACGGCATTGGCCGGTGGCGTGGGGTCCATCTGGCGACGCAGATGGCCGGCCAGAGACGCATTCAGCGAATCGACCGGCATGACTTCGGCGATCTCATTGGCCGTGTTGGTCGCGCGACGCGCCGGGAAGGAGTTGATGATGGCGTCCATCGTGGCCGAGACCAGGGCGCCGATCAGGCCGAACTGGGCCCCGGCGGCCGAACTGTCCTGCGCGAACCAGGTCTTGGCGACGCCGTTGTTGTCCTCGACCACGGTGAAGGTGGTTGGGCCGATCGCGGCGATCTGACTGTCATTCAGCGGCCGTGCATTCGGCACCGGCGTGGTGGCGCAGGCGGCCAGAGACAGCGCGGCGAGCGCGGCGACGACGATACGCATGAGACTTCCCCCGAACGACCGCACCTCCCCCGGCGCGGTTGCCGCGTCAGCCTAATCCGAAAGCCCGGCAGGGTGTCAAGACCGGCGTTCTCAGTCACCATAACTGTCGTACTGCTGGCCTTGGGCCAGGTTGCCGAACTTGGTGGTATCGGCGTCGAAGGACAGTTTGACGATGCCAATGGGGCCGTGGCGCTGCTTGCCGATGACGACTTCGGCCTGGTGCTCCAGCCGGTCCATGTCTTCCTGCCACTTCAGGTGCTCTTCAGTGCCCTCGCGCGGTTCGGCGCGGCCGAGGTAGTAGCTTTCGCGATAGACGAACATGACGCAGTCGGCGTCCTGCTCGATCGAGCCAGACTCGCGCAGATCGGACAGTTGCGGCCGCTTGTCCTCGCGCTGCTCGACCTGACGCGACAGCTGCGACAGGGCGATGATCGGCACCGACAGCTCCTTGGCCAGGGCCTTGAGCCCGCCGGTGATCTCGGACACTTCCTGCACGCGGTTCTTCTGGTTGCCGCCTTCGCCGACGGTGACCAGCTGCAGGTAGTCGACGATGATCAAATCGAGGCCGTGCTCCATCCGCTTCAGACGGCGCGCGCGGGCGGCCAGTTTTGCGATCGACAGGCCGCCGGTCGCATCGATGTAGAGCGGGCTTTCGCCGATCTCGACGGCGGCATCCCTGATCTTGCCGAAGTCGGAGGCGTTGATCTCGCCCTTGCGCAGCTTGTCGGACGACACGCCAGACGCATCGGCCAGGATCCGCATGGCCAGCTGTTCGGCGCTCATTTCCAGGGAGTAGAAGGCCACGACCCCACCCGAGACCGTCTTGCGCCCCTCCGGCGTCGGCTCCCAGCGATAGTTGCGGGCGACGTTGAAGGCGATGTTGGTGGCCAGCGCCGTCTTGCCCATCGACGGACGCCCCGCGAGGATCAGCAGGTCGGAGGGGTGCAGACCACCGAGCTTCTGATCCAGGTCATCGAGGTTCGTGGCCAGACCGGCCAGCTTGCCGTCGCGCTGATAGGCCTCGGCGGCCATCTGAACCGCGCCGGACAGGGCATTGGAAAAGCTGACGAAGCCGGAAGACGGCTTGCCGGTCTCGGCCAGGGAGTAGAGTTGCTGCTCGGCCCCCTCGATCTGGTCGATGGCAGGGGTTTCGGGCTGAGGGGCCTGATGGATGATCTCGCCGCCGATGCGGATCAGGTCGCGGCGCAGGGCCAGGTCGTAGACAACGCGGGCATAGTCGGGCGCATTGGCGGCGGGTGGGGCGCGGTCCACCAGATCGGCCAGATAGCGCAGGCCGCCAAACTCCTGAAAGGCCGGATCCTGCTTGAACCGCTCCATCAGGATGGTCGGCTCGGCCAGCATGCCCTGGCGGATGTGATCCTCGATGGCGTCGTACAGTCGTTGGTGAAACGGTTCGTAGAAATGGGTGCCCCGCAGGCGGTCCGACAGCCGCTCGAACACGGCATTGTCGAACATCAGCGAGCCCAGCAGCGCCTGCTCGGCCTCCAGATTGTGGGGCATGGCGGCGACAGGCGCGGAATCGAGCGGCGAGGGGAAGCTGGCGAGGGCGTTCATTCGCCGACGCATAAACCCATGATGCGCCAGATGGGGACGTAATCTGCCCCTCCGCCGATATGACAGGGGATAGGGCTGTGGATGGTGACGGCCGAGCCACGAGCACTGCCGTCGGCAGGGCGGCATGTCGTGCAAGCGGAGCTGGCTGTGCGCTAGCCTACCTCGCGCAGCACGTCCTCCAGACCCTGTTCGCGGACCTTGCGATACAGGGTGGAGCGACCGATGCCGAGGCGACGGGCGATCTCGGACATGTGGCCGGCATAGACCTCGATGGCGTGCTGGATCAGGTCGCGTTCGATCTCTTCCAGGGTGCGAAGGTGGCCACGGTCGTCGAGGATGCGAATGGGGCTGTCGGGCGCTGCGGCGACGGCGTTTGCCATTGCCCCCTCCGTCTCGCCGCCTGGGCGTCGATCCACCTCTCCCACCGGAGGAAGAAGAGGCGCGGCCATGCCGGAGATGGCCGGGAAGTCGTGGGGTTGAAGGAAGGGCGCATCGGCCAGGACGATGGCGCGGTAGACGGCGTTCTCCAGCTGGCGGACGTTGCCGGGCCAGTCGAAAGCCGTCAGCATCGCCATTGTTTCGGGCGCGCAGCCGGTGACGCGGCGACCTTCCTCGGCATTGAAGCGGGCGATGAAGTGGTCGACCAGGGCCGGGACGTCCTCGCGCCGGTCGCGCAGGGCCGGGGCCTCGATGGGGAAGACGTTCAGGCGATAGAACAGATCCTCGCGGAAGGCGCCTTCCTTGACCTGCTGGGCCGGGTCGCGATTGGTGGCCGAGACGATGCGGACATCGACCTTGACCGAGCGTTTTGCCCCGACGGGATCGACCTCGCCCTCCTGCAGCGCGCGCAGCAGCTTGACCTGCATATCGAGAGGCAACTCACCGATCTCGTCCAGGAACAGGGTGCCACCGTTGGCCTCCTGGAACTTGCCCAGGTGTTTGTCGTGGGCCCCGGTGAAGGCCCCCTTTTCGTGGCCGAACAGGATGGACTCGATCAGGTTGGACGGCAGGGCCCCGCAGTTGACGGCGACAAAGGGCTTGCCCGAACGATCTGAAGCGCCGTGCAGGGCGCGGGCGATGACTTCCTTGCCGACGCCGCTCTCGCCCGTGATCAGGACCGGAATGCCGGACTTGGCGGCGCGTGTGCCCATGGCCTTGACCATGCGCATGGGCGGGCTATCGCCGACCAGATCGTCGAAGGAGGAGCGGTTGGAGACGCGCTTGGTCAGGCGCCCGACCTCGGCCGTCAGCCGGGTCATCTGAAGGGCATTGGAGACGCCGACCAGCAGGCGTTCGGCCGACACCGGCTTGACGAAGAAGTCTTGGGCGCCCGCCTGCATGGCCTTGACCACGGCGTCCACTCCGCCGTTGGCGGTCAGGACGATCACGGGCGTTGTGACGCCGGCGGTGCGGATCTCGGCCAGGGCCTCCATCCCGCTCATGCCCGGCATGACCATGTCCAGCAAGACCACATCGGCCCCGCCGCCCTTGGTCAGGCGGTCGATCGCCTCGCCACCGCTTTCGGCATGGACGACGGCATAGCCTTCACGCTCCAGTACAGCCTGGGCCAGGCGGCGCTGGGTCGGATCGTCGTCGACCACCAGAACGGTCTTGGCCATGCGGAAACACCCTTAAGACATCACAAAACGTGGCCGGTCCTCGTTCAGCGGGACTGGCTCATTCCGGGACGTTTTAGGCCCGACAAGGTGAAGATCGGGTGGTCGAGAAGGGTGAGCGGGGGGTTAACGGGCGGTCGCAGGAGGCTGCACGCTTGCCTCCAAACAAGACAAGCTGGGTCGAGCTTCCAGTCGTTCTCCGTCGATTTGCAGATCGGCCCATTCAGGGGCAACGCCGCTGAGTTGGTCCGATTTGAGTATGTCGCGCGAGGCACCGTCGGCCCTCCTGCTTCCGCAACGCGAAACATAGTGGCCAAGATCGCTCCACTGGCCGTTCGCTTGACGGTGCCAGAGCGTGATCAACCCTGTGCTGGTGGTCAAAACCTCGGTAGCGCCGTCACTGTTCAAGTCGATGAGTCGCGCCAGGCAGGGGGTCTCCACAGTGCAGTGATAGCGGTCGTCCCTCGTTCCGACGCCGGAAATGAAGTCGGGGGGCAGGGTTGTTCCGGCAGGCCAGACCTCGAAGACCGGCGTGCGCTTGGGCTCGCCGGTAAGGGCATCGTCGTAGCGATCCGTCGTGGCAGCAGCGTTTTTGGCGCGACGTGCCACATCTACATCGGTCGAGCCGGAGAGGCGGTCCAACGCCTCCAGCCCCGCCTTGCCGCTCTCGAACCGCAGGAAGCGGAAGTCGAACTGGTCGACAGCGACCGCGCCACGCTCCAGCCGGGCGAGCTGATCATTGACGGACAAGCGGCTGGGGTCGGCCAGGGGGCTGAACAGGGCCAGGATCAGGGCGACGGCCAGGACGGCACCTGAAATGTTGGTGCGCTCCAGCGGGGTCATCCAGGCGGCGTCGTGTTGCCAGAAAGGGCGCAGGGCGGCGTAACCGTAGCCGACAGCATGGGCCAGGCCCACGACCGCGCAGGCCAGGGCGATGATCCGGTCCGGCGTCAGGCCATGCTGGCCGATGCGCAGGGCCAAACCCCAGAAGGCCAGGATGACCAATGGCGTGATCAGGACGGCGGCGACGCGGACGGCAATGCGAAGGACCGCGGGCGGCAGGTTGTCGGGGCGGCCATCCTGATAGGCGGTGTTGATCAGGATGATGAGCGCGGCGGCGGCCGACAGGACCAGGGCGGTGGCACTGCCGGTGTTCCACAGACCCTGAAGGCCGGTGAAGGGCAGTGCGACAAGGAAACCCGCGACCAGCACCGTCATGACCAGCAGAAGCCAGGACAGCAGCATCAGCACGACGGTCCGCACGCCCCGGATCAGGCCGTCGCGCACGTCTGTCAGGTGAACTGCTACCGGGAAGACCAGGCAGGTCAAGGGGATGGTGAACCACTCCTCGCCGATCAGATTGCTGAGGAATGGCAGGCCAATGATCTTGAACAGTTCTGATCCCAGCAGGAGCAGCAGCCAGAAAGCCCCTGTGAAACCGATGGACAGACCTAGCTGTACCCCGGCCTTCCACGCCGTATCGAAATAGCCAGGGAAGGTCGCGATCCAGCGCCGTTCCGTGTCCGCAGGCAGGATCAGATGGTGGCCGATGAACAGGGCAGCGGCGCCGAACAGGAACAGGGGTGCAGTGAAAAAAGGCGGATAGCGCAGGGTTTCGGCACTCTGACGCGCCACATCGTGCCAGCCGAGCAGGGCCAGGACGACCGCGGCGACGATGGCCCAGATTGTCAGGGTTCGCCAGCGCATCCGCCCAACCCCGGCAAGCAGCAGAACTGGCACGGAGAGAAAAATCAGCACCAAAGGCGCAAAAAGCGTCGGTTCGCTGGCGGGCCAACCGCGCACTATGTCTCGTCCGGATATCAAGCTCATATCTGCTGCTTGATACAGCCACCACAAGGCCAGCCCCTGCACTGCGCCGATGCCTAATCTGATCGGAAACAACAGCGGCGAGGCGGCACGGCCCAGACTGTCGCGGCCTGTGGCCTCGGGTGCGGTGGTCTGGATGGACTCAGTCATGGTGTCGCTCCCGTTCGGGGGATGTGAGCGCCTTCGACGCCGCTTGTGAAGAGGCGGCGCTTGAGTTTGACGGCGAGCCGTGTATAGAGCGCCCCTTCGCCGTCTGGACCTTACCGGTTCTGACGGTCCTGTCCGAGAACTTCGGGGTCTGGGGGTCACCCAGGCCATAAATGTCAGAGAGCCCTCTGACGCCGTGGGGAGATGGGGATGCAGACGACGCCAGACGCGACCGGTATCCGGTCAGGTCGGGATCGCAAGCCTCCTTCGGACAATACGACCGGCCCGAACGCCTCGCAGCGATGCGCGGTGCTTTGGCCAACCGCCGTTCGGGAATAAGCCCGGCGGCGAATGCTAGACTGGAGACCGCAATGGATCGCGCACAAAAAGCCGAGTCGATCGAAACGCTGAAGGGCGTTTTTGCCGACGCGGGTGCCGTGGTCGTGACCCACAACCTGGGTCTGACCGTTGCGGATATGGAAGACCTGCGGGGTCGCCTGCGTACAGCGGGCGGCACGTTCAAGGTGGTCAAGAACCGCCTGGCGCTCAAGGCGCTCGAAGCCGAAGACGGCAGCGACTACCACGGCCTGTTCAAGGGTCCCGTGGGCATCGCCTATGCCGACGACGCGGTGACGGCTGCCAAGGTCACCGCCGAATACGCCAAGGCCAACGACAAGTTCGTCGTCCTGGGTGGCTTCATGGGTGACAAGGTTCTGGACGCGAAGGGCGTGGAGACTCTCTCCAAACTGCCGTCGCTGGATCAGATCCGCGCTTCGATGCTGGGCCTGCTCAACGCACCTGCGACCAAGATCGCCGGCGTGGTTCAAGCCCCTGCCGGCCAACTGGCACGCGTGTTCAACGCCTATGCCACCAAGGACGCCGCGTAAGGCATCTCGCCACTTTCATCTCTGCAACCTCTCTATCTGAACCCCTATCCTCCGAAGGAAAATCCCAATGGCCGATCTCGCCAAAATCGTTGAAGACCTGTCCGCCCTGACCGTCCTGGAAGCCGCCGAGCTGTCCAAGATGCTGGAAGAAAAGTGGGGCGTGTCCGCCGCCGCTCCCGTCGCCATGGCCATGCCGGCCGGTGGTGGCGCTGCTGCTCCGGCTGAAGCTGCCGAAGAGCAAACCGAGTTCACCGTCGTCCTGCTGGACGGTGGCGACAAGAAGATCAACGTGATCAAGGAAGTGCGCGGCGTGCGTTCGGACCTGGGTCTGAAGGAAGCCAAAGACCTGGTCGAAGGCGCTCCTCAGAACGTCGTCGAGAACGTCTCCAAGCAGAACGCCGACGAAGTCGCCAAGAAGCTGACCGAAGCCGGTGCCAAGGTCCAGATCAAGTAAGATCTGAACTTTTTAGTGCCCTAGCGCGAAGCTCGCGGAGCCTCGCTTCTTGAGGGCATTGCGAAATGAGCAGGTCCGGAGGGAAACCTCCGGGCCTGTTTTCGTTTGGGTCGTGGCATCGACGGCGTGGGCTTCCCACATGCCGTCTCTCCCCGAACCCGAAAGGCTGACCCCATGAAAATCCTGATGGTCCTGACGTCGCACGACCAGCTTGGCGACACCGGCAAGAAGACCGGCTTCTGGCTGGAGGAGTTCGCGGCCCCCTATTACGTCCTGAAGGATGCCGGGGCCGACATCACCCTGGCCTCGCCCAAGGGCGGCCAGCCGCCGCTGGATCCCAAGAGCGACGAGCCGGACGCCCAGACCGAGGCAACCGAGCGGTTCAAGAACGACGCCGACGCCAAGGCTGCCCTGGCGTCGACCCATCCGCTGTCAGAGATCAAGGCCGAGGACTATGACGCCGTCTTCTATCCCGGTGGTCACGGCCCGATGTGGGACCTGGCCGAGGACAAGACGTCGATCGCCCTGATCGAGGCTTTCGCCAAGGCCGACAAGCCGGTGGGTGCCGTCTGCCATGCGCCCGCCGCCCTGCGCCATGTAAAGGGTCCGGACGGCGAGTTTCTGGTCAAGGGCCGCAAGGTCACCGGCTTTTCCAACACCGAGGAGGAGGCTGTCGGTCTGACGGACGTCGTGCCCTTCTTGCTGGAAGACGAGCTCAAGAAGAACGGCGGCGATTATTCCCGCGGCGCGGACTGGACCCCGCACGTCCTGACGGACGGCAAGCTGGTCACCGGCCAGAACCCGGCGTCGTCCGAAGGTGCGGCCGAGGCCCTGCTGGCCTTGCTGAAGTAGGCATGTCCCAGACCTCCCCACCGGAAGCGGCGGGGAGGTCTGGGGCTCAGCGGCGTCGCGGGGCCAGGATGTCGCCCAGCACGTCCGGCGTCCCCTCTACCCGCTCCAGTCGCGGATAGCGCAGGCCGTCGTGATAGGGGATCGACAGGGTGCGGATGCGGTCGCCGTTCTTCACCGTCAGGGTCAATGGCACCGATCCGCCCTTGGCCGCCGTGATCGCCTCGCGCAGCGCCTCGGTCGATGCGGCGCGATCCCCCACCGCGATCAGGTCCCAGCCCGCGCCCAGCCCCTGTTCATAGGCTACACTGCCCCAGCGCACGCCACCGATGCGATTGGTCGACGACAGGCTGAAGCCCAGGGAATACTGGAAGTCGCTGGCCCAGCCGGTCTGGATACGCTTTTCGGCCTCGGTCAGGGTATCGACATAGACCAGACGGTAACCGCCGCGTGAGATGCCGTCCAGCGGGGCCTTCGCGTCCGGACCGACCGCATCCAGACGCCCGCGCAGGAAGCCCGACCAGTCATACGGATGCACGGCGTTCAGGGCCGCGGCCAGTTCTTCGAACGTATAGCCTCGCGTCTCGACCTCGCCATTCTGGCGGCCGAAAAAACCCTTGGCGAAATCGTCGAGCGAGCGCCGGCCGCCGGTGCCCTCGCGGATCAGCGTGTCCGCATCCAGCCAGACCAGCAGGGCCTCGTCGTAATAGTCGGTGGTCGTCCGCATCCAGGACGGCCAGTTGCCCGGCACGCGATAGCCCAGCAGATTGTGGTTCTGGGTGTCGTGCAGCGCCCGCCACTGGCGGCCCGGCTGGTTCTCGTAGAAGGCGGCATGACCGGCCAACCCGATCAGCGTCTCGTCCTTGGTCGCCAGACCGGCGCGGGCGGCCAGCACCTCGCCCCAGTAGGACGTCAGGCCCTCATAGACGAACATCAGGGTGTTCTGGGTCGGGACATTGTAGTTGGCGGTCAGCTCGTCCGCCGGCCGCATGTATTTGCCATTCCAGGAGTGAACGAACTCGTGCGGCAGCAACTGGCGCGAGCTCAGCGAGCCGGTACCGCGATTGAAGAAGTCAGGCGCGAGGGTGTTCTCGGACGACCGGTGGTGCTCCAGCCCGATCCCGCCCAGCTGACTGGTCAGGCCGACCAGGAATTCATAGCGGTCGAACGGTCGGGCTCCGAACAGGCGGTCGGCCTGCACCACCATCGCCTCGAACTTGCCGATCAATCCGTCGGCGGGTTCCAACTGCTCCGCCTTGTCGGCGACCACATTCAGATACACCGGCGAGGCCCCGTCGGCGTCCAGCGCAAAGCGGCGATAGTGGGCCCCGGCGAACATCGGGCTGTCTACCAAGGTATAAAGGCTGACCGGTGCGAAGGTGGCCAGACCCCCTTCGTTGGACACCGTGTCCAGGGCGACGCCATAGCCCCAGCCCTCGGGCAGGCGGATCGAAGGCTCGATTGTAATGCCGGTGGCGGCATAGCCGGCCGGATAGAGAACGGCCTTTTCCCACTGCATATTGACCATGCCGGGGGTCTGGACGACCCGCCAGGGGCCGCCGTCCGGCTGGGTCAGCCACTGGAACTCGACCCGGATCTCCGTGACGCCCTGGGGAACGTCTAGGTGGAAGGCATGCGGTTCGACCGTGTCGCGCAGCCACTCCAGCCGCCGGCCGTCAGGCGCGGTGACCGTCAATCCGGAGATCAGCTGGATTGGACCCGTATCGGCGTGGTTGCCGGGCAGGAACTCGGGGTACAGCAGGGTAAAAGGCCCCGCCGAGGGGACGGGGATGGTCTGGCGCACGCTGATGATCCGCCGGTCGCGGTCGGTGACGTCGGCCTCATAACGGATCACGCCTGGAAAGGTCGCCTGAGTCGGGGCCGGTATGGCCGGCTGCGAGCGCGGCAGGGCCAGGGCCGCATCCTGCGGCTGCGTCAGCACCGCGGTCTGGGACCATGCAGGTGCCGCCATGATCAGGGCGGCGGCACTGGCGGAGGCGCACAGCAGCAAGCGGGGCAGGGGACGCATCATCTCGGCACTTCCGGCAAAAAACGGGGAGCCGGAGATCACGACGGCAGGCAGCGCGGGTCAACCCGGCGAACGGTCGAAAGGATTACAATCCTGTAATGCTGGCCTCAGGTGGCGGGCTGGACTTCCAGCAGCTCCACCGTGAACAGCAGGGTGGAGTTGGGCGGCAGGTCGTCGCCGCCGACCCAGCGGTCGCCATAGCCCAGCGAGGCAGGAATGACGAACTCGAAGGTTTCACCCTCGCGCATCAGGGCCACGCCCTCGGTCCAGCCCTTGATCACGCGGTTCAGCGGGAACTCCGCGGGCTCATTGCGGGCATAGGAGCTGTCGAACTCGCGCCCGTCCACGAAGGTGCCGCGATAGTGGACCTTGACCGTATCGGTCGCGACCGGCTGCTTGCCGTCGGGTTTGGCCGCCCCGCCGCGGCGGTATTGCAGGCCGCTCTCGGTCGTGGTCCAGCCGCGCTTGGCACCGTTGATGACCAGATAGGCCGCATTGCCGGCGTTCCAGTTTTCCTGGGTGTTGCTGCTCGAGAAGTCGAGGTTCATCGCCGGCTGGCTGGGCGCTCCGGCGCAGGCGGCGAGGGTCAGGCTGAGGACGGCGGCGGCAAGAAGCGGGGTGCGAGTCATGCCGCGACGCTAGCAGCGCGGCGGGCGGCGAGGAATAGGGCTTCGGCAGGGGAGGGGCGCAGCGCGAGAGCTGCATCGTATTCGGCCGCCGCCTCGCTCCCCCGACCCAGACGCGCCAGCATGTCGGCGCGCGCGGCCCGCCAGGGTAGCCAGGCAGGCTGAGGCGCGGCGTCCAGAAGCGACAGGGCCGCGGCCGGACCCTGAACCTCCGACACGGCGATGGCGCGGTTGGTGTGGATCACAGGATCGTCGCGGAGGGTCAGCAGCGCATCATACAGACCGACGATGGCGCGCCAGTCGATCAGGCCGGATCGACGTCGGTCGGCGTGCACCGCATGAATGGCCGCCTGGAGCGCGCGCGGGCCGGGCGGGCGGCGGTTCCGGTGCGCCAGGGCTGCGGCGCTGGAAAGCAATCGCTCGGCCTGGATGCAAAGCTCGTCGTTCCAGTCGCGGACGTCCTGGTCGGCGAGCGGCGTCATGGCTCCGTCTGCGCCCAGCCGGGCCGGGCGACGCGCCTCGGTGAAGCGAACAGTGGCGGCGAGGGCGAGGACTTCGGGGTCTTGGGGCACCAGCCGCGCCAGCAGGTCGGTCAGATGCAGCACCTCGCGGGCGAAATCCGCATGGGGCCCGGCCAGCGCCGCGTCGGCATGGGCCTGGGCATAGGCGACCTCCAGCGTTGACAAGACGGCGTCCATCCGCTCCGGCCAGCGGTCGGGCGTGGGGATGTCGAACGGCACCCCGGCCTCGGTGATCTTGCGCTTGGCCCGGACCAGCCGTTGGGCCAGGGTCGCTTCCGGCAGCAGGAAGGCTGTCGCGACCTGGGCCGTCGTCAGGCCGCAGACGGTTCGCAGGGTCAGGGCCGCGCGGGCCTCCAGAGCCACGGCAGGGTGGCAGCAGACGAAGATCAGACGCAGCCGCTCGTCGGGAATGGGGTCGTCCATGGCCATGACCTGATCCTCGGGCGTCGGTTCGGGCGGGGCGTCGTCGGGACGCCATGCCGCGGCCGTGGCGCGGCGCCGAAAGTGGTCAAGGGCCCAGCGCCGGGCGACCGCATAAAGCCAGGCGGCGGGGTCTGCGGGCGGTGCGTCATCCCACTTTTCGACGGCACGGGCGCAGGCCTCGGCAAAAGCCTCCTCGGCCAGGTCCAGATCGCGGAAGGCGGCGGCGAGTGCGGAAACCACCCGGCCGCCAGCGTCCCGGAAGGTCTGGTCGAGGAGACGGCTCACCGGAACGGATCAGCCCTGCGGTGGGGGAGGCAACATGGGACGAATCTCGATGGAGCCGTTTTTCGAGATGGGCAGCTTCTTGGCCCATTCGATGGCGGCGTCCAGATCTGGCACGTCAATCATATAGATGCCGCCGAGCTGTTCGTGCGTTTCGGCGAAAGGGCCGTCGTGGACGGTGCGGCCCTCGGGGGTTACGCGGACAGTGGTGGCCAAGCTGTAATGCTTCAGACCGGCACCGCCGACGATGACGCCAGCCTGGGCCAATTCGCCGCCGTAGGCGATGTGAGCCGCGAAGATGTCGCGCCAGGCCTGGCCCGTCTCGCCGTCGGGATAGGCCTCGGGATAGTTCTCGTGGATCAGAAGGGCGTAGTGCATGTCAGTCTCCGGTTTCGGGTCGCGGCTCGGGCGATCCGAACCTTGGCGATACAGCTGAGACGCGCGAGGGAGCGGGGAATCGACAGCCCGAGTAAAAAAGATTCGCAGCTAACATCCTTCCGTCACCCCTCGGGCGTCCCGTCGGGATGGATCAGCCCGGCATCGGCGGCGGGGGCAGCAGGGGGCGGATCTCGATGGACCCGTTGCCGGCGATCGGCAGCTTCTTGGCCCAGTCGATGGCGGCGTCCAGATCGGGCACATCGATCATATAGAGCCCGCCCAGTTGCTCGCGCGTCTCGGCGAACGGGCCGTCGTGAACCGTGCGCCCCTGGGGGGTGACGCGGACGGTGGTGGCCAGGCTGGCCGACTTCAGGCCCGCGCCGCCGACGAAGACGCCGGCGCCGTGCATCTGGCCGCCGTATTCGGTGTGGGCCTGCAGGATGGCGTGCCAGGCGGGATCGGCCTCGCCCTGGGGATAGGACTCGGTTTCGGGTTCGTGGATCAGAAGAACGTACTGCATGGGTCAGCCTCCATTTTCGGTCACCTGATCGAACGATCCGATCATGCGCGACAATCGGGAGACGCGCGAGGGGTGCGCGGATCGACACCGGCGGCGCAAAATCTTCACCCATCGACCGATCCGGTGTGATCAGGGCCTTTATTTCGCCGAAGAAGGGCGTATATGTCCGCGCTCCGCAGAACTCCATGAGTCCGCGCGCGAAAGCGTCGAGGCCCGGTCCGTCGCCCTCCGACCGAGCGAAGACGCGCTCCTCCCCAAGGGAGCTCTACATTTCAGGTGTCCTGGTGCCGAAAGGCCCGAGGGTGGACGCCGAAACCGATGGTCACGGGTCACCGAGCGGTGAGCCGTGGCTGCTGCATTTGACGCCAGCTGCCCGGCTGGCATTGGGAAGACAGAATGGCCAAGTCCAACGCCGAGCTCGCCGCCCCCGGTCAGTTCGCCACCGCCACCTCGTTCACCGGCAAGAAGCGCATCCGCCACTCCTTCGGGCGTATCCCCGAAGCGATCCAGATGCCGAACCTGATCGAGGTTCAGCGCGCCTCCTACGAACAGTTCCTGCAGCGTGAAGTGCGCGCCGGCCAGCGTCGGGACGAAGGCATCGAGGCGGTGTTCAAGTCGGTCTTCCCGATCAAGGACTTCAACGAACGCGCCATCCTGGAATACGTCTCCTACGAGTTCGAGGACCCGAAGTACGACGTCGAGGAGTGCATCCAGCGCGACATGACCTATGCCGCGCCGCTGAAGGTCAAGCTTCGCCTGATCGTGTTCGAGGCGGACGAGGAAACCGGCGCGCGCTCGGTCAAGGACATCAAGGAGCAGGACGTCTACATGGGCGACATCCCGCTCATGACCGACAAGGGCACCTTCGTCGTCAACGGCACCGAGCGGGTGATCGTCTCGCAGATGCACCGTTCGCCGGGCGTCTTCTTCGACCACGACAAGGGCAAGACGCACAGCTCGGGCAAGCTGCTGTTCGCCGCGCGGGTCATTCCGTACCGCGGCTCGTGGCTGGACTTCGAGTTCGATGCCAAGGACGTGGTCTACACCCGCATCGACCGTCGTCGTAAGCTGCCGGCCTCGACCTTCCTGATGGCCCTGGGCATGGACGGCGAGGAAATCCTCAAGACCTTCTACGACACCGTGCCTTACGAGAAGCGTGGCGAAGGCTGGGTCACGCCCTACAAGGCCGAGCGCTGGAGAGGCGTGAAGCCCGAGTTCGATCTGGTCGACGCCGACACCGGCGAAGTGATCGCCGCCGCCGGCACCAAGATCAGCGCCCGCCAGGCCAAGAAGCTGGGTGAGACCACGACCTCGCTGTCGCTGGCCGCCGACGCCCTGCTGACCCGCTATCTGGCCGCCGACGCCGTCAACTACGAGACCGGCGAAATCTACGCCGAGGCCGGTGACGAGCTGGACGCGCCGACCATCGAACTGCTGGAAAGCCACGGCTTCACCACCATCGACGTGCTGGACATCGACCACGTCACGGTCGGGGCCTACATGCGCAACACCCTGCGCATCGACAAGAATACCGGCCGTGAGGACGCGCTGTTCGACGTCTATCGCGTAATGCGCCCGGGTGAGCCGCCCACCCCCGAGGCCGCCGAGGCCATGTTCAACTCGTTGTTCTTCGACAGCGAGCGCTACGACCTGTCGGCCGTGGGCCGGGTCAAGATGAACATGCGTCTGGAAACGCCGGAAGTGTCCGACGAAATCCGCGTCCTGCAAAAGGACGACGTGCTAAAGGTTCTGCAGATCCTGGTCGGCCTAAAGGACGGTCGCGGCGAGATCGACGACATCGACAACCTGGGCAACCGCCGGGTCCGTTCGGTCGGTGAGCTGCTGGAAAACCAGTATCGCGTCGGCCTGCTGCGGATGGAGCGCGCCATCAAGGAGCGCATGTCCTCGGTCGATATCGACACGGTCATGCCGCACGACCTGATCAACGCCAAGCCGGCCGCCGCTGCGGTGCGCGAGTTCTTCGGTTCGTCGCAGCTGTCGCAGTTCATGGACCAGACCAACCCGCTGTCGGAGATCACCCACAAGCGTCGTCTGTCGGCGCTTGGCCCGGGCGGTCTGACGCGTGAGCGCGCGGGCTTCGAAGTCCGCGACGTCCACCCGACGCACTATGGCCGCATCTGCCCGATCGAAACGCCGGAAGGCCCGAACATCGGCCTGATCAACTCGCTGGCGACCCACGCCCGCGTGAACAAATACGGCTTCATCGAGAGCCCGTATCGCCGGGTGAAGGACGGCCAGGCCCAGGACGAGGTGGTCTACATCTCGGCCATGGAAGAGGCGAAATACACGATCGCCCAGGCCAATATCGAACTGAAGGACGGCATGATCGTCGAGGACCTGGTCCCCGGCCGGATCAACGGCGACTCTCAACTGCTGATCCGCGCCGACGTGGACATGATGGACGTGTCACCGAAACAGGTCGTTTCGGTCGCTGCGGCCCTGATCCCCTTCCTCGAAAACGACGACGCCAACCGGGCCCTGATGGGCGCGAACATGCAGCGTCAGGCCGTGCCTCTGGTGCAGTCGGACGCGCCGCTGGTCGGCACCGGCATGGAAGCGGTCGTGGCCGTGGACTCCGGTGCGGTCGTGGTCGCCAAGCGTGACGGCGTCGTCGAGCAGATCGATGGTACCCGTATCGTCGTGCGTGCCACCGGAGAACTGGATGCCGGTCGCTCGGGCGTCGACATCTATCGCCTGTCGAAGTTCCAGCGTTCCAACCAGTCGACCTGCATCAACCAGCGCCCGATCGTGCGCGTGGGTGACGAGGTCAAGACCGGCGACGTCATCGCCGACGGCCCCTCGACGGACCTGGGCGAGCTGGCCCTGGGCCGCAATGCCCTGGTCGCCTTCATGCCCTGGAACGGCTATAACTTCGAGGACTCGATCCTGATCTCCGAGCGCATCGTGCGCGACGACATCTTCACCTCGATCCACATCGACGAGTTCGAGGTGATGGCCCGCGACACCAAGCTGGGGCCGGAAGAAATCACCCGCGATATCCCCAACGTCGGCGAGGAGGCCCTGCGCAACCTCGACGAAGCGGGCATTGTGGCCATCGGTGCCGAGGTCCAGCCGGGCGACATCCTGTGCGGCAAGGTCACGCCCAAGGGCGAGAGCCCGATGACCCCGGAAGAGAAGCTGCTGCGCGCCATCTTCGGCGAGAAGGCTTCGGACGTGCGCGACACCTCCCTGCGCCTGCCGCCCGGCGTGGCCGGTACCGTCGTGGACGTGCGCGTCTTCAACCGTCACGGCGTCGACAAGGACGAACGGGCCATCGCCATCGAGCGTTCGGAAATCGAGCGTCTGGGCAAGGACCGCGACGACGAGCTCAAGATCCTGGAGCGCAACGTCTACGGCCGTCTGAAGCCTCTGCTGCTGGGCAAGAACGCCACCTCGGGTCCGAAGGGCCTGGGTCGCGGTGAAGTCACCGAGGACAAGCTGGGCGAACTGTCGCGCGGCCTGTGGTGGCAGATCGCCCTGGACGACGAAAAGGCCATGGGCGAGCTCGAGGCCATGAAGAAGCAGTTCGAGGACGCCCGCAAGGCGCTGGACCGCCGCTTCGAGGACAAGGTCGAGAAGCTGCAACGCGGCGATGAACTGCCGCCCGGCGTGATGAAGATGGTCAAGGTCTTCGTGGCCGTGAAGCGCAAGCTTCAGCCCGGCGACAAGATGGCCGGCCGTCACGGCAACAAGGGCGTCATCTCCAAGATCCTGCCGATCGAGGACATGCCGCACCTGGAAGACGGGACCTCGGTCGACGTCGTTCTGAATCCGCTGGGCGTGCCGTCGCGCATGAACATCGGCCAGATCTTCGAAACCCACCTGGGTTGGGCCGCCGCCGGTCTGGGCAAACAGATCCAGGGTCTGCTTGAAGCCTGGCAACAGGGCGGACAGAAGAAGGCGCTGGTCGATCACCTGACCAGCATCTACGGCCCCGAGACGCCTCTGCCGGACACGGAAGAAGAGCTGATCGAACTGGCCAAGAACCTGTCCAAGGGTGTGCCGTTCGCCACGCCGGTCTTCGACGGTGCCCATATCGGGGACATCGAGGACCTGCTGGAGAAGGCCGGTCTGGATCGCTCGGGTCAGTCGATCGTCTATGACGGTCAGACCGGCGAGCAGTTCAAGCGTCCGGTCACAGTCGGCTACATCTACATGCTGAAGCTGCACCACCTGGTCGACGACAAGATCCACGCACGTTCGATCGGGCCGTACTCGCTCGTCACCCAGCAACCGCTGGGCGGTAAGGCGCAGTTCGGTGGCCAGCGCTTCGGGGAGATGGAGGTCTGGGCTCTCGAAGCCTACGGCGCCGCCTACACCCTGCAGGAGATGCTGACGGTGAAGTCCGACGACGTCGCCGGCCGTACCAAGGTCTACGAGGCCATCGTCCGCGGCGACGACAGCTTCGAGGCGGGCATTCCCGAGAGCTTCAACGTGCTCGTCAAGGAAATGCGCTCGCTGGGCCTGAACGTGGAGCTGGAGAACAGCTGACCGACCGGATGATCCCTCTCCGCGAAAGCGGGGAGGGACGGTCTTTCGCTCTCTCCACTGTCTGAATTTTCGCGGGAAGCCCCGCAGAAGGAAACCAAGATGAACCAGGACGTCCTGAACATCTTCAACCCGCTTCCGGTCACGCCGACCTTCGACCAGATCAAGATCGCCCTGGCCTCGCCAGAGAAGATCCGCTCGTGGTCGTTCGGCGAGATCAAGAAGCCGGAAACTATCAACTACCGCACGTTCAAGCCCGAGCGTGACGGCCTGTTCTGTGCGCGTATCTTTGGCCCGACCAAGGACTATGAATGCCTGTGCGGCAAGTACAAGCGCATGAAGTACAAGGGCATCATCTGCGAGAAGTGCGGCGTGGAGGTCACCCTGGCCCGCGTTCGCCGCGAGCGGATGGGCCACATCGAACTGGCCGCCCCGGTCGCTCACATCTGGTTCCTGAAGTCGCTGCCGTCGCGCATCTCCCTGATGCTTGACATGGCGCTGAAGGACGTCGAGCGGGTCCTGTACTTCGAGAACTATATCGTCACCGAGCCGGGCCTGACGCCGCTGAAGCAGAACCAGCTGCTGACGGAAGACGAGTTCTACCGCTACCAGGACGAATACGGCGATGACGGCTTCACCGCCGAGATCGGTGCCGAGGCCGTACGCAATCTGCTGATCGGCATCGACCTGCATGCCGAGGCCGAACGTCACCGTGGCGAGCTGGCCGACAGCCCGTCCGAGATCAAGGCCAAGAAGGCCTCCAAGCGCCTGAAGCTGATCGAGGCCTTCCTGGAATCGGGCAACAAGCCCGAGTGGATGATCATGACCGTCGTGCCGGTCATCCCGCCGGAACTGCGCCCTCTGGTGCCGCTGGACGGCGGTCGTTTCGCGACCTCCGACCTGAACGACTTGTATCGCCGGGTGATCAACCGCAACAATCGCCTGAAGCGCCTGATCGAGCTGCGCGCGCCGGACATCATCATCCGCAACGAAAAGCGGATGCTGCAGGAATCCGTCGACGCCCTGTTCGACAACGGTCGTCGCGGTCGCGTCATCACCGGTGCCAACAAGCGTCCGCTGAAGTCGCTGGCCGACATGCTGAAGGGCAAGCAGGGTCGCTTCCGTCAGAACCTGCTGGGCAAGCGCGTCGACTATTCGGGCCGTTCGGTCATCACCGTGGGTCCCGAGCTGAAGCTGCACGAGTGCGGCCTGCCCAAGAAGATGGCTCTCGAGCTGTTCAAGCCGTTCATCTATGCGCGCCTTGACGCCAAGGGCCTGTCAGGCACCGTCAAACAGTCCAAGCGCATGGTCGAGCGCGAGCAGCCGCAAGTCTGGGATATCCTGGACGAGGTGATCCGGGAGCACCCGGTCCTGCTGAACCGTGCGCCGACGCTGCACCGTCTGGGCATCCAGGCGTTCGAGCCCAAGCTGATCGAGGGCAAGGCCATTCGCCTGCACCCGCTGGTCTGTACCGCGTTCAACGCCGACTTCGACGGCGACCAGATGGCCGTGCACGTCCCGCTGAGCCTCGAGGCCCAGCTGGAAGCGCGCGTCCTGATGATGTCGACGAACAACATCCTGTCGCCCGCCAACGGCAAGCCGATCATCGTGCCGTCGCAGGACATCGTCCTGGGTCTGTACTATCTGTCGCTGGTCAAGGAAGGCGAGCCAGGCGAGGGCAAGCTGTTCGCCAACATCGGTGAAATCGATGCCGCCCTGGATGCCAAGGTCGTCACCTTGCACACCAAGATCAAGGCGCGCTGGACCGAGATGAATGCGGAAGGCGAGATCATCACCAAGGTGATCGACACCACGCCAGGCCGGATGAAGCTGGGTGCGCTGCTGCCGCACAACGCCAACATCGGCTACCGCCTGCTCGAGAAGAACTTGACCAAGAAGGAAATCGGCAACCTGATCGATCAGGTCTATCGCCACTGCGGTCAGAAGGCGACGGTCATCTTTGCCGACCAGATGATGCAGCTGGGCTTCCGCGAGGCGGCCAAGGCGGGCATTTCCTTCGGCAAGGACGACATCGTCATTCCGGCGGCCAAGGCCGGGCTGGTGGCGGACACCCGCACCCAGGTCGAGGAGTACGAGCAACAGTATGCCGACGGCCTGATCACCAAGGGCGAGAAGTACAACAAGGTCGTCGACGCCTGGGCCAAGGCCACGGACAAGATCGCCGACGCGATGATGGGCGAGATCGCCCAGCCTCGCGCCCTGATCAAGGGCGAGAACCCCGACATCAACTCGGTGTTCATGATGGCCAACTCCGGTGCCCGTGGTTCGCAGGCCCAGATGAAGCAACTGGGCGGCATGCGCGGCCTGATGGCCAAGCCGTCGGGCGAGATCATCGAGACGCCCATCATCTCGAACTTCAAGGAAGGCCTGACCGTCCTTGAATACTTCAACTCCACCCACGGGGCCCGCAAGGGTCTGGCCGACACCGCGCTGAAGACCGCCAACTCCGGCTATCTGACGCGTCGTCTGGTCGACGTGGCGCAGGACTCGATCGTCACTGAGGACGATTGCGGCTCGACGCGGGGCATCACCCTGCGCGCCGTGGTCGAAGGCGGCGACGTTCTGGTCTCGCTGGGTCAGCGGGTTCTGGGTCGCTATGCGGCCGAGGACATCCGCGAGCCGGGCGGCGACAAGATCCTTTTCCCGGCGGATACCTATCTGCAGGAAGAAGAGGTCGAGGCCATCGATGCGGCCGGCGTGCAGTCTATCAAGGTTCGTTCGGCCCTGACCTGCGAGGCCGAAGCCGGCATCTGCGGCATGTGCTACGGTCGTGACCTGGCGCGCGGCACCAACGTCAACATCGGTGAAGCGGTCGGCGTCATCGCCGCCCAATCCATCGGTGAGCCCGGCACCCAGCTGACGATGCGGACCTTCCACATCGGCGGTACGGCCCAGGTGGCGGAAACCTCGTTCTATGAGGCGACCAACGCCGGTGTCGCCAAGATCAACGGCCCGACCGTCAAGGCCGCGCACGGCGATCTGGTGGCCATGAGCCGCAACGTCACCATCACCGTGGTGGTCGACGGCAAGGACCGCGAGACCCACAAACTGCCTTACGGTGCCCGCCTGCGGGTGACCGAGGGTGCGGACATCGCGCGCAGCCAGCGTCTGGCGGAGTGGGACCCCTATACCTCTCCGATCCTGACGGAAGTCGGCGGCACGATCCGGTTCGAGGACCTGGTCGACGGTCTGTCGGTGCGCGAGGAAACCGACGAAGCGACGGGTATCGCCCAGCGCGTCGTCAGCGACTGGCGGGCCAGCCCGCGCGGTGCGGACCTGCGTCCGGCCATGGGCGTCACCAACGGCGACGCCTATGCCAAGCTGGCCTCGGGCTCCGACGCCCGCTACCTGCTGCCGGTGGGGGCCGTTCTGTCGGTGTCCAACGGCGACGTGGTCAAGCCGGGCGAGATCATCGCCCGTGTTCCGACCGAGGGTGCCAAGACGCGCGACATCACCGGCGGTCTGCCGCGGGTGGCCGAGCTGTTCGAAGCCCGTCGTCCCAAGGACTGCGCGGTCATCGCCGAGATGGACGGCCGCGTGGAATTCGGACGCGACTACAAGAACAAGCGTCGCATCAAGATCACGCCGGAGCCGGATGCCGATGGCAACCAGGCCGAACCGGTCGAATTCCTGATCCCGAAGGGCAAGCATATCTCCGTCCACGACGGCGATCTGATCCAGAAGGGCGACTACATCATCGACGGTAACCCCGATCCGCACGATCTGCTGCGCATTCAGGGCGTCGAGGCGCTAGCCGAATATCTGGTGAACGAAGTGCAGGAGGTCTACCGACTGCAGGGCGTGCCGATCAACGACAAGCACATCGAGGTGATCGTCCGTCAGATGCTGCAGAAGGTCGAAGTGCTGGATTCGGGTGAAACCACCCTGATCCGCGGCGACACCGTCGAAGTGGCCGAAGCCGTTCTGGAGAATGCCAAGGTCGAGAAGCGTGGCGGCCGTCTGGCCACGACGCAGCCCGTCCTGCTGGGCATCACCAAGGCGTCGCTGCAAACCCGCAGCTTCATCTCGGCGGCGTCCTTCCAGGAGACCACCCGCGTCCTCACCGACGCCTCGGTCAACGGCAAGAAGGATACGCTGGAAGGCCTGAAGGAAAACGTCATCGTGGGCCGCCTCATTCCGGCGGGCACGGGGGCCTACCTCCGCAGCCTGCAGAAGATCGCCAACGAGCGCGACGCGGTCCTGACGTCCGCGCGCGAAGAGGCCATCGAGGAACTGCCGGCGGATCTGGCCCTGGAGCTGGAGGGCAGCGAAAGCTGATCCTCGGTTTCAGACGCTGACCTAAAAGAAGACGGTCCCGGCAACGGGGCCGTCTTTTTTATTGCGCTATCGCTCGGCTCGCGGAGCCTCGCTGCCTGAGCGCGTCTCCTCCCTGTCACCTCTTGGCGATGGGGAGGGGGACCACGAAGTGGTGGAGGGGCTGGTTTCGCCGCACGAGGGTGCGCGTTGCTGCCCCCTCCGTCACGGCGCGAAGGCGCACCGTGCCACCTCCCCATTGCTGCGCAACAGGGAGGAGACAACCACACCTACTCCCTCGAAAATCCACCACCGCCCGGCACCAGCGGCTCTCCAGCGGCGCGCCGGCCGTCGCGGCGGGTGCGAATATTGGTAGTGCTGTCTGGTCGAAGCGACGGATCCAGATGCGCACCCGCCACGCCGATGCCGAAGTTGGAGCCCGGCCCCTCCTGGACCCCCACATTGCCGTTGCCGCCTGACAGAGGGCGACGGCGCGCCTCATACTCGGCCAGCCGGGCGGCTCCCTGGCGGGCAAAGCGGCTGTCGGTCTCGGGATCTCCGGAGCCACGCATTTCCGGCGTGCTGTTGGCCGCATTGGCCATGCGTTCGTCGCACCTCGCCTGTTCGGCGGGCGTCAGCAACTGGGGCGTGCGGCAGGCCAGAACGCTGTTGTTCAACCCGCGCTGGATACGGTCGCCTTGGGTCTCGGGCCGCACGGTCCATCCGCCGGACGCCGCAGAGCCCGTGGGGGCGGGCACACCCGGCGCGGGCGTGCCCACTCGGGGGCTGGGGCTGGACGGCACGCCTTGGGCCTGTTCCTCCTCACGCGGGTCGCGCAGGGGCAGGGCCTCGCTGGCCGCCGCCTGGTCAGGCAGGGTCAGGCGATCGGTCGTGCTTTCCGACGGCGTCGGCCTGACCCGCGCCGTCTCGTCCCTCAGCATGGGGCGAGGCGCGATATCGACGAACACCACCGGCGGCTGAGGCACATAGGGGACCTCGTCCAGCTGCACCGCGCGGAGGCCCAGCACCGCCAGGACAAGGGCATGAAACGCCACCGACCCCGCCACCAAGGCAGGCTTGTGCCAGCGCCCGGGCAATCTGCGTCCAATGGCTTGCCCCGCGCTCATCCGTCCCCCGAACCCTGTTCGGAGACAGTTGAGAGTGTCAGCATGGCGGTATTGGGGCTTGTTTCACACCCCGCTACGTTTCGCGCTGCGTAAGTCCTCTTGTCGGTCTGTTTGAAATGATGCGAGATCAGGGATGGCCGGACACAACGGAACGACGATGCGAAGACAAAGCGCCCAGTTATCGATGGGGCTGATGACGCTGCTGATGATTGTGGGCTGCACGGGGGGCTATGAGGCAGAATACACCCGACCTCTGACCGAGGCGACGCCGCAAGAACGTGGCATGGCGTTCGGAGAAGCTATGGTCGAATGCACCGTCCAGAAGGACCGCACCGTAGGCCAATGCCGGGTCATCAGCGCTTCTCCGGACACAGCCGAGGTGCGGGACGCGGCGCTCCAAGGCGCTCTCATGAGTGGAAACGGCGACATGCCGGCCAACGCGCGGCCGGGTGATAGGACGCGACGGCGCGTGGTGACAGCGGGCTACTAGCAGACGGAGGTTGACCAATCCCGCCCCCCGGCGTAGAAGCCGCGCACTTTCGAGGTGTCCGGTTCGCCGGGCGTCGGGATCGTGACAATTGAGCGGACGGGCTGTGTCCCGCCGGAACGCCCGAAGCGCGCGTTCCGGTTTTTTCGTTTGGCGGTCATCTCACGGCTCGAAACTCAACCCGGGGCGGCGCAATCGCGTCGTCCGAAAAGAAGGCTCACGAGGCGCTCCGGCCGAAAGGCACACGCCTCCACCGATTTGAAAGAGACGAGACCTCTATGCCGACTATCAACCAGCTGATCCGCAAGCCGCGCCAACCCAAGCCGGTCCGCAACAAGGTGCCCGCCCTGAAGGGCTGCCCCCAGCGCCGCGGCGTCTGCACCCGCGTCTACACCACGACCCCCAAGAAGCCGAACTCGGCTCTGCGTAAGGTCGCCAAGGTCCGCCTGACCACGGGCATCGAAGCCGTGTGCTACATCCCCGGCGAAGGCCACAATCTGCAGGAGCACTCGGTGGTCCTGATCCGCGGCGGCCGCGTCAAGGACTTGCCCGGCGTTCGCTACCACATCCTGCGCGGCGTGCTCGACACGCAAGGCGTCAAGGACCGCAAGCAGCGCCGTTCGCACTACGGTGCCAAGCGTCCGAAATAAGCACTCCGCTTCTCCATTCGCTGGCGACAGCCGGCATTCTCGATACGTCTTTAGAAGGCCAAGCCCATGTCACGTCGCCACCGCGCCCAGAAACGCGAAGTCCTGCCGGATCCCAAGTACAAGGATCTGATCGTCACCAAGTTCATGAACTACGTCATGTACGAGGGCAAAAAGGCCGTCGCCGAGAACATCGTCTACGGTGCCTTCGACATCCTGGCCGAGAAGAAGAAGGACCAGGAAGCGGTCGCCACCTTCCACTCGGCCCTGGACAACGTCGCGCCGTCGGTCGAAGTGCGCTCGCGCCGCGTCGGTGGTGCCACCTATCAGGTGCCGGTCGAGGTTCGTCCGGACCGTCGTCGCGCCCTGGCCATCCGCTGGCTGGTCAACGCCGCGCGCAAGCGTGGTGAGAACACCATGACGGAAAAGCTGGCCGCCGAGCTGCTGGATGCGTCCAACAACCGCGGTACCGCCGTCAAGAAGCGGGAAGACACCCACAAGATGGCCGAAGCCAACCGCGCCTTCTCGCACTACCGCTGGTAACGCCTTCAAAGCGTCACTTGCGCTGACTATCTAAGGGTTTCCGGCGCGGGCGGTTTGAGCTAAATCGCCCGCGCTCGCTTATCCGCACAGACTGATCTCCCCGAGGGCGCCTGACGCGTCCTGAACTCACTTCAAGGCACGCCTCATGGCCCGTACGCACAAAATCGAAGACTACCGCAACTTCGGCATCATGGCCCACATCGATGCGGGCAAGACGACGACGACCGAGCGGATCCTGTATTACACCGGCAAGTCCCACAAGATCGGCGAAGTGCACGACGGCGCCGCCACCATGGACTGGATGGACCAGGAGCAGGAGCGCGGCATCACCATCACGTCCGCCGCGACGACCGCCTTCTGGAAAGAGAAGCGCCTCAACATCATCGACACCCCCGGCCACGTGGACTTCACGATTGAAGTGGAGCGTTCGCTGCGCGTGCTCGACGGTGCCGTGACCGTGCTGGACGGCAACGCCGGCGTGGAGCCCCAGACCGAAACCGTCTGGCGCCAGGCCGACAAGTATCGCGTTCCGCGCATCGTGTTCGTCAACAAGATGGACAAGATCGGTGCCGACTTCGACGCCTCGGTGCAGTCGATCCGCGACCGCCTGGGTGCCAAGGCCGTGCCGATCCAGTTCCCGATCGGTGCCGAATCCTCGCTGTCCGGCCTGGTCGACATTGTCGAGATGAAGTCGGTCGTCTGGGATAACGACGCCCTGGGTGCCAACTATACCGTCGGCGAAATCCCCGCCGATCTGGTCGACAAGGCCAATGAGGCCCGCCAGTACCTGATCGACAATGCCGTCGAGCTGGATGACGAGGCGATGGAAGCCTATCTGGACGGCACCGAGCCTTCGGTGGAAGTGCTGAAGAAGTGCATCCGCAAGGCCGTTCTGACCGGCGCCTTCTATCCGATCCTGTGCGGCTCGGCCTTCAAGAACAAGGGCGTGCAGACCCTGCTGGACGCCGTGGTCGATTACCTGCCTTCGCCCGTCGACATCCCGCCGACGCCCGGCATCGACTTCAAGACGGAAGAGCCGGTGGTCCGCAGGGCCTCGGACGACGAGCCCCTGTCGGTCCTGGCGTTCAAGATCATGGACGACCCCTTCGTCGGCTCGCTGACCTTCTGCCGCCTGTATTCGGGCAAGATGGAAACGGGCATGGGCCTGCTGAACTCCAGCCGTGACAAGCGCGAGCGCGTCGGCCGGATGCTGCAGATGCACTCCAACAACCGCGAGGACATCAAGGAAGCCTATGCCGGCGATATCGTCGCCCTGGCCGGCCTGAAGGAAACCCGCACGGGTGACACCCTGTGCGACCCTATCAAGTCGCCCGTCATCCTCGAGAAGATGGAGTTCCCGGCCCCCGTGATCGAGATCTCGGTCGAACCCAAGTCCAAGGCCGACCAGGAGAAGCTGGGCGTCGCCCTGCAGAAGCTGGCCTCGGAAGATCCGTCGTTCACCGTCTCGACCGACCACGAGTCGGGCCAGACGATCCTGAAGGGCATGGGCGAGCTGCACCTGGACATCAAGATCGACATCCTGAAGCGCACCTACAAGGTCGAGGCCAACATCGGTCAGCCGCAGGTGGCCTATCGCGAAAGCCTGGGCCGCAAGGTCGACATCGACTACACCCACAAGAAGCAGACCGGTGGTACGGGTCAGTTCGCCCGCGTCATGATCACCTTCGAACCCGGCGAGCCGGGCTCGGGCTTCGTGTTCGAGAACTCGATCGTCGGCGGTGCGGTGCCCAAGGAATACATCCCCGGCGTCGAAAAGGGCCTGAACTCGGCCAAGGACAACGGCCTGCTGGCCGGCTTCCCGCTGATCGACTTCAAGGCGACGCTGACCGACGGCAAGTACCACGACGTCGACTCCAGCGTGCTGGCCTTCGAAATCGCATCGCGTGCTGCGTTCCGCGAACTGAAGGAAAAGGGTTCGCCCAAGCTGCTCGAGCCGATCATGGCGGTCGAGGTCGTGACCCCGGAAGAGTATCTGGGTTCGGTCATCGGTGACCTGAACGGTCGTCGCGGCATGATCCAGGGTCAGGACATGCGCGGTAACGCCACCGTCGTGAACGCCTTCGTGCCGCTGGCCAACATGTTCGGCTATGTGAACACCCTTCGCGGGATGTCGCAGGGCCGCGCCGCCTTCACCATGCAATACGACCACTACGAGCCGGTGCCGCAACACGTCGCCGACGAAGTGATCAAGAAGTATTCCGCCTGATACCTTTGGATAAACCGGCGGACATCGTCCGCCATCACCCCTGACAAACTGGATAAGCCCCTACTCAGGGGACGGAGAGAAGAAAATGGCCAAGGAAAAGTTCGAACGCACCAAGCCGCATTGCAACATCGGCACGATCGGTCACGTTGACCACGGCAAGACGACGCTGACGGCGGCGATCACGATGACGCTGGCCAAGGCCGGCGGCGCCAAGGCGATGAACTACGCCGACAT
>CALRXI020000019.1:0-34549 GCA_943372125.1 Brevundimonas vancanneytii
GCGGCTCAGCCGCCCGACGATCGGCAGTTTCAGCACTAGGGTGTCCGCCTTCAGCCGCGTCGCCGGATTGCGCAGCGCCACCGCCGCACCGATCCCCGCCAGCACCAGCAACAGGATGGCCAGCCACCCCCAAGTCTGCATCGCCTCGGACAAGCCGATCACCAGCCGCGTCAACAGCGGCAGGGTCTGGTTCATGCTGTCGAACTGATCGACCACCTTGGGCACGACAAAGGTCATCAAGGCCCCGATGACGCCCAGCGCCACGACCGCCAGCACCGCTGGATAGACCAGAGCCGTGATCACCTTGCCGCGCACCGTCTGGTCCCGCTCCAGCCCGTCGGCCAGCCGCTCCAGAATGGGCTCCAGCGCCCCCGAGCTCTCGCCCGCAGACACCATGGCGCGATACAGCGGTGGAAAGGCCTTGCCCTGCCGGCCCATGGCTTCGGACAGGCGATGCCCCTCCAGAACGCCAGCGTGCACGCCTTCCAGCACCGCCCGCACGGTGGGTCGATCTGCCTGGAGCGCAATGGTCCGCACCGCCTCCTCGATCGGCGCGACTGAGACCAATGTGGCCAGTTGGCGCGTGGTCAGGGCCAGGGTCTTGGCGTTCAAGCGCCCCCCGGCTTTCGCCTTGCCGTCCGCCTTGTGAACCGTCCGGCGGGTCGGAGTGATCTCGAGCGCCATCAGCCGACGCCGGTCCAGCGCCTGGCGCGCCGCGCCCTCATCGGTTGCTGTCAGCGCTCCGCTGACCGTGCGCCCCGCCGCATCCACGGCCACATAGTCGAACGCCGCCATCAGCCGACGGCCTCGCGCATCGGGGCAACCGCGTCATGCGCCTCGGTCGTTTCCTGACGCGTGACCCGCACCGCCTCCTCGACCGACGTCGTGCCATCCAGCACCAGCGCCCGCGCCCGCTGGCTCAGCGTGCCCGACGCATCGAAGGCTACGGCATTGATCGCCTCTTCTTCCGCCTCAGCGGCGATCAGACGCCGCACGCGATCGTCGACCTTGATCAGCTCGTACAGCCCGACACGACCGACATAGCCGGTCTGGTTGCAGTGGACGCAGCCCTGGGGCCGCCACACCGTCTGGCCCGCCTTGACCCCGACCAGCCGCGCGGTTGCCGCATCCGCAGGCTCCGCCCGGCGGCACTCGCCGCACAGCCGCCTCACCAGCCGCTGCGCCACGATCAGTCGCAGGGTCGAGGCCAGCAGGAAGGGCTCCACCCCCATGTCGCGCAATCGCGTGATCGCCCCCGCCGCATCATTGGTGTGCACCGTCGACAGCACCAGATGCCCGGTCAGCGAGGCCTGAACGGCGATGCGCGCCGTCTCCACGTCGCGGATTTCCCCGACCATGACCACGTCCGGATCCTGACGGAGGATGGCCCGCAGGCCTGCCGCAAAGGTCATGCCGACCTTGGTGTTGACCTGCGTCTGGCCGACGCCGTCGATGGCGTATTCGACCGGGTCCTCGACCGTCAGGATGTTGCGCGTCGCATCGTTCAAAAGCGACAGCCCGGCATACAGGCTGGTGGTCTTGCCCGACCCTGTCGGTCCGGTGACGAGGATGATCCCGTTCGGCTCCTTGAGTGCCGTCCTGAACGCCTCCAGCGCATCGGGGGCCATGCCCAGTTGATCCAGGCTCAGGTCCGCCTGATCCTTATCCAGAATACGCAGCACAACCCGCTCGCCCGCTCGCGACGGCAGGGTGGAGACCCGCACATCCAGCGTCTTGCCGCCCAGCGCCAGGGGGATGCGCCCGTCCTGGGGCACCCGCTTCTCGGCGATGTCCAGCCGCGCCATGACCTTGATCCGCGAGACCAGCAGGGGCGTGATCCGCGGGTTGAGCGACAGCGCTTCGCGCAGCACGCCATCGACCCGCATCCGCACGGTCAGGGCGCTCTCGAACGGCTCAAGATGGATGTCCGACGCGCCCGCCCGCACCGCCTCGGCGATGATGCCGTTGATCAGGCGGATGACCGGAGCGTCATCGGCCGTATCCAGCAGGTCGGCGGCAGCGGGCATGTCGTCGATCAGACTGTCCAGGCCCGAAGGCATCGACAGGTCATCGCCATCCGTGGCCGTCAGGTGATCGCCGGCATAGACCTGCGACAGGCGCCGGTCGAACTCCGCCTGGCTCAGGCGTTCGACATGCAACGGTCGCCCCAGCGCGCGCCGCGTCTCGATCAGGGCCTGGGGATCCGCGCCCTCGCGAAGGCCGACCACCGCCACCTCGCCCGCATCCAGCAGGATGACGCCATGCCGCTTGGCGAAGCCATAGGGCAGTGTCGGATTGACCAGGGTGATCATGACGCCGTCACCGTATCACTGCGGTGCGACAGGATTGTCGACGGGCGGCAGCGGAGCCGCCATCACTTCGTCCGGCGCGATGATCATGGTCGAAGGCGCGACCGGCGGCTGAGCGCGCATATAGTCACGCAGCATCTCGTCCAGGCTGGGCTCGCGGTCCGGCACGGCCGTCTGTTGCTGTTGGCGCATATAACCCCAGCGGTCGGCGGCCAGGGTCTGGGCGTCGGCGGCGCTGCGGATGATGGTCGGGCGGATAAAGACCATCAGATTGGTCCGCCCGCGCTGGCGGCTGGTCGAGCGGAACAGACCCCCGATGACCGGCAACTGTCCCAGACCCGGCACGGCATCCACGGCCAGACGGTCGTTCTGGTCCAGCAGGCCACCGGCCACCGCAATGTCGCCGTCGTCCACGACCAGGGTCGTTTCGAGTTCACGCTTGTTCAGCACCAGATCGGTCGCGCTGTCGGTCAGGACGCCGTTGATGCTGGACACCTCCTGACGCAGGAACAGGGTGATGGAGCCACCTGCATTGATCTGGGGCCTCACGATCAGCTTGACGCCGATGTCCTGACGCTGGGTCGTGCGGAACGGGTTGGAGTTGCCATCCAGCAGGGTCTCGCCGGTCGTGATCGGCACTTCCTGACCGACCAGGATCGTCGCCTCCTCATTGTCCAGCGTCATCAGCGAGGGCGTCTGCAACAGGTTTGAGCCGCTGTCGGTCTTGGCCGCATTGATGATGAAGCCGAACAAGCCGTCGCCGATCCGCCCGCCTGCCCCTCCAACAAAGCCGTTGGCACCTAACAGGCTGTTGACCGCCAGATTCTGCAACTGACGACGGAGCGGATCGTCCTCGTCCAGATCGGTCGCGGCCGCGCCGCCCGCGATAGGCAGCAGGGGCGTCGCGCTGTTTGAATAGTTGGTCAGGCCGATGGGCGCGCCGTCTTCACCGGCCAGCAGCCACTGGACCCCCAGTTCCTTGACCGCCGTGTCGGACAGTTCGACCACGATGGCCTCGATCAGGACCTGCTGGCGGCGCTGATCCAACTGGCGGATGACGTCGGACAGCATGCGCTGAGTGTCGGCCGAGCCGGAAATGACCAGGGCATTGGCTCCGGGGAAGCGCGCGATCGTGGCGCGCTGCCCCGGCAGAGGCGCGGCGGCAGTAGCCGAGGCCGGCACCACCTCGGCCTCCGCTCCGGCCCGCGATGTCCCCGGCTCGCGCGGCGTGGCATTGGCGCTGGCCGCCGTCACCTGCTGGCCGACGATCTGTTGCAGCACGGGCAGCAGTTGCTCGGCATTGGCGTGTTCCAGGAACACCACCTTGACGTCGTCCGCCGACAAGGCGCGGCGGTCGAGATCGTCCACGAGGGGCCGCACCCGCGCGATGGCCGACGGATCGCCCCTCAACACGATGGAGTTGGAGCTCTCGACCGGCGTCACCGACACCATGCCCGACCCCGGCTGCCCGCCGGGCGGAGCCAGTACCGACTGCAGCACCGCCGCGATCTCTCGCGCCGAGGAGTTCTCCAGCGTCACGACCTCGAACCCGGTCCGGTCCACGTCGATGCGGGCGATCAGGGCCCGCACCCGGGCCAGGTTGTCGGCGAAATCGGCGACCACGATGCTGTTCGCGCCCGGATTGGCCAGCACCTGCCCCTGCGCCCCGACCAGGGGGCGGATCGTCTCGGCGGCCGAGGCGGCGTCGATGTTGCGGAGCGCAAAGACCTCGGTCGAGAACCGCTCGTTACCGACAGTCGATGGCCCCTGCGCCGCGCCCTGGGCCGGGCTGATGCGATAGGCTCCGGACGACGTCGGCGTCACCACCAGGCCGTTAGCGCGCAGGGTCGACAGAAACACCTCGAACAGCTGGGCCCGGCTCAGATTGCGGTCGCTGGACACGGTGACCGTGCCGGTCACGCCCGGATCAACGATGAAGGTCCGGCCCGTCGAGCGGGAGATGTCCTGGATGAAGGCGCGGATGTCGGCCCCCTGAACGTTCAGGGTCTGGCCGCCCGCCGACTGGGCATAGGCAGGCAGGGTCGCCAGCGGGGCCTGAACGGCCAGAAGCGCGGCCACGGCGGCCGTCAGCAGGGGGCGGGAACGCATCAGCGGCCTGTCCTTATGGTGGTGGTCTGCTCCACGCCGTTCCGCTCGAAGCGGATTTCAGCGCTGGTGCTGTTGGAAAGCTGGCCACGCAGGCCGGCAATGCGGGCCGGACTGTCCAGCGCCTGTCCATTGACGGCCATGATGACGTCGCCCGAGCGAAGCCCCGCCGCCGCCAGGGCCGAGCCGTCGCCGGTACCGCTGACGGTAAAGCCGTTGATGCCGAGCCCCTGCATGCGAGGACGCAGGCCAGCCTGAGCCATCAGCCGCGCCGGATCGACATTGGGGCCCGTTGGAACATTCGCCGACGCCGGAGCCACGGCAGCACCTGCGTCCGCAGGCGCTGTACCTTGCGGCGTCACGACCTGCTGCTCGGCGGGTGGCGGGGGTGGTGCGGCCGCCCCCATCGGCAGTTCCGTGAACATCAAGCGAGTGAGGGAGTCACCCCGCGCCATCACCACGTGATCGGAAGCCACCGATCGCAGGATCAGGCCCGGCTCGATCTCCTCGCCCACGCCCACCGACACCTGCCGCCCATCGACCAGGCCAATGATAGCCGAGCCGCCGCCCGCGCCGTCGGCGCGGACGCCATAGAGCCGCATCTGGCTGCTGCCCTGGGCCGTTGCTTCGGTCAGGGCCCCCGGGGCACCGGTGCGGAAGAAGGCGTCGAACCGCTGGAAGATGGAATAGTCCGGTGCCGCGGCATTGGCTGGCGCGACATTGGCCGTCGTGTTCGGGGACGGAGCCAGAAACACCAAGACGAGTCTCGCAATCTGGACCAGCAGGACGATGGCCAGGGCGATCTCGATCCCCCGCCGCAGACGCGCTCGCCCGACGCCCGGCGCATCACCGGTCGGCCGGAGCTGACGGTTCCAGTTGCGAAAGGCGGCGATCACCATGACTTGCCCGACAGGGGCCTGAAGCGGCCCGGCGCGATACCTAGACCGATCGTCCGTATGCGGGCTTCACCGCCATGTGACGCCCGCGAGAACTTGCCGTGACGGTTAGGGGCAGTCCGGACGAAATGACGCCAAACCGTCTTGAACCAAAACGGGGACCGACGCGTCGCCGGCCCCCGTCAGCCGTGGATCAGAAGCGTGCGGTCAGGCTGACCGAGGCACTGGTGCCCAGCTCGTAGTTGTTGATCAGGATCTTGTTTCCAAGCTCCTGAAACTCGTCATAGTCGGTGTTCAGCAGGTTGCGCAGTTCGAGCGAGAAGCCCAGGTCGCGGCCCGCATACTCGAAGTCCTTGCGGTAGACGAAATCCAGAAAGACGCCCGGATCCTGCACATAGTCGGGCTCGCGGCTGCCCGCGCTGCCTGCGCCGCGCGCCGTGATGCGCTCGCTGACATAGTTGACGATGAAGGTCGCCTGCGACCGGGCCGTGTCGTCTTCCCAGCCCAGTTGCAGGTTGGCGACATGCTCGGACTGGCCCTGGAGGCGGCTGCCGTCCTGGATGAAGAAGGTCGCATCCTCATCGGCCCCGCCACCGCCCGGCGTGCGAACGACATCGCCGGGCTCGACGCTGACTTCGGAGTCCGACCAGGTGTAGTTGGCCTGCACCAGCCAGCGCTTGTTGGCGATGAAGGGCATGGCGTTGTCGGGGAACTCGAAGAACTTCTTGGCCTCGATCTCGGCCCCGAAGATCGTCGCTTCCGGCGCGTTCAGGAACGACTGCTGACGCTGGTCGCCGGTCAGGACGACGACGGACTCCACCGGCTTGTCCAGCTGCTTGTAGAAGACGCCGGCGGTCAGGAACTGCTGGCGGGCGAAGAACCACTCGTAGCGGGCGTCAAGGTTCAGGATTTCCGTGTCGACCAGGAACGGGTTGCCCGTGAACTCCCGGTCGCTTTCGGGATCGATGTAGGACTGCGGGGCCAGTTCGCGGAACTGGGGACGACCGATCGTCTGGGATGCGCCGATCCGCAGTTGCTGATCTTCGGCGAAATTCCAGGTCGCGGTGAACGACGGCAGGAAATACTGCTCTTCGATGCTGGTCGGAGCGAAGGGTGCCGCGCCACCGAACAGGTCACGTGGCGTCACCGTCAATTCGCCGTCCTCGAAGCGAACGCCAGCTGTGGTGCGAACCAGAGGTATGATCTCGGCATCGACCTGAACATAGGCCGCCGCGACCGTCAGCTCCGCCTCATAGGCCCCGGCGCCGTTGGTGCCGGCGATCTGACGCAGCTCGATCGTCGTCGGATTGATGTTGAAGTCCGAGTACAGGAAGTCGATCCGCGATTCCCGCTGTTCGTCCGTCAGGGCGCTGACGGCGGCCAGTTGCAGGTCGTAGCGCGTGGCATCCCGGCTGCTGTCGGTGTAGGCGACACCGGCCTTGAACACGATCTCGCGCAGGTCCGACAGCGGCAGGGTATAGCTGACGTCAGCCCCGCCGGAGATGACATCCTCGTCCAGCTCGCTGAAGGAAATCTGGTTCGAGGGGTTATGGATAAAGTCGCCGTCGGCGTTCACGCCATACTGGAACCGTGACTCATAGGGGGCATCGCGCGACGTCTTCGCATAGGCCGCGCGCCAGTCGAGCTCCAGAGCGCCATCCATGAACTGATGCTCGCCGGCCAGCTGGCTGGAAAACAGCTGGCGCACGAACCATTCCGTGTAGTCGTCCCGCAGGATGCCGCCGCCTACGCTCAAGTCAGGGCCGACGCTGGAGCGGGCTTCCTTGGTGGTGTTGCGGACGTAGAAGTTGGTCCACTTCACCTCGTGGTTCTCGTTCGAGAGCGACAGGGCGCCCAGGAAGTTCAGCTGGATGTCGTTCTGGTTTGACTCGAACGCCTTGTCCGTCACGGGCACCAGGATGTCGCCCGAGAACTGGCCTTCCTGCTGGCGACCACGACGGCCGCTCCAGCTGTTGTCATAGCCGGCGACCGCGATCAGGCCAAAGGTGCCCAGGCTGCTCTCGCTCGACAGGCCGCCCGCGAAGTCGAAGCCGAAGTCGACCGGCGTGTTGTCGCGTTGCAGCAGGCGCAGCGGCGCATTGACCAGCGATTGGCCCATTCGTTGCAGTTCGGCGGTCGTGAAGTTGGCGCGGTTGATCTGACGGCCCGACTGGAAGGCCGCGTTGATCAGACCCGGGACTTCGCGCGTGTCGTCGTCGAAACCGGTGAAATCCGTGCGCGACCCGTAGTAGATCAGGCCTTCCTTGTTCGTCGTTTCGGAGTTGGCCCCGATCGACGTCGACATGGTGAAGAACGGCTCGTTCGGTGCATCGACCGTGCGCAGGTCGATGACGCCGCCGCCGAACTCACCGGGGAAGTCGGCGGAATAGGTCTTCTGGACCGTCACACTTTCCAGGATGCTGGACGGAAACAGATCCAGCGGGACGACGCGTTGCAGCGGCTCCGGACTGGGCAACGGCGAACCGTTCAGCAGGGCCGACGAATAACGCTCGCCCAGGCCACGTACATAGATGAAGCGCCCTTCCACCACCGTCAGGCCGGTCACGCGCGTCAGGGCCTGGGCCGCGCTGGAATCGCCCGTGCGCTGCAGGTCTTCGGCCGTCAGGAAGGCGGCCACTTCGGCGCTCTCCCGGTTCGGTTCGGGAATATAGCGGCCCAGGACGACGATCTCGTCCAGCTCCGATTCCGGCTCCTGTTCGGGCTCAGGTTCGGCCTGGACGGCGGGCGTCTGGGCGGTCGCGGCAGGCGGCGTGACCGGGGCCGGTGTCTGGGCGTGGGCCAGGCCGGGCGCGATCAGCGCGCTGGTGGCCAGGAGGACCCCGCTCAGGGTCAAGGTAAGGGTCTTCATGATCTGCGCCTTGGAGAAGTTCAACGGGATACGCGAAAGCCGGAGGCGACCCGGTCGGGCCGCCTCCGCGCATCCGTCATCAGCAGGTCGCGCCGGACGTCAGGCCGCAGGACCAGCCCGTGTACCAGGTGTCGGCGGCATTCTGGACGGCGCCGATGTAGGTGGTGGCCGTGAAGAACGGATAGACGCCCGGAGCATTGACCACCGGCACGGCGTTCTCGTTCGCGCCGTTGATGAAGGTCAGCGTCTGGTTGGACAGGCTGGTGCCGGTCGGTGCCGTCAGGGTCGAGGTGCCGGTCGCCGTGTTGTTGGTGCCGGCCGTGAAAGCCGCCGTCGACAGAGCCGTGTTGGCCGGGCGATAGGGCACAGTGCAGGACATGAAGACCGAGTTGAAGGTCACGCCGCTGGTGCCGGTGTCGGCATCGTTGATGGCCATACAGCCGGCGACGGAGCCCGCGACGCTGGTGAAGACCGAGTTGATCACGGTCGCATCCGTACCCGTGTCGAAGTGGGCGACGGTGTGGGCGTCGATCGTCGCATTGCGGCCGACCAGGGTCCAGTTGGCGATCTTGGGCTGCGACACATAGCGATTGGCCAGAGGCGTCGAGGCCGGAGCGGCCGAGAACTCGAAGCCGGCGCTGCGGCTGGTGGTGCCGGCCGGGCGCTGGGTCACGATGCCGAACTGGGCGCCACCGCGCCAGCCCGTGTCGGTGTCCAGACCGTCGTCATCGGCGCCGGTGATGACGATGCGGCGCAGGTTGACGTTGCCGCCGAAGATTTCGATGCCGTCGTCCGAGCTGTTGTGGACCTGGACGAACTCGACCGTTGTGCCTGAGCCGACGCCCGCCAGGGTCAGACCCTGAAGCTCGTTGCCCGAAGAGATTTCGAAGCCGGAGTATTTGATCTGGACGTAACGCACACGGCCCGAGTTATCGGCCGGGGTGTTGCCGCCGTAGAAGGCGCTGGTGCCCTCGACCGTGCCGGTGCAGGTGACCGGAGCGGTCAGCTGGCAGTTGGCCTGCGGTGCGCGACCGGCCAGGACGATACCGCCCCACTGACCTTGCGAGTTCTCGTTGGTGGTGCCTTCGACGTTCTGGCGGCTGGTGAAGACGATCGGGTTGGTGGCCGTGCCTTCGGCAAACAGCTGCGAACCGCGGTTGACCAGCAGGTAGTCCGAACCGCCCGAGGCGAAGATGCGCACGCCCGCCTCGATGGTCAGGATGCCCTGCTCGCTGCCGGCTGTCGGGGCTGCCGGATCGATGCCGCGGTCGGTGCCGACCGAGGTGCGGCCCGAGATCGAATAGATGGTGCCGGCCCGCAGCGGCACCGTCAGGGCGCCGTTGATCTGTTGCGGCAGCTGGCAGACGCGCAGGGTGTTGTTGGCGATCAGGCCGACGTTGGCGAAGCCGGTCGGGCAGTCCGCGGCGGGTGTGCCGGGCGCCGGCGGCGTCGGGCCCGTTCCACCGCCACCGCCACCACCGCCGAAGTCGCCTTCACCGGGCGAGGCGACTTCCGCAGAGCCGCATGCGGCCAGGGCCAGGGCGCTGGCCGAGAGGGCGAGCAGGGTTGTCAGTCGAAAGCCGGTCATCGTTTTCACCGTGTCAGGTCCAAAGGATCATTCGACAGGTGGAACACAGGCGTGCAGCCCGGCCCCGACGACGTATCGCCCCTCCTGCCCGGCCCTTTGGCTAGACGCCGGATGTGACAGCGCGAGCGCCGAATGGTGACGGTTCCGCCGCGCTTGTGTGAAGTTGTTTTCGCCGTTCCATGAAACTCGCTCCTGACACGGCGCAATCGTCACACAGCGTTGCCGGCCGCGCGTCGGCGGACGTTGCCATCATCCGAAGCGCGGGCTAGGCCGGTGCAAACCCAAGGGACACCGCCGTTTGACGCCCCCTCTCCTCGCCATCGCCCTGGCCGGTCTGGGCCTGATCGCCGGCAGTTTCATAGGGCTGGTCAGCCTGCGATTGCCCCAGGATCGCGGTGTCATATTCGGTCGCTCCCGCTGCGGCGGCTGCGACCGCGCCCTGCCGCCCCAGCGGATGGTTCCGGTCCTCAGTTACATTTTTGCCAAGGGCCGCTGCCGGGATTGCGGGTCGACGATCCCGATCCGCTACCCCCTGATCGAACTGGCCTGCGCAGGCGTCGGGGTCTGGGCGGGCCTGTCGCAGCCTGATCTGCCGTCGGCCGCGCTCACGGCCCTGCTGGGCTGGCAGCTGATTCTGATCGCCGTCGTGGATGCCGAGCATTTCTGGCTGCCCGACGCCTTGACCCTGCCTTTGCTGGCGACCGGTCTGATCGCGGCCGCCGTCCTGCCGACAGGCACCCTGGTGCATTCGGCCATTGGAGCGGTCTCAGGGTTCCTGGGCCTGTGGTTGTTGGCCTTAGCCTATCGTCGCTTGCGCAAACGGGACGGACTGGGCGGCGGCGATCCCATATTCCTGGCGGCGGGCGGGGCCTGGGTCGCCTGGATCGGCCTGCCCAGCGTGCTGCTGTGGGCCTCCGTCGCGGCGCTCAGCCTGGTCGCTGGACGCCTGGTCCTGGGGCGCAAGGTGTCCGGACAGGATCGCCTGCCCTTCGGCCCCTTCCTGGCGCTCGGCATCTGGCTGACCTGGCTGTTCGGGCCGCTCGGGCTTTAGGCTTTAGGCGTGAGAGGCTGAACCCTATCGTCTGGGTGCACGGGTATAGCGGGTGGCCACATAGGCGACGCCCTGGCCGTATTCGATCTCGGACCAGCCGCTGTCGGTCACCCCAATCTCATGCACCTGATCGCCTGTATTCACGACATCCAGCGGCTCTCCGGCCGGATCGGCCCGGACGCGCACATCCTCGGTCGTGATCGTGCGTGTGCGATCCGTCAGGACGATGGTCGGGCGGCGACGGTCGGACAGGGCTTCGGTGCGCACATAACGTCCGTCGAACCGTCCGCCCTGTATCTGCAGCCAGTCCTGAGGCTGACCGGTGCGGGGCCACAGGACAGTCACGGTGTCTCCACGCCCCAACATGGCCTGGGCTGAGCCGTCGGGTCCATCCGTCACGGCGGTCTGGACCTCGGCATAGCGTACCTCGGCCCGGCGGGTTGCATCGCCCGTACAGCGCGAGAGCAGCAGTCCCGCCCCCGCCAGCACAACGATCAGGACCAGGCAGCCCAATCCGGCATTGTTCCTTTTCTTCGGCGGCGGCAGGGGGCGTTGCCCGGCGCGCCACGCTGCCGCCTCTGCCGCCGTGGCGGTTCGAGGGATGGCGGGCGGCTCCTGCACCGGCCAGCGTTGCGGACGCGGTTGCTGCCAGACCGGCAATTCGGGCGGCGGCGCGGGCGAGGCGGGCGATTCAGGGGGCGGCACAGGCACAAAGGCGTCGTCTGCGGCCGATGACGTCTCGAACGTCGGCGTCACCACAGGCGAGTCCGCTGCGGCCGGCGTATCATCAGCCACCGGCTCGCCCCGCGCCTCCGCCGCCTCGAAATGCGGGTTCAGGCCGTCATAGCCCCCTGCGGGACCGCTGTAGATCTGCCCCCCGTCCTCGGCCACGACGATGCGGGTCGCCGGGGTCAGGTCGCCGTTCAGCACCGCAGCCCGCCACTGGTTGGGGTCGCCCAGTCGTACCGTCTGGCCCTCGATCACGAAGGCGATGGAAATCGGCGAACCGGACAAGAAGACCCCCGTGAAGCAGCATGGACAGTCGCGCGAAGAGCGTAGTAAACCAAGCCCTTAATCCGCAACCGAGCGTATGGGGAGTTCGTTGCCCGTCAGCAAACTCTTTGCCTGCGCCGCCCTCGCCGCCGCCGTCCTGCTGGCCGGGTGTGGAGATCAGTCGATGGGGGCGCTCTGCGCACCGGACGGTGCCGCGCCTGCCCTGCGTCCCGCCGCCGATGTTGCGAAAGGGCCGATGCGGGTCTTCTGGGACGGGTCCGAAAGCATCGCCGGCTATGTCGATGGCGCGACTGATTCCGTCCGGCCGCTCGGCGACCTTCAACCCCTTCTGGCCAGCCACGCTCGCGAAGCCGGCGTTCAGGCACAATGGCTGCGCTTCGGCGAACGGATCACGCCGCTGCCCTCCGGGTCAGGCCTGGCCTCCACCGGCTTCTATCGCTGCGGGCAACAGGGGAACTGCGACAATCAGGAAAGCCGCATCGACAGCGTTTTGACCCGCATCGCGGATCGCACCGGCCCCGGTCTGGACGTCGTCGTCACCGACCTGTGGCTGTCCAATACGGCCTTTCAGGGCAGCGCAGAGATAGCCTTGGGTCAGCCGATCCGCGCTCTGCTGGCCAAGGGCAAGTCGATCGGCGTGATCGGCCTGCGCGCGCCCTATGCCGGTCCGGTCTATGACGTGCCGGGCGTCGGTACCCATGCCGGGGCCCGCGAACGACCCCTCTTTATCCTGCTGGTTGGCAGTCGGACCGAGGTACTGGCCGCCTATCGCACCCTGTCCCGCTCCGGCAGCCCGGCGCTGAGCGCCGACCGCAGCAAGTTCGCCCTGTTCACGCCCGAGCCCGCGACCGCCTGGCTGGGAGCTTCGGCTCCAGTCCAGACCACGGGCGACATCGCGGCCCAGCGCCTGGTCGACGGCGACCAGGCCGAGGCCCTGCCCCAAGTCCGTGTCAGCCTGGACCAGTTGCGTACCGGCCAGGCCAGCCTGAGCATCCCCGTCGTCGCCGATGCCCGCATCCTGCCGGGCGCGGTCTGGCGCGGAAAGCTGGGCGGTCAGACACAGGTCTGGCGACGTGCAGGCGGCTGCGGTGCGGGTGCCTGGGAAAGCCAGCCGGCCCTGTCCGGAGCCTGGCGTCCGGACGGCCCGGACGGCGCGACCTTCACGCTGGACGGGCGATCCACGGCCGCCCTGGTCGCGGGCAGCGACTATCTGATCCAGGGTCAGCTGACGACGAACAACTTCACCGCCGCTCCGCCCGAGACCAAATGGATGCGCGACTGGAGCGTCTCGCCCGACCGCGCCCGTGCGGTTTCGGCGGCCTCGCCCGCCTCCTTCCCCACGCTCAATCTTGCCGCTTTCGCCGAGCAGCTTGAGGCGGGATTGCGCGAAACCACCCCCCCGCAGGGCTTGCCACTGGCCAGTCTGGCGGTTCTGGTAAGGGTCGAGCCCTGACACCTTCGATGCCTGCCCCCTTCTGGAGTTCTCGATGACCCGCAACTGGCTTCAGGCCCTCGCCGTCGTGCTGGTCACCGGCGTCATCGTTTTCGCCCTCGGCTGGGGTCTGCTGACCTGGCAGACGGCCAGCACGCGCTTTCTCGAACCCGCTCCGATGACCACGGCGGCGCCCGCGACGGTCGATCAGGGCAATGCGCTGGACGCCGCCCTCGACGGAGCCCTGGACGGTGGCGGCACCGTCACCACCAATGCCTTGGGCAATCAGATGGAGACCCAGCGCAAGCGCGCGGCCGACGGTCTGGTCGACGGCTTCATGAAGCTGATGATCATCACCACCGCCGTGGCCCTGGGCTGGACCCTGCTCGCCTGGAGCCAGGTATCGAAAGTGGGCCGTCCCGAGACCCAGCGCACGGCGCAGGGCGTCTGGCTGGTCGGCTATCTGGTCGTCACGGTCGCGGCGGCCATCCTGCTGTGGCTGACCTTCAACCGCCAGGGTCCGGCGGCAGAGGCGACGGCCACGGCGACCGGCGGGTTCATCGCGGGCGGCATCGTCCTGACCTGGCTCAGCTACTATGTCTCGACCGCCCTGGCCGCGCCCGCCGTACTGCGGGCCTCGGTGCCAATGGCGACCGTCCTCATTCCGATCGGCAGGAGCCGCTGATGGCCGTCAACATCCTGATCGGGGTCGGGGGCACCGGGGCCAAGGTCGTCGAATCGACCCTGCACGCCGCCGTCGCCGGCCTTGCGGGCGACAACCTGACCGTCGGCCTGGTCGATCAGGACGGCTCCAACGGCAATGTCGGTCGCACGGCCCAGCTGCTGTCCACCATCGTCAGCGCTCGCGCCCTGTGGCGGAGCACGGGCGGCGCGCATGTTCTGGGCGGCAGCCCCCTGTTCGCCACGGACATTCAGTCCCTGTCCCCCGCTGAAGAAGTCTGGATCCCGCATCCGGACAAGGCCGCATCGCTGGCCCGCATCTTCGACCGCGAATCCATGCCGACCGGCGAGCGCCAACTGTTCGACGGCCTGTTCGCGCAAGGCACCAGCGCCGCCGATACTGAACAAGACCTGCCGCTGGACGAAGGCTATCGCGGCCGTCCGCACATCGGTGCCGCCGCCATGGCCTCGCGCATCGAGGACGATATCGAGTTCTGGGACAAGCTGACCACGGCGCTGGACGCTGCGCGCGGTGCCACAGAGGTGCGCGTCCTGCTGGTCGGCTCCGTCTTCGGTGGCACGGGAGCGGCGGGTTTTCCGACTCTGGCGCGACTGATCCGGCGTCGCCTGCCGCAGGGGGCGTCCAATGTTCACATCGGCGGCGTGCTGATGCTGCCCTATTTCGATTTCGATCCGCCGGGTCGCGACGGCGACGCCTCGCGCGACAACGTCGCTCTGTCCGAGGAGCTGGTGCTCCAGTCCAAGAGCGCGCTGAAACACTATTCCGACCTGCTGCGGGACGAGCCGATCTTCGATCAGCTGTATCTGGTCGGCTGGGACCGTCCGTTCGCCTTGGGCTATCACAGCCGCGGGGCAAACGGTCAGGCCAATCCGCCGCTGGCCCCCGAGCTGTTCGGAGCCCTGGCCGCCTGCAGGTTCTTCAATGCCGATCTGAAGGGCGTGTCCGGTCAGGTGCTGGGCAGTGCCCGAACGTCCGCCGATGCCCTGACCTGGTCCGACCTGCCTTCGCCCGACAGCGACCCGGACGCGCCCTATCACAAGCTGGGGCAGCTGCTGCGCTTCGCCGTGGCCTGGAAACATTGGGGCCCGCTGGTCAGCCGCCCGCGCTCGGGCCTGTTCAAGGCCTTCCGCACCGATCCCTGGTATCGTCGCCAGCGCATCGACACGATCAAGTTCGACGCCACCCCTGCCGAGGCCGAGGTCGCCGCCCTGGACGCCTATTGCCGCTGGGTGCTGGGCTGGGCCGGCGGGATCGAGCTGCACGCCCGCCGCGCCCGCATCAACTTCGGCTTGTGGAACACCGACGCCTTCATCCGCCCCGGCGAGCGTCCGAACCTGCCGGTCCAGGTGCCCCGCGCCTTCGAGGGGGCCGATTATGACGACGCCTATGGCAGCATCGTCATGCCGGGCGAGACGGGCGAGGCCCCGCCGACCGCCGCCGACCTGATGGGCCGCCTGACCAACGAGACGGCACCGGAGGTCAACCAGCGTGGCCTGGGCTGGTTCGTTTCGGCCCTGCATGCCTTTGCCGACGTTCAACCGCCCGCCGCGACAAGGACCTGAGATGCGTCACAGCGGACTGTACACCTACAACCTGCCGCCGATCATCACCGACGGTCCCCTGGCCGAGGCCAAGAAGGCCGGGGCCTGGACCCCGATCGACCACCTCGACAAGCTGGCCGACGCCCTGTTCATCGGCGAGAAACAGGCCGAACGCAGCGACGTGAAGAGCATTCCGGACCCCTGGGCCCAGATGCTGGTCTTCGACCGCGCCCTGTTCGATGCGTCCCATCCCCTGCACACGACCGTACTGCCCCAGTGGCGGGCTCTGATCGCGACCATCGCCCTGATGCCGGAGTTCAGCGCGGCCTATACGCTGACGGCCCAGCCGGTGGATCTGGAGGGCAGCCGCCGCAACAGCCTGTTCGCCCGCACGCTGCTGGACCTCGAACCCGCGCGGGTTCTGGTGCCGGAGCTGAGCTGGAAACGTCCCGTCGCCCTGATGATCCAGGAGCGCGGCGGCTCCGGGGCCTTCGCCTTCGGGCCCGGTCGCCCGCTGGGCTTCCTGACACCGACCAGTCTGGTCGCCGCCGGGCGCGCGTCGGAGCAGGTGCGGTGTCCCGATGTGCCGTGGCTGAAGGACGGTTTGTCCGACCCGATCGACGCGGCCCTGTCAGAGCGTCAGTTCCGCATCCTGGCCGACTACATCCGCCAGATGTGGACGCGGCTCAGTGCCCGCGACGACATCGAGCCGCGACTGCGTGGCGGCCTCGCCCAGGCGCTGGAGGCCTTTCATCGGGCCGCCAATGCGAAAGCCGCACCCGAAGTGCGCGGCCTGAACCCGGCCACCATCGACCTGGCCTGGCCCAGCCCGCTGCATGCCCAGGTTCTGGGTTCGACCTGGCAGTTCGACGGCACCAGCGTGCCCCCGACCGAGGCCGATGCGGCCATCGAGCTGTCGCCCCCGGCTCGCAGCCTGTTCAAGGGTGCCATCCTGGTCGATCCGGACCTGGCCGAGACCCTGGGCAAGCGCCCGGAGTCGATCTCCGTCTGGGGTCGGCACAGCCTGGCCGACGCCATGCGGCCCGCCACCTTCGACATCATCAGGCAGGAGGCCGAGGCCGAGGGCTGGCTGGTCATCCGCCCGTCCGACCTGTTCACCGACAGCCTGATCACGCTCGACAGCCAGACGATCAACGAGGCGCACCCCGCGGCCTTCCAGTCGGCCCTGCTGCCCCTGTCGCCGCTGGCCCTGATGCTGGTGCCCGGTCAGGGGCTGGCCGAGGCGCTGGACATGTCGCCGAGCTCCGGCGACGCTGTGGTCCGCCTGCGGCTGCGTCTGCAATCCGGCCGTCCGCATGCCGTGCGGCGCGACCTGCCCCGCGCGGACCAGAGCAAACAGGTGCTTCAGGTCCCGGACGACCTGGCCTTCTGGCCCAATTTCCAGGCCCCCGGGTGGCGTTGGACCTTCCTGCACTTCACCGCCAGCATCAACTACTACATGCGGCCCCGGTTCGCCGTCACCGCCGAGGTGATGGCCAGTCAGGTGCGCGGGGCCTCGCTGGATATGTCCGACCGCGCCCGTCGCATCCGGCTGTGGTCGGACTCGTCCACCCTTGCAATCGACGACCTGTTCGGCTTCGTCCCGCCTGCCTCGGCGCTCCAGCCCGAGCGAATCTCGACCGTGCGCGGCACGACGGCCAGCGGCCAGCAGGAGGTTCTGGTCGAACGCATCGGCTTTACCGCCACCGATCAGGGCGTGGCCGAGCTTCATCACCTCCCCGGCGGCGCGGATGCGGTCTTCTTCGCCCGCAAGACGGCCACCGGCGACTTCGTGCCTGCCGGCATGGCGCTGGTCCGGTTCGCCCAGACCCGGTCCTCGGCGCTGGAGGCCAAGGTGGCGGTCGACTTCGGCACCACCAACACCGTGGTCTATACCGAGCGCAACGGCCTGCGCGAGCGGCTGGCGTTTCAGGACCGGATCGTCTTCCCCTTCGGCGTGCGGGCCAAACAGGCGCGGCGGCGCGAGGAACTGGTCGGGCAATACCTCGGCTTCTTCCCGCTGCAGAAGCACGAGACGCCCTTCCCTACCGTGGCCAAGCTGCGCGAGTTCCGCCCGGCCCTGCCGCCGGAGCTTCAGGCCCGCGTCCGCGAGGGGCGGATGCATCAGCACGGCTTTGCCGACAATGTGTTCTTCGTCCCGAACTTCGACGGCTTTATCGCGCGTCAGGCCGATCTGGGCCTGTCGGACAACATCTTCCGCGAATGGACCGGCGCGGGTCTGCTGAAGTTCCGGCTGAAGTGGGGCGAGACGCAGTCCGAACGGGCGTTGGCTACCCATTTCCTGCGCCAGATCATGATGATGTCGGCCGCCGAACTGGTGGCCGAGGGGACCGATCCCCTGGCCATCGACTGGCGCTTCTCCTATCCGCAGGCGTTCAAGCCGTCGCAGCATCGCCAGCTGGAGAACGAGTTGCGCCGCAACTGGTCGGCCCTGTTCGGCCCGCCCGGCGACACCACCGCCAACGGCCGCCCGACCTTCCTGCGCAAGACCGAGGGGGCCGCAGCCGCCCACGTCTTCGTGACGCAAGGGGCCGAGAAGCTGATGCTGGTGCTCGACATCGGCGGCGGCACGACGGACATCGCCCTGTGGCGGGACGGCAAGCCATTCTGGCGGAACTCGTTCAAGGTCGCGGGCGGCGACTTCTTCACCGCCTATCTGGCCAACAATCCCGAGGTCCTGCGCAAGATCGACATGAGCGAGGTCTCGACCGGCCTCAGCGAGGGCGATCCGCTCAGCGCAGACGGTCGGCGTGATTTCGTCGAGCTGTATGTCAACAAGCCCGCCTTCGCCCAGCGGTTCGCCGACAACTTCGGCCTCCTGGCGTCCGAGCCTGCGGGTCTAGGCCTGCAGCAGGTGGCGTCCGTCGCCCTGGGCGGGCTGATGTATTACGTCGGCCTGGTGCTGGGTCAGCTGGTGGCCGATCCGAACTCGGGCCTGCGCCGGGCCGATCTGGACCGGCTGACCGTCGCTTTCGCAGGGCGCGGCTCGACCCTGTTCCGCCAGTTCCACACGGGCGGTTCGGACGATGAGCTGACCCAGCTGGTGCGCCTGGCCATCGCAGCGGCGGAGTACAATCCGGCCGATGTCGCCATCCAGTTCCGCTTCTCCGGCCCGCACGAGGCCAAGCACGAGGTGGCGCAAGGCCTGCTGGTCGATCGCCGCGAAGACCCAGCGGGTGGCGAAAGCCGCCTGGCCGTGCTGGGCGAGGACATCGACGTCATGGTCGGGGGCGTGGAGACGCAGTCTCTGGCGACCGCCCCCCTGACGGCCCTGCAAAGCGCGACCGAGGTGGACCGCATCGAACTGGCCCACCTCAGCCGGTTCCTGATCGCCCTGCGCAAGCTGACCGACATCAATATCGACATCGAGCAGCGCGGGGCCCTGAACGACATCCGGGCCAAGGTGCGCCAGAACCTCTCGGATTCGCTGCACGACCTGGACGCTGACGCCTTCACCGATGAGGATGCCCAGCCGTTCGAGCCGCCCTTTATAACGGCGCTGCGCGAACTGGTGTCGATCATGGCCCTGCCCCTGATCGAGCGCGACCGCCGCATCGTCGTCAGGGATATCTGACCGTGGCCGGGGACCGCCTGTGGGGCCTGGGGGGCCGCAAGAAGCCGGGGGTGGAGCCGGAGTATGAATCGTCGGACGGCTCGCCGTCCGAAGCGACTGCGCCGTCATCGAGAGCCGATGATGCGGGCCAAGATGCGGTGACACTCGAAACGCTGCATCGGCTGCTGTCCCGTCAGCAGCGCCAGATCGAGATGCTGTCCGCCGAGGTCGCCCAGTTGCGTCGTCGCCTGGACACGGCCATGCCGCGCCTGCTGACCGACGACGATGAACCGCTTGCGGCCTTCCCCGATCATGCCGAGACTCGGGGCCCGGGCGACCTGGCCGAGGACTTCTTCGAACAGGCCCCGGCCCGACTGGCGCGCAAACCCGCCTCCCCGCCGACGTCTGCGCCGCCCGCTGCGTCCAGCCCGTCGATCAACCGAGCCTCTGCCCTGTTCGCGCCTGCGGCCACCGGCTCGACCGCAGACGCAGACCTGATCGCCCAGCGCAGCCGGGCACCGGAGTTCAAGGCCCTGCTGGTCGCCTATCAGGGGCTTCTGGACGGCGCGGGCGGCATGGCGGAGTTCCAGCGCGCCTATGGCCCCGACTTCGTGACCACAGGCCCCGGCGAAACCCTGCGACCCACCGTCGGCGACGAGGAGGGCCCCTTCTGGTTCATACCGCTGGACGACCGGCCGTCGCTGGGCCTGTTGCTGCCGTCGGACGGACCGATCCAGCAGTGGGGCGAACTGTATCAGTTCGGCGGCGGCACCCGGGCCCAGTCCGTCTTTGGTCGCGCCTTCGAGGTGGAGCCCGGGAATGTGCTTCAAGTCATGGAACCCGCCTGGATCCGCTTCGACGGCGACACCATCCGTCTCGAGAAACGCGGGCGGCTGCGCGGGGCCTGAGGTCTGCGGGACCGCGAACCTTCGATGTCAAAGACCGGGCACGTTTCTGCCCCGCCGGGAGTTCCGTCGGTGGAAGGTGGGATGGGCCGGCGGAGCGCCGGGCGCGATGCCCGGAGACCGTTGGGAATGTGTGTTTCGGCATCGCGTCGTCGCTCCGCACGAGATGTCTGACCGGTGGCTGTCGGCCTGGGATGGAGGGGCTTCCCCCACCCAGGACCAGCGACGCTCTTAGCGCCTTGCCGACATGGCCTCCGGCGGGACGGTCGGAGCCTTGCGAACCCGATCCCGTGAACAGCGCAGGTTCCCTGCCATACGCTCTTTGTGCCGGGCGTCCCCGACAGGGACGCCTGACGGAAAGGGCCTAACGCTCGCCTCGCGGAGGCTCGCTGCTTGAGGCCCTTCCCTTTTTTGGGGAGGCACCGTGCTCGCGGAGAAGGCCGGTCTTGGCCGACAAACCCGCGTAGCCGGAGCCACCCCACCCCGCTCATCTCGCTCCCGCTGCGACAAGCCGCAAGGCCTTGCGCCCTTCCCAGCGACGGGACGGGGAGGATTATGGCGCACGCGCTACCTATGGTGGGGATCGGTCGCTGGTCGTGCGGGATTGTGGAGGGTGATCAGCAGGTTGGCGGATGTGTTTGTGCGGGTTGGCGACGAACTCTCAGCAGATGGTCGCTAGTCCTTAGAGCCCCGCCGCCCAGTCGGTGCCGCGGACCAGGCTGTCGATGATGCCGGGCTCGCTGGAGGCATGGCCGGCGTCGGGGACGACGTCCAGTTTGGCCTCGGGCCAGGCGCGGTGCAGGGCCCAGGCGCTGGTCATCGGTGTGACGACGTCGAAACGTCCTTGCGCGATCCAGCAGGGCAGGTGGCGGATGCGGTCGATGTTGTTCAGCAGCCAGTTCTCCTCGGGGAAGAAGCCGCCGTTCATGAAGTACCAGCATTCGATACGGGCGAAGGCGACGGCGAAATCGGCCTCGGCGAACCGGTCGGGGCGCGCGTCCGGACCCTGGACGCTGACGGTTTCGCCTTCCCAACTGGACCAGGCGATGGCGCAGCGGTCGCGTTCTGCCGCGTCGTCTCCGGTGAGGCGCTTGTAATAGGCCCCCATCAGGTCGTGACGCTCATCCTCGGGGATGGGCTCCAGGAACCGCTCCCAGGCGTCGGGGAAGATGTGGGAGGCCCCGTCCTGATAGAACCAGTGCAGTTCGGGTTTGGTCAGCAGGAAGATGCCGCGCAACACCAGCGACAGCGCCCGGTCGGGATGGGTGATGGCATAGGCCAGCGACAGGGTCGAACCCCAGCTGCCGCCGAAGACGACCCATTTGTCGATGCCCAGCTGCTCGCGCAGGCGTTCGATATCGGCGATCAGGGTCCAGGTGGTGTTGTCCTCCAGCGAGGCATTGGGACGGCTGCGACCACAGCCGCGCTGGTCCAGCATGACGATGCGATACGTCGCGGGGTCGAAGTAGCGACGCATGCCCGGATTGACCGCGCCGCCGGGACCGCCGTGCAGGACGATGACCGGGATGCCGTCCGGATTGCCGCTCTGTTCCCAATAGATTTCATGGACGCTGTCGGTCGCCATGAAGCCGGTCTGATAGGCCTCGATCTCGGGATAGAGGTCGCGGCGGGGCGCGGGCGCGGGAAAAGCCATACTGTAAACGGTCTTTCGTATTCGCCCGGTCAGGCGGGTTTTGAGGGAGCGCGCAGGGCGCAGACGGCCAGGAGGAGCCAGGCCAGGATCATCAGCAGGCCGCCGATCGGCGCGACGGCCCCCATCGCCTTCAGGCTGAGCAGGGCGATGGCGGACAGCGCCAGCGAGAAGATCAGGCCACCGGACGCCGCCATCCACCCGGCGATAAGGATCAGGCGATCACGCGACGGCCAGAGCACGCAGACGAGAGCCAGCAGGGCGTGGACCATCTGATACTGGGCCCCGGTCGTCAGCAGGGTCTTGACCGCAGGTCCGGCACCATGTGCGGCGAAGGCCCCCAGGGCGACGGCCATGGCGCCGTTCAGACAGGCAAAGGGGGCGAGCAAGCGTGACAGTATCATGGAACACTAGATAGAGCATGGAATCAGGCGGGTCTGCTAGACCCCGACTTATGTCACCCGCCGCCCGCATGGCCCTGCAATATGTGCTGCTGTTCGCCGCCAATGGCGTGACCCTGCCGTTCGCGGGGCTGTGGTTCCGTGCGCAGGGATTGAGTGGGGCCGAGATCGGGGTGCTGCTGGCGGCCCCCATGCTGGGGCGGCTGGTGACGGGGCCTGCGCTGGCCGTCTGGGCCGACGGGTTCCAGACGCGGAGAGCCCCCATCGCCATCCTGGGGGCGGTGATGGCGGCGGGCTATGCCGGGGCCGGGCTGGCGAGCGGCTTTGCGGGCTGGGCCATCGGCTGGTTCGTCGGGTCGACGGCGGCAGCGGCGCTGATTCCGCTCAGCGACGTACTGACCCTTCGCCTCGCGGCCCGGCATGGCTTCACCTTCTCCCTGCCGAGAGGGGCGGGGTCGGCCGCCTTCGTCCTGGCCAATCTGGGGATGGGAGCGCTGCTGCTGCGGGTGCCGGTGGACGCGGTGATCGTCGCCAGCGTGGTCGCGGCCCTGGGCATTGTGATCGTCGCCGCGGTCGTCCTGCCGAGCGAGCGCGTGACCGATGGCGCGACGGTTCGCGGTCGGGAGAGGTTCAGGGGACTGGGGCGGCTGCTGGTCGATCCGGTCTTCATGATGGCCATCTTCGCCGTCGGGGCGGTCCAGGCGGCACACGCCTTCCAATACGGTTTCTCCGCCATCCTGTGGCAGACGCAGGGGATCAGTGCGGCGGTCACCGGCCAGCTCTGGGCGTTTGGCGTGGTGGTCGAGATCGGACTGATGTGGGTCGTCGAGCCCTGGCGCAGGCGGATGGGCATAGGGCCGTGGAGCCTGCTGGTAATCGGCTGTGTCGCCTCCATCCTGCGCTGGTCGCTGATGGCGATGGCCCCGCCGCTGTGGGCGCTGTGGCCCCTTCAGGCGCTGCATGCCCTGACGTTCGCCGCGACCTTCCTCGCCGGGGTGCAACTGGTGGAGCGGCTGTCGCCCCCGGACGGGCATACGGCGGCGCAGACGCTGAGTTCGGTGTTGTCGGCCGGGGTGTTGATCGGGCTGGCGACGATGGTGTCGGGGCCGCTGTACGACCGGTTCGGAGCCGGTGGCTACTGGGCGATGGTGGCCTTGTCGGGCCTTGGGCTGGCGGCCGCGCTGGTGCTGCGTGTTGGACTGGCCCGGCGGATGCTCAGGCCGCGCGAGGGCGGGGCAGGGGCGCCAGATGCCGGGCGATCGCCTGGGCCGCCGCCTTGACCGCCTTCTGGACATGGTCGTCGGCGGCGTCGATGGGCGCGCGCAGCAGACCGACCGCCGGCGTATCCATGCCTTCCGGCAGGGCCGCGAGCACGCGATACAGCAGATAGCTGCCGACATCGTCCTCGGTCTCCGAGCTGACGCTGGCCTTCAAGCCCGCCTCGGCGATTTCGCGCACCATTTCGGCGGTGGGGGCGGTCGCCCGGGCGACGCCGGGACCGTCGGGGTTACCCCTGTGGGTGCCGTCGAGCGAGCGGTTCTCGGTGCGGATCTGCAGCTTGAACCCGCCCTCCTGCCGCGTCCGTCCGATCAGCAGAAGACCACGGCAGGCCGGGGAGCCGAGCGCTTCGCTCAAGGTGGCGACCAGGGCGTCAGGCGCGGCGGGGTCGATCGCCAAGGTCCGCGCGCCCGTCGGATTCCAGGCCTCGCCGGACAGGTCTTCGACCGGGTCCCAGCCGGTGTCACCGATCTCATAGGCGCAGATGGCGATCGCCGGTCGGGTGTCCGGCGTCTCTAGCAATCGGGTGTCGAGCATGGCCCCCGCCTGTGCATGACGATACTGTGACAGATGCCGGGACCGTGTCGGAAACAGGCGGGTCCCGTCAATACACAATCGTTCAAGGGCTTAGCCCAGATCGCCGATGGCGGCGTCTAGAAGCATATAGGCGCGGCCGCCGTCGGAGGTCAGCTGGCCCAGGACGCCCGCGCCGTCCCGCGCGGCCGCCCGAACGCCGAGGTCGCGGGAGAAGGCACGGACATAGGCTTCGGCATCGGCCCGCATGTCCGGATCGGTCAGGACGCGGCGGGAGACGCTGCGCACGGCGGCCGGGGCGACGCGGCGCACGATCTGGCGCGCGCGATCGGGATCGCCGCCGGTGACGGCCTGGGCGGCCTCTTCGACGCGGGACCGGGGCAGGAGAGCATTCGGATCGACCCCCATGCGACGGATGGCGGCGGTGATCCGCTCGCCCAGAGCTTCGGTCGCGACCGGCGGCATCAGGGGCGTGTCGAGATCGAGCGGTTCGTCGTCGCGAGAGGCTTGGCCTGAACCCTCGCGTTCGAAGGTGTTGGCCGGCTGGAGAGCAGGCTCGGGCTCCGGTGTCGGGCGGATGCGCTGGCCGAAGCCGCGGCTTTCCTCTTTGGGCGCGATGGCCGGGCGAAGGCCGGCGTCGGGGCGGGCCGGGGCCTCGACAACAGGGGGAGAGGCCACCGACGGCGGCTCGCGTCGGCGTCCACCGGCCGGCTCGCCGGAGACGACGCCCATCAGCCGCACGGCCTCGGTCAGCATGTCGTAGTTGCGGCGCACGCGCTCCTGGAAGCCGACGTCCAGGGCCTCGGTATCCGCAGCGGCCTTCTGCGACGCGGCGGACAGGGCGGCGAGGCCTTGCTCGACGGAGGTGCGGACGGCCTCGACGCGGGCCTGGGCCTCCTGCGGCAGGCGGGCGGCGCGGTCGTCCAGGTCGCCGATGGTGGCGTCGATGCGCGCCAGGGCGTCGTTCATGCGCTCGACAGTGGATTCGAGCCGCATCAGGGCGCGCTCGCCGGCCTCATCGACCATGCCGGCGGTCTCGGCGACGATGCGGCGCGCGCCGTCGATGCGGGTGTCGGCGGCGTGGTCGGCCTTCTGCGCCGCTTCGAACAGGGCTTCGCCCAGACGGTCGACACGGACCTGGGCCAGATCGGCGGCCTCGGTGGCGGCCTGGCGCGATTCTTCGGCCGTGGCCTGCAAGGCGGCGAGGGCGCGGCGGGTTTCCTCGACCAGGGCGTCGCGGGCCTCTGCGGCCAGGGCCTCGAACTTGTCGAGCGCCAGTTTGGTGGCGGCGTCAAAACCGTCAGCCTCGCGCTGGGACATGTCGACCAGGGCGCGGAACTGGTCGGTGGCGGCTTCGACCAGATCCTTGATCGATTCCGTCGTGCGCTGGGTGGTGTCGCCCAGATCCTGGGTGACGGATCGGGTGGCGGACAGCTGTTCGGTGAGCTGGGCGCGCTGGCTCTCGACCTGGGCCGAGAAGTCTTCCTGATCGGTGCGCAGGCCCAAGGCTGCTGTGACCAGGGCCGCGCGCTGCTGGCCCAGGCCTTCCTCGACGGAGAGGATCTGTTCGGCGACACCGGCTCCGGCGTTCTCCAGACGCAGGGTCTGGCGGGCGAGGTCGTCGGCGGCGACGCGGGCGGCGTCCTGGGCCTCACCAGCGGCGGCGGCCAGATCGGCAGCACGGGCGGCGAGGGCGGCCTCGGCCTCGCGCAACTGGGTCTGGGCCAGGTCCGATGCGTCGATGACCATGCGGGACTGGCGCTCGACGGCATCGGCCACGCCGGTCGCCTGGGCGTCGAGGCGGGTGCCCAGGGCCTGCATCTGGGTGCGTTCGGCTCCCAGCTGCTCGACCAGCCGGCGGGCGGTGCGTCCGGCGACATCGGCGGCGTCGGTCAGGCGGGTGGTTTCCTGAACCAGGGCCTCGCGCAGCAGGGTCATGTCGTGTCGGGCCCGCTCGGCGGCGACCGAGGCGAGGTCGATATCGTTGCGCAGGGACTGCAGCACAGTGCCCGTCTGCTGTGCCGCCAGGGCGGTGGGGGCAACCAGGGCCTCGGCGAGTTCGCGGGCGCGGCGGGTTTCGGCGGCGAGACCGGCCCCCTGGCGCACGGCATGGGCCAGCAGGATGGCCAGGCCGACTGGCGCGAGGGCGATCAGGGCATAGACGGCGAGACGGAGCGGCTCCAGCTCGGCGGTGCCCGCGCTGACCTCATAGGTCAGCCAGGCCACGACACCGGCCACCCAGGCCGCGGATGCGAGGCCCGCGATCAGATAGGCGCGACCTTCGGAGGGAGCGGTGGTCTTGCGGGTCCGCGGGACGACCGGCACGGGCGGGGCTTCGAAAGGGGCCGGTGAATTGTCGGCAGCGGACGAGACCGGAGGGGAAAGTGTCGGCGTCACGACCTCCGGCGCGGACACGCGTGCGGACTCGGCCTCTGCCCGTCGCGACTGTTCTTCCGCCAGGCGACGACGGCGGCGCTCCGACATGGGGCGGCTGTCGTCGGACGGTGCGGGTTCGACCTCGACCGCGGGCGGAACCTCGGTGTGCTCCTCGATCGGGTCGAGGGACGACAGGTTCAGAGGGGGCCGTTGGCGGGACTTCATGATGCGTCGAACTCGTCACGGGAGGGCATCGAGGCGCGACGCCGGAAGGACGCAGAAACCCTAGCGGTTCAATCGACAGGCGAAAAGGCGGTCGTTGCGATTCGCCGCCGGGATCACAGCCAGGACCGTGCTATCGCGCCCGTGCGGCCGCCATCTGTCCGGCGATGCGTAAGGCCGCGATCAGGCTGTCTGGCCGGGCGATGCCTCGTCCGGCGATATCGAACCCCGTGCCGTGATCCGGCGATGTGCGCACGATCGGCAGGCCCAGGGTCACATTCACGCCGCCCCAGAAATCCAGCGTCTTGACCGGGATCAGGGCCTGGTCGTGATACAGGCAGACGGCGGCGTCATAGCCGGCGCGCGCCTCGGCATGGAACATCGTATCGGCGGGGCGCGGGTCGGAAATGTCGATGCCCTCGGCGCGCAGGATTTCGACAGCCGGGGCCAGGATCTCGATCTCCTCCAGCCCCATGGCTCCGCCTTCGCCGGCGTGCGGGTTCAGGGCCGCCAGAGCGAGGCGCGGGCGGGCGATGCCGAAATCACGCTTCATGGCCTCGTGAACGACCCGCGCCGTGCGACACACGCGCTCTATCGTCACCAGCTCCGGCACCTGGGCCAGGGACGCGTGGATGGTTACCAGACAGGCCCGCAGATCCAGCGCCGTCAGCATCATGACCGGCCCGCGCGTGTCGGCGAACGGCACGTCGGCGGTCAGTTCGGCAATGAACTCCGTATGTCCGGGAAAGCGGAATCCGGCGGCATACAGCGGGGCCTTGGCGATCGGCGCTGTGACGATCCCGCCGACCTGGCCATCCAGCGCCATATTGACCGCCTGTTCGATCCAGTCGGCCACGGCCCCGGCATTGGCGCTGTCCGGGCGGCCGGGTACGACCGCCGTAGGCAGCGGCTGGTCCAGGACGGGAATGGCGCGGGCAAAGGCACCGGGTGCGTCCGCAGGAGACGTGACGGGCCGCACCGGGTGACCCTGAGCACGCATCAGAGAAGCGTCGCCGATCACGACGAAGGGCTGGCCTTCGTCCTTGAGCGCCGTCCAGGCCTTGGCGATGATCTCAGGCCCGACACCCGCCGGCTCGCCCATCGACAGGGCCAGCGGCAGGGGCGTGGACATCAGGATTTGAACTCGATCGCCGCGTCCTGACGCAGGTCGCGCATGTAGCGACGGCCCAGGGTGGCCAGGTTCTGGCCGAACAGGCGGTTCTCGACCTGCTGGGCGTTCGGGGCCTCGGCTCCGCCCGCGCGACGTCCGCAGACGGCGAGCAGATGGACGCCTAGCTGGGTGCGGATCGGCGTACTGATCGAACCGACGGCACCCGAGCGGGCGACCTGCTGGAACTGAGGCAGCAGGTTCGCCGGATCGGCCTCGCCCAGATCGGTGCCCAGCAGCCCCTGTTCCGAGGTCGCGCGGGTCAGGATGTTGTCGCACGTCAGTTGCGGGCGCAGGGCTTCCAGCCGCTGGGTCGCGGCGGCCACCTGGGCCTCCGTCGCCGTTTCCGGCAGTTCGACCATCATCTGCTTGATCTGGGCCAGGCTGGAGGTCGAGCCGTCACGCTTGTCGCGCATGTAGAGGATGTAGACGCCGCCCTCGACCGGGATGGGACGGGACAGTTCGCCGGGGCTGAGTTGATCCATGGCCTGCTGCAGCGCGGGCTGGACGGTGCCTTCGACCACCCAGCCGGCGTCGCCGCCGCGGGTGGCGGAGGGCGCGGCGGAGAACTGCTGGGCCACCGCCTGGAAGGGCGCGCCCTGCACCATCTGCTGAACCAGCTGGGTCGCGCCGTTCAAGGCCGCCTGCTGGCCGCCGACGCGCGCGGATTCGATGTAGATTTCACCGATCAGATACTGCTTCTTCAGGGCCGCTTCGGTCGCTTGCCGCAGGGCAGCCTGAACGGCGCCCTGGCTGACCCGGGCGCGGCTCTGGAAGCGACCGCCGACCAGCCGCTGCCAGCCGATCTGGGTGCGGAGCTGTTCGCGCAGCGTCGACGGACGGATGCCGAACTGAGCCAGCGACTGGGCGTAGGCTTCGGCGGTCGCCCCGACCTCGGATGCCAGGGCGGTCAGTTCTTCCTCGACCTCTGCATCGGTCGCCTTGATGTCCGGATAGCGATCCAGTTCCTGGTTCTGCAATCGCTCGTCGATGATGAGGTTCAGCGCCTGCTGGCGAATGGCGGGCAGGTTTTCCGGCGTGGGCTGGACCTGCGTCTGGGCGATCAGCAGCAGCATGCGCTGGCGCAGGTCGAAGCCGGTGATGACGCTGTCGTTGACCGTGGCCAGGACGCCGTCGGCCAGCTGGAACTGAGGGGCAGGCGCGGCCGCAGGCGTCGCGGGCCCGGCCGGATTCGGCACGCCGGCGGCCGCGGGTCCCGGCGTCTGCGGGGCCGTCTGGGCCAGGGCGGTGCTGGACAGCAGGGCGGCGACCGCCAGGCCTGTGATGGAACGCTCGAAACGCATGTCAGTCCTGATTCCTGTGGTGGCGCTGATCCCGGATCGGCCCGGAAATCGCGTCTCGCATATCCCCGAGTCGCGCGGCGGTCAGCGCCATTCGCTTGATCAATACCCTGTACCGCCGAAAGTGGCGAGGTTTAGGCGCACATAGACGCCCTCGGACGGGCCGGTCGGTCTGACGCGCGTGTTGTCGCGGCGCCACCCCAGTTCGAACCGGTAACAGTCGTCGTCGAACAGCAAACCGACCTCGGAGCGGGTGATCAGATCGCGTTCCAGATCCGCGATACCCGTGACCGCGACGCCCCAGTTGCCGTAGACGAACTGCTGTCCCGTCAGTTGCACAAACTCGTAATTACGGTTGTTAGGCCCCTCCAGAGGGTTGGAGCGGTCGATGATATAGCTGACGCTGGCCAGGTTGCGACGGCCCCAGCGACCGTCGACAGTCGCCTCGGCGCGGCGGATTTCTCCGGCGGAATCAATGGTGGCGTGACCCCAGCCGCGGATGCGGTCCGAGGGCGAGAAACTGCCCTGCACGACCCAGTCCGACGTGTCCGAGCCGAGGCCGGAGGGGTCGTAAAGGCGGGTAGGATCGTCCGGCAAAGGGGCGAGATAGGCGTTTTCCTGGGCGTCGCGGATGCTGCGGCCGACGAACAGGCTGGCCTGACGACCGTTGTCCCAGCGCAGGGTGGCCCGGGCACCGGCCGTGAAGCGCGCGCCGCCTTCATAGAGGTCGTAGCCGGGGAAGCGGTCGATGCGGAACAGCGAGCTTTCGTCCAGTTCGACGGCCTGACTGTCCTCGATCGGCACGCGGGGATCGAGATCGGGGTCGGACGAGATCGACAGCTGGGCCATGGGCTCCAGAATCAGGTCCGCGCCGGGCCCCATCTGGCGGATCAGAGGGTAGCTGACATCGACACCGGCCGTCGCGCGGCCTCGGGTGATGGCCTCTTCCTCCAGCCCCATCATCGGCGGCAGATCGCCCACGGAATAGATGTCCGCCCGAAGATCGACGAAGGGCTCCCAGCGAATGCCCATGGGGGAGATGAGCGTGCGTCGCCATTCCACCTGTCCCGAGACGCGGCGGCTGTCGACGCCCGGAAGGCCCAGAGTCGAGCCGGTGGGAATGATTTCGGGCCGCAGGACCGGGCCACCCACATAGTCGTCGCGATACAGGGACACCGCCGAGCCCTTGAGCCGCAGACGTCCGCCGAAGACCGGTCCCTCGGGCTCCCAACGGGCTTCGATCAGTGGCGCGACGATCGGCAGGGAGCCGTCCGTCTCGAAGATGTTCAGCGCAGGCGTGACCGGATCGAACTCGGCGACACGCAGGCTCTGGATCGTGAAGGCCGCGACGGAGACGTAGGAGCGCGGGGTCTGATGCTCCAGATACAGCTGGCTGATCAGGCGGCGTTCGTCGCCGTAGTACAGGCCGTTGTCCTGATAGGGCGAGCGGACGTCATAGCGGTCGAACAGGGTCTTGTCGGACGTCCGTTCGGCCGTGAATCCGGCGCGCCATGGTCCGGCCGGATCGAACAGGCCGTGCGCCAGCAGATAGCTGCGGGCCGTGCGGTCGCCGAAGTCGACGTTGCTCTCGGCCCGGCCGTCACCATCCAGATCGAAGTCGCCGAAATTGCGCTCATAGGTGCCGCCGGCGCGCACGACGACGGTACCGGTCTCGAACCGACGCCGCCATTGCAGGTTCAGAAACGGGGCCACGCGGGTGTTGAACTGGGGGCTGATCAGCCAGTCTTCGGACGGCGAGACGACCTGAAGATAGGGCACCTCCAGGCTGATGCCGCGCCCTTCGTCATAGCTGGGAATCGGGACCAGAAAGCCGGAGGCGCGCTCGACCGTCGGATCGGGATGGGCGAAATAGGGCAGATAGAAGACCGGCACGCCCCCGACGCGAAACACCGCATTGCGGTACAGGATGGCGCGCAGACCTTCATCCTGCACCACGGTTTCGGCCTGGATCGAAAGGCTGGGCTCCTTTGGATTGCCCTCGGCGTCGCAGATGGGGCAGGGCGTGAAGATGGCGTAGTTCAGTTGGTTGACGTTCTCGCTGCGTCTGACGGCTGTGGCCGCCATCAGGCTGGCACCGGTGGCGAAACGGGTGGCGAAGTCCACGGCCACACCGGCCCTCAGATCCGAGTCGGTTTCCAGATAGCTGGCGAAGACGGTGTTGCCCTCGTCGTCGGTCAGTTCGACCTGACCGTCGGCGGAGGCGACGCCCAGACCCAGATCGTAGTTGAACTGGCGGGCGCGCAGGGTGCTGCCGCTGAAGCGTCCGAGCGCGCGGCGGTCGAGCGTTCCTACGGCCGAGACGATGTCGCCCTCGCGGGTGACGGCGTCGGCATCGATATAGGCGGCGCCCTCGATCAGGCCGTCGGGCCCCGGCTGCGCGGGCACTGTATCCTGGGCCAGGGCCGGCAGCGCGGTCGCACCCACGGCCAGGACGGCGGCACCGGCCATCAGCCGCAGACGCAAACCGACCGTTTCGGGCGCAGGGCGCTTACGCAGCATACAGGGTCACTCGGATCGGTGGGAAACGGAAGGCGCGGGCGAACAGGTCGCTTAGCCGTCTTCGGTATAGAACAGCAAGGTGAAGGCCGCGAGCGCCGTCATCAAGGGCGGCAGCCAGGCCGCGAGCCAGGGCGGGATGACCTCTGCCGAGCCAAAGGCCGACGCCGCCTGATTGACGAAGAAGAACCCGAACCCCAGCACGACGGCCGCCGTACTCATCTTCGCCAGATCGCCCAGCCGCATCAGACGTAGCGAGAAGGCGGCCGCCAGTATGGACATGGCGGCGAACATCAGCGGCGTGGCCAGGAGCTGGTCCAGCCTCAATCGATAGGCTGTGGACGAAAAGCCCGCCGCCTCGATGCGCGCGATCTGACCGGGCAGGGACCAGAAGGGTGTCGATTGCGGGCGGGCGAACCGTTCGAACGCCTCGTCGTCCGCCAGGCTGGAGGGCAGGTCGAGCGTCGCATAGCGCACGGCGCGCTGGCCGGCCTGGGCGCCAAGGGCATCGGTCAGGCGCCAGCGTCCCTGGGCCAGGGCCGCGGACTGGGCATCGATCCGTTCGGAGAACTGGCGCAGGCCGTCGGCATCGGCGGTGTAGATGAAGAAGGTGACGTCCAGCAGGCGGGCGCTGGCGCGATCCTGACGCGCGGCGCGGATGACCATCTGGCGGGTATCGTCGCCTTCGCGGATCCAGACGGCCTGATTGCTGTCGGCCCCGGCCACCGAGCCGGACAGCCGTGCCCGCTCGCGCTGGAACAGGCCGTCCGCCGAGGCCGACATGGGGCCCAGCACCGTCACGGTCAGCACGCCGAAGAGCAAGGCCGCGCCCGCCGCCGGTAATACGAACCGCCAGGCCGACAGTCCGGCCGCGCGCATGGCGATCAGCTCGCTGCGCCGGTTCAGCCCGACATAGGCCGTCAATGTTCCGAACAGGAAGACGAAGGGCAGGAGCTGTACGATCACCTGCGGCGACTTCAGCAGCATCAGCCCCAGGATACGCGCGGCCGAAAGATCGACGTCCGAGCCGACGCCCCGCGAAATCTCCACGAAGTCGATCAGCATGATCAGGGCCGCAATGATGCCGAGGGCCACGGCGAGTGAACGCGCCTGCTGGACCAGCACATAGCGTTCGATCCGGCCCAGGCGGAACAATGGTGCGGTCAGGGTAGGTCGGGTCATGCGGTCTGAACCTTCAGAGCGCGTTTCACGCGTCGGCTGCGGCGCGGCTTCAGGGCGCGGAACAGCAGGCGCAGGGCGATGGCCGTCGCCACGATCGGCAAAAGATACTGCAGAATGTTCAGCCAGCCGTTCCAGGCGCTGCCGGCCACGATGCCGTAGCCGATCACGCGCACGATCAGAAAGGCGGCCGCCGCCTTGGCGATACGCAGCGAATAGCCGGTGCGGCTGAACTGCCCGCCCATGATGGCCGCCAGCGCCATGGCCATAGCCATGAGGGCGTAGAGCGGTGCGGAGAGTCGGGCATGTCCCTCCGCCGTCAGCTCACCGCGCGACCCGACGGTGCCGACATCCTGAGGGGCCGGGTCGAACAGCTGGGTCAGATACAGATCGGTCGGCTTGAACCGGGGGCGTTCGGTCGCGTCGATGTAGGGCGACAGGTCAAAGACGTTCCGGTCGAACGAGCCATAGGTCAGCACGCCCCGACTGGAATAGCGGGTGGTCGAGCCGTTCAGCATGGTCAGCATGGGCGCACCGTCGATACGCTCGAACCGCGCCTCGGCCGCATCCCAGGTCGTCGCGTCGTCACCGTCGGGCAGGTAGATGAACAGGTTTTTCAGGAGACCGCTTTGCTCGATCTGCTGGACGTAGACGGTCAGGCCGTCGGGCCCTTCGACGAATTCGCCCTCCTCGACCAGCAGGGCGGCGATGTCGGAGCGGATGGCGAAGGCCTCGGCTCGCGCCGTGCGCTGGGCCCAGGGCTGGACGATGGTGGTGATCAGGAGCGTCAGCACCGCCACGATCGCCGCCAGACGGATGGCGGGGCGAATCGCCGCCCAGCGCGTCACCCCCGAGGCGAAGACCGCCGTCAGCTCCTGCTCGCGTTGCAGCCGGATGAGGGCAATCAGGGCACCGACGAACAGGCCGATGGGCAGGATCACCGCCAGCAGCTGAGGCACGGCCAGCAGGGTCAGCTTCAGCATGACCCAGACGCTCTGTCCGCGTTCGACGATGATCTCCAGCTGATCCAGGCTCTGGCTCAGAATGCCGATCCCGGCCAGGGCCGCGCATGCCGCCGCCACGGGACGGCCGATCTGGCGAAAGAGATATCTCTGAATCAGCGTCATGAACGGTGGAAATCGCCCGGTTGCGGGTGGCGGCTGTGAAGCGCATCTAATACACACCGCGATGCCCCGGCGAAACCGGTGGCGTCCTTTGTCCTACCCATCGCCAGCCGAGGGCGTATTACCCGGCGGGAGTTGTCCATGAAGATCGAATTCGTCACATCCGCCGAGGCCGCCGAGGTTCTGGCTGTTCTGGTCCACGAGGGCCGCGCCTTCGTCGGCATGGGCACCCATCTGGACACGGCGACCAGTGGCAGTCTGACGAAAGCGATGACCCACAGTCGCTTTACCGGTGCGACCAACAGCACCCTGGTCGTGGCTGCACCCGCTGGCGTCGATGCCGCATCCATCGTGCTGACCGGCGCGGGCGAGGCCGACAAGTTCGACGACCTGGCGCTGGAAGCCGCCGCCGGTGCCGCCTATCACGCGGTCAAGCTGTCGGGCGCGACGTCGCTGACGATCGACGCCTATTATCTGACCGCTGCGCAAGCCGGCCGCGCCGCCTTTGCCGCCCGTCTGGCGGCCTATCGTTTCCTGAAATACCGCACGACGCTGAAGCCCGCCAAGACGCCGTCGATCGAGACGATCCGCGTCGTGGCCGCCGATGTCGCCGCCGCCCAGGCCGCCTATGACGCCCTGTCGCCGGTGGCCGAGGCCGTCGAGTTCGCGCGCGATCTGGTCGCCGAGCCCGCCAACATCCTTTATCCGGTCGAGTTCGCCAAACGGGTCAAGGGCCTGGAAAAGCTGGGCCTCGAGGTCGAGATCCTGGGCGAGAAGGAGCTCGAGAAACTGGGCTTCCGCACACTGCTG
>CALRXI020000020.1:0-33357 GCA_943372125.1 Brevundimonas vancanneytii
GAAACCGCGCGGTCTACCCGACGTAGCGGTGCAAAACCCGCGCTCAAGTAGCAAGCGACCGCGTCGCGAGCGCTAGCGCCCCAATGAAGCGTGGCTGTCTCGCCAAGGTCATCTTCTTCCGCTAGGGGAGATCATGACAAACACGATGACAGCTTCGACGCAGGCACTGGCGGCTCTGGACCGCCTCGAAACCCTCTACGCCCAATCTGTCGCGAACTTGCGCGCCGCCGTGGGCAGCTTCCTGAAAACCGGCGAGCGCGCCGATGGCGAGGCTCGGGCCAAGGGCCTGTTCGCCTATCCCGAACTGAGGGTCAGCTGGTTCGGCGACCGGCCGGACAATCTGGCCAGCCGCGCCTATGCCCGGCTCTCACGCCCCGGCATCTATGCCACCACCATCACCCGGCCCGACCTGTTCCGCCCCTATCTGCTGGAGCAGTTGACCCTGCTGGAACAGGACTATGGCGCGACGTTCGAGGTACGCCCGTCTGAACAGGAAATCCCGTTTCCCTATGTGATGGACGGATCGGACGTGGTGCTGGACCGAACCCAGACCGCCGCCGTCGCCCGCTATTTCCCGACCACCGACCTGGCCCATATCGGCGACGAGATTTCCGACGGCCTGTTTGACCTCGACAACGACTTTCCGCTGGCCCAGTTCGATGGCCTGCGCACCGACTTTTCGCTGGCGCGGCTGCGCCACTACACCGGCACGCCGGTCGAGGACGTCCAGTCCTATGTGCTGTTCACCAACTACAACCGCTATGTCGACGAGTTCGTGCGCTGGGCCTGCGCCCAGCTGACCGATCCGGACAGCGCCTATGAGACCCTGTCGTGTGCAGGCGGGGTGGTGCTGACGCGCGACACGCCGGATCTGGAGGCGGCGGCGATGGACGCGGCTTGGAAGAAGCACCAGATGCCGGCCTACCACCTGACCGCGCCGGGCCATGCGGGCATCACCCTGGTCAACATCGGGGTCGGACCGTCCAACGCCAAGACGATCTGCGATCATCTGGCCGTCACCCGCCCGCACGCCTGGATGATGATCGGCCACTGTGGCGGCCTGCGTCCCTCGCAAACTATTGGCGACTATGTCCTGGCCCACGCCTATCTGCGCGACGACCACGTGCTGGACGCGGTCCTGCCGCCGGACATTCCGATCCCCTCGATCGCCGAGGTCCAGCGGGCTTTGTATGACGCCGCCAAACAGGTCTCCGGCGCGCCGGGCGAAGAGGTCAAGCGCCGCCTGCGCACCGGCACCGTGGTGACCACCGACGACCGGAACTGGGAGCTGCGCTATTCCAAGTCGGCCCTGCGCTTCAATCAGAGCCGCGCCGTCGCCATCGACATGGAGAGCGCCACCATCGCCGCCCAGGGCTATCGCTTCCGCGTCCCTTACGGCACCCTGCTGTGCGTCTCGGACAAGCCGCTGCACGGCGAGATCAAGCTGCCGGGTCAGGCCAACCGCTTCTACGAGGGCTCGATCTCGGAACACCTTCAGATCGGCATCCACGCGATCGACCTGCTGCGGGCCGAGGGCAATCGCCTGCACTCTCGCAAGCTGCGCGCCTTCGACGAGCCGCCGTTCCGCTAGACCTACATCCGCTCCAGTTCTTCCGTGAGTATGGTCTGGACCAAGCGGATGCGGGGGCTGGTTGAGAGCGCCTGATGGGTGACCAGCCAGATCGGCACGGAAATCGGCTCCATGTCCGGCAGCACATTGACCACGTCCGCCGTCCGCTCCGCCACTTCTGACAGCATTGGGCCGACACCCATGCCCCGCTTGACCATCTCCCAGAGGGTGACCGATGATTCTGACACGATCCTCAGATCTTCGGTGCCAATGGGGATACCGATCGCCCGCAGGTAGGTCGCAAAGTCCGGGTCATCCAGCCCCATCAGATCGGCTGCCGCGAGGGCCGCTGGGTTCTTGGGCAGGCCGTGGCGCGCCACCCAGCCGGTTGATGCGAAGAAGCCCGCCTCAGTGTCCCGGATATACCGCCCGACCAGACCGGGGCGTTCGGGACGGGCATGGCGTATGGCGATGTCGGCCTCCCCGCGGTGCAGATCGCTGAAGGCGTTGGAGGCCACAAGCGCGATCGTAATCTGCGGCGCTTCCGCCCGGATGCGCGCCACAATGTCCGGCAGCACATAGGCCGCATAGGTATCGGTGGCCGAGATACAGACCCGCCCGCTCACCTCCTGCGCCCGTCCACTGGCGGCGAGCGCCAGCGCATCTGCCGCATCGCCCATGATCCGGATGTGATCGAGCAACTCCATGCCGGTCGGGGTCAGGATTAGCTTGCGGCCTCTTCTCTCGAAAAGCGCGACCCCCAGCTCGGCCTCCAAGGCCAAGACCTGCCGGGACAGGGTGGGCTGGGTCACGCCCAGTTCGCGCGCCGCAGCCGACAGTGAGCCGAAGACGGCCGTCGCGTGAAATGCGCGGATGTGGTTCCAGTCCATCGCCTTCATGCAAAGGCGTATATCAAACCTGCATTTTTCCGCAATTTATCTGACCTGTGCATATGCTAAGCGGTGCCGTACAGGAGTTCACGGCATGACGACGGCCACCGACGCGCGATTCTGGGACCGGGCTGCGCGCAAATATGCGCGGGACACCATCGCCGATCAGGCGGGATATGAGCGCAGCCTGGAACGAACCCGCGCGCTTCTGGGGCCCGACGATCATGTCCTGGAGCTGGGCTGCGGGACCGGCAGCACGGCCCTGCGACTGGCCGGGGACGTGCACCGCTATCTGGCGACGGACCTTTCCGCCGGAATGATCGAGATCGCCCGGGAAAAGCATACCGCCAGCCCCGTTTCGTCACTGACATTTCAGGTCGGGACGGCAGAGGCCTCGATTCTGGAGGTCGGGCGCTACAATGCGATTCTGGGGTTCAACTATCTGCACATGGTCCGCGACGTACCGACGACCCTGGCCCGCATCCACGCCCTGCTTGTCCCCGGCGGCCTGTTCATTTCCAAGACGCCCTGCCTGGGAGACATGAACCCGCTGCTGAGCCACGTCCTGCTGCCGGTCATGCGCGCCATCGGCAAGGCCCCCCATGTGAGCGTCCTAAAGCAGACGGACCTTTGCGAGCGTGTCGTCTCGTCCGGCTTCGAACTTCTCGCCACCGAAGACCATGCGACCAAGGGCGGGATGCGCCGCCCCTTCATCGTAGCCCGCAAACGCTGACGGCGATCAGCGTTTCAGCCGCTTCGCATTGGCCACCGCCGTGCGGTGGATCGGCTTCAGCGCCTCGGCCTGGCCCTTCAGCAGTTCGGTGTTGAGGGTCAGCATCTGGCCCGCCGCGCGGCTCCACCAGCCCAGGGCATAGCTGTATTGCGCCTGCATGGCCGCCGCAGGGGTCGCGGCCCCGGCGATGGCCGAGGCGGCACGGCTGGCCAGACCCGCCTCGGTCACGGCATTGGCGTTGAGCCGCTGACCGATGTCGCCGAAGGTCTGGCCCAGCACCGCCGCCGATTCCGACAGGGCCTCGACCTTTTCGCTGCTCATCAGCGACAGCTCTTTCAGGTCGACCTTGGCCGGGTCGGTCAGGCCGTCGGCCATGATCTTCATCCGGGCGGCGATGACGTCGCCGGCGGCCGACAGCATCTCGCCACCGGACCAGGCCGTGTCTCCGGCCCTGGCCGCGTTCCGGTTGACCTTGCGGCCGGTCTTCAAGGCGCGATCGATTGTGGTCATGACCCAGCCCTGCGCCTCATTCAGCCCTGCGGCAAGACTTCGTTCGAGAAGTCGGCCACATCCTTGAGCAGGGCGGGCACGGCGGCGTCGATGATGGTCTGGCCCTTTTCCGGACTGGCCTGGGCCGGGTCCGAGCCGATGCGCCCGTCGGGGAAGCGGGCGCGATAGTCGAGCGCATCGCGGATCGGGCCGGACGGTGCGATCTGGGGGCTGTAGGTCGCCGTCTTGATGTGGTCTGGATAGGCGGCCTGGGTCACCGCGATCTCGGACGGGGTCGCATGCATGCCGTGGCCGGTCGGGAAGAGGCGATTGCACAGGCTGTTGACGCCCGGCAGGTCCCACCAGTTCTTCAGCTTCAGCACGAAGGGCGGGCGCTCCTCGACGAAGCTCCACTCCGCATAGATCTCTGCAAACGTCGCCTCGATCGTGGCGACATTGCCGCCGTGGCCGTTCAGGAAATAGATGCGCTCGAAGCCATGTCGGCTCAGCGACGACACCCAGTCGGTAATCGCGGCCATGAAGGTCGAGGGGCGCAGCGAGATCGTCCCCGCAAAGGCCAGGTGATGCTGGGCCATGCCGATGTTGAACGTCGGGGCGACGACCAGGCTTTCGTCGGTCTTTTCCGCCGCATGGGCGATGATTTCGGGGCACATCCAGTCGGTGCCCAGAAGGCCCGTCGGCCCATGCTGCTCGTTGGAGCCGATCGGCACCACCACGGTCTTCGTCTGCTTCAGCCGCGCATCGATCTCGGGCCAGGACGACAGATGGATCAGCATGGGCGACGCTCCTTGAACTACGATGACTGTGGTCTAGGCCGATTGGTGGGGAGGGCCAAGGCTCAGCCCGGCGCGAACGCCTTGAGGAATCGCTCCGCCGTCTCCCGCGCCCGCGCCTCCAGATCGAAGGGCGGATGGGGGATGTTCAGGATCATGCGCAGATGCCCGTGGCCCATGATCATGCCGACATACATCTCGGCCGCGGCATCCGGATCGGGGATCGACAGATGCCCGGCGCGATCCTGTTCCGCCAGCCAGGCCGACAGCCGTCGAAGGCCCTCGGCCGGACCGGCGCGATAGACGGCCTGGGCCAGCTCCGGCGCGGTCGGCGACATCAGCGCCACCCCGCGCAGCGCATCCGGCCCGGTGTCGCCGCGCATCTTGTGCAGCAGCCCCTCGGCATAGCCCGCCAGCACCGCCCGTGGCTCGCCGCCCGTCCGCAGCGGCTCGGTCAGGGCCGCCGCCCGTCGCGCCGCCAACGCCTGGCCGATCTCCACCTTGGAGGCAAAGCGGTTGTACAGGGTCTGGCGCGACACGCCTGCCCGACGCGCGATGGACTCCATGGAGGTCAGCGCGCCCTTCTCGGCGAACAGGGCCAGGGCCGCGTCCAGAATGGCTTGGGTCTTCGCCTCATCGACCTGTCCCGCCACCCGCGCCATCAGTGGGCGTCCATCGCAGGCCCGGCGGCTCCAGGCTTCACCGGACGCGCCAGCAGGGTGACGAAGCCCGCAAAGGCACAGGCGATGGCCAGAAGCGCAAAGGCGTCGCCGAACGCCAGGGTCGTGGCCTGTCTTTGCAGCATGCCATAGACCGCCTTCATCGCCGCGCCCGCCGGATCGATGGAGCCGGCGAACCGCTCCTGCATGCCCGCCAGCATTGTCGCCATCCGGTCGTCGGTCACGGGAATGGCCTGGGTCAGCTCATTCATGTGCAGGGCCGTGTTCTGGGTCAGGGAGGTGTTCAGCATCGCCAGACCAAAGGCCCCGCCGACGTTACGCGACAGGTTCACCAGCCCCGAAGCGTTCTTGACCATGTGATCGGGTAGGGTCGACATCGTTACCTGTTGTGCCGCGATCATGGCCAGCATGACGCCGACGCCGCGCATGGCCTGCACACCCGCAAACTGCCAGAAGCCCCATTCGGTCGTGACCGCATGCGCATCCCACATGCCCCAGGCGCACAGCATGAAGCCAACGAACATCAGGATGCGCAGGTCCAGCAGCCGCACCAGCCGCCCGGCGAAGGGCGCCGTCAGGAACATCGACAGGCCCGACACCACCATGGTCGTCCCGACCTCGGCCGGCGAATAGCCCTGCACCCGCGACAGGAACAGCGGCAACAGGAAGGTCCCGCCAAACAGGGCCGCGCCCACGGTGAAGGTCATCACCACCCCCACCATGAAGTTGCGGTTGGCAAAGGCCCTCAGTTCCACGATCGGGTTGCGATAGGCCAGCGATCGCCAGACGAAGGCCGGACCGGTCACCGCGGCGACAACGGTCAGCAGCAGGATCATCTCATCGGCGAACCAGTCGTTCTTGGACCCTTCCTCCAGCACGAACTGCAGGCTCATCAGAAAGGTCGCCATCAGGGCCAGACCCCACCAGTCGAACCCCTTGGACAGGGACGGATCGCCCTTGTCGAAATTGGCGTAGCGCCCGACCAGAAACAGCACCAGAACGCCGGGGACGACGTTGATGAAGAACAGCCAGCGCCAGCTCAGCCATTCCGTCAGGTGCCCGCCCAGCGTCGGCCCGATGGTCGGGGCCAGGGTGACGATCAGGCCCATCACGATACTGGCCGTGACCCTCTGTTTGGGCGGGAAGGCGGTGAAGGCCACGGCGAAGACGGTCGGGATCATGGCCCCGCCGACGAAGCCCTGGAGCGCGCGAAAGAAGATCATCGCCTCGATCGAGGACGACATCCCCGTGGCGATGCTCATCAGCAGAAAGCCCGAGCAGGAGACCAGAAACACCTTCTGCGTGCCCCACAGCCGCGACAGATAGCCCGACAGCGGGATCATCACGACCTCGGGAATCAGATAGGCGGTCTGGATCCAGCTGATCTCGTCCGCCGAGGCCCCGATGCCGGACTGGATCTGTGGCAGGGACGAGGCGACGATCTGGATGTCGAGAATGGCCATGAACTGGCCGATCACCATGCCGGCAAAGCCCAGCAGCAGGATGGTCCAGTTGACGGCGGGCACCGCCGGGGGCGCGCCGCTGTCGGTCACTGTGGGGGCTGCGGCCGTCACGGCCCTAGCGCCCGACCTCGGCCGTCTGGGTCACCCCGGCGGCGGCTTCCGCGAAGCTCAGCCCGCCCGGGCTCTTCAGATCGACCTTGACCGCCACCGACAGGCCGGGACGCAGGGTCGCGCCGGCGCGATCGACGCGGATGCGCACCGGCACGCGCTGGGTGATCTTGGTGAAGTTGCCGGTCGCGTTCTCGATGGGAATGAGCGCGAACTCCGACCCCGTGGCCGGGGCGAAACTGTCGATATGGCCGGTCAGGTCCTCGCCGGGAAAGGCATCAGCGTGGATCTGCACCGTCTGGCCCAGACGCAGGCGATCGACCTGGGTTTCCTTGAAGTTGGCGACGATATAGGCGTCGCCCAGCGGCACGATGGACAGCACCTGTCCGCCCGGCCGCACATATTGGCCGACGCGCACGCCGCGCGCGCCGACCACACCGGCGACGGGCGCGCGAATGACGGTCCGCTCCAGCGTCAGCTGCGCCTGTTCCAGCTGGGTCCGCGCCTGCTGCACGGCCGCCAGCGACTGTTCGCGGGTCGAGCCCAGAACCCCGACCGTACGCTGTTCGGCGACCAGGGCCGCCTGGGCCTCGGCGACCGAGGCCTGGGCCGTGCGGGCCCCGGCGCGTTCGGTCTCGATCCGCTGCTGCGAGACCCAACCCTGCTGGGCCAGGCGGTCGTAGCGTTCGACCTGCTGGGCGGCCAGATCGGCCTGGGCACGCGCCTGGGCGACACCGGCGGCACGGCTGGCGATGGTGGCCTGTTCCTGGATGGCGCGGGCGTCGACATTGGACACCGCCGCCGTCACTGCGGCCAGATTGGCCTCGGCCTGGGCCACTCCGGCCTTCGCATCCCGGTCGTCGAGCCGCAGCAGCACCTGCCCCGCCTCGACCCGCTGGTTGTCGGCGACCAGCACCTCGACGACATAGCCGTCGATCTGGGGGCTGACGCTGGTGGTATCGGCATGAACGAAGGCATTGTCCGTGCCCTCCCACCGCTGCTGACCCTGCCACCAGACCACACCGCCGATGGCAATGGCGACGGCGGCGATCCCACCGACGATCAGGGGCAGGCGTTTCTTGAGAACGGGCGACAGGGCCATGGGACACTCTCGGGGAGGAGACGAATGTGACGCATAAATGGACAACACTGTCCAGAAATCAACTCCCGTCAGTTGGCCTTCGCATCACACCCCGTTTCCGACTGTGCGAGCGGCTGTGAACACCGCGCTTGACGGCGTGTCTCCGGACAGCGAAGCCGAACACATGCCGCCCGCTCTCAAACCGCCCCGGCCGCGTTCGAAGACGCCCAAGCGCGCGCCCCGCGCCCTGGGCTGGCCGCCGGACGAGGATCGAGTCGAGACCATCTTCCAGCGGCTGGCGGCCATCATGCCCGAGCCCAAGACCGAGCTGGATTTCACCGACCCCTTCACCCTGGTCGTCGCCGTCGCCCTCTCGGCCCAGGCGACAGACGTCTCGGTCAACAAGGCCACGGACAAGCTGTTCAAGGTCGCCGATACGCCCGCCAGAATGCTGGCCCTGGGAGAGGAGGGGCTGGTGCCCTACATCGCCTCCATCGGCCTGTATCGCGGCAAGGCGCGCAATGTCATCGCGCTCAGCCGCATTGTGCTGGAGCAGCATGGCGGCGTCGTGCCGCTGAACCGCGCCGATCTTCAGGCCCTGCCCGGCGTGGGACGCAAGACGGCCAGCGTGGTGCTGAACGAACTGGGCATCGAGCCCGCCATCGCCGTGGACACCCATGTGTTCCGCGTCTCACACCGCCTGGGCCTGGCCAATGCCGCCACGCCGGACAAGGTCGAGGCGCAGCTGCACAAGGTGGTCCCCAATGCCTGGCTGCCCAGGGCGCACCACTGGCTGATCCTGCACGGTCGCTACACCTGCACGGCACGAAAACCCAAGTGCGGATCCTGCGTGATCTCCGACCTGTGCCCCTCGCGCGGCGACCTGATGGCGTCAGGTGAGGCCGCCTAGGCCCCGCGCTCGGCGGCCGGGATGAAGCCGTTGGCCAGCAGGGCATGCAGGGCCTGGACGTGGCCGTCACGGGCCTCGACCGGGGCGGAATCCGAGGTCATCACCACCGTCAGCCGCAGGTCCGGCACGACGAAAACCATCTGGCCGCCATAGCCCCAGGCATAGAAGACATCGTGGCCGCGCGCCTTGCGAATCCACCAGCCATAGCCGTGGCCGTCGCCCGTCCAGCGCGAGTTTCCGCGCGGCTGCCACGACGCATCGACCCAGCCCTCGGGCAGGACCCGGACACCCCCATGCAGGCCGTCGTTGCGATACAGTTCGCCGAACGCCAGCAAGGCGCGCGGCGACAGGCGCATCTCATTGCCGCCGAAATAGATGCCCTGCGAGTCGGCCGGCCATTCGGGAATAGTCAGACCCATGGGCTGGGCCAGCAGTTCGCGCGTCAGGGCCAGGGTGGATCGCCCCGACGCCCGCGTCAGCACCGCCGAGGTCAGGTGCGAGGTGCCGGTGGAATAGATCAGTGTCCCGCCCGGATCGCTCTCGAACGGCTGGGCCAGGGCGTAACGAACCCAGTCCCGGCTGGACACCCAGGCCCCGTAGTTGGCCCCGGAGGTCGAGGCCAGACCCGCCCGCATCGACAGAAGATGGCCCACCGTCAGGGCATTCAGGCGTGGATCGGGATCGGCCGGAAACCGGTCGGACAGGAAGGGGGCGACGGTCTGATCCACCCCGGTCAGCAGGCCCTTTCCGATCGCCGCCCCGGCGACGGCGGCCAGGACGGACTTGGACGCCGACTTGACGTTGACCGCCGTATCCAGCCCCGGCCCGCGCAACACCTCCTCGACCAGGGGCCGACCGTCCCGCGCCACGATCAGGGCGCGCATCTTGGGCAGGTCGCGGGCGGCCTCGACCGCCGCTGCCGTCAGGGCGGCATCCAGACCTTCTGTGCGAGGAGCGGACGCCGGAGCAGGCACCGCCGACTGGCCACAGGCGGCCAGCGGCACGGACAGGGCGGGCAGGCTCAGGCCGGCGGCAAGGAGATGTCGGCGTTTCATGCCCATCGACATGGGGACGCCGGCCCGTCCGCGACAGGCGACCTCACGCCGCAGCCTGGGCCAGCCTGGCCTTGACCGCCTGCGCGAACCGCCGTCCGCCCTCGGGCGCGGAGCCCAGATAGAAGTCCGGTTCGATCAGCTCCGCCTCCATCAGCAACCAGCCCCCATCGGGACCGCGCGCCATGTCGATGCGGGCATACAGCAGGTCCTCGTCGATCGCGGCCAGCGTGCGCTGCGCAAGGTCCCAGGCCCCCTCGGGCGGCTCGGGCAGAGCGACATACTGGCCGCCGTACTGGACCTGAATGCGGAAGTCGCCGTTCACGGGCCGCTTGTTGACGATGTGGCTAAGCTCCCCGGCGAAGATCAGCAGGGACGTTTCCCCCTCGGTGTCGATGGACGGCAAATAGGGCTGGATCATCGCCGCCCCGTCTGGTGCGCCCTGCATCGCCTCTCCGCGCGACAGCCGCAGGGTCTGCCAGGCCCCGCCCGAGACGCGCGGCTTGACCACGACCGTCCCGGCGCCGAACGGGTCGAAGGCGGCATCGACATCGGCCTGGGTCACGTTCTCGATCCACTGGGTTTGCGGTATGGCCACGCCACGCTCGGCCAGCCGTCGCAGATAGGATTTGTCCGAGTTCCAGGTCAGCACCGACGGCGGGTTCAGCATCCGCACCCCGGCCGCCTCCCACGTCGCGCAGGCCTGCACCCATCGCGCATGTTCGCGGTGATAGCCCCACACGATCAGCGGCAGGACGAGCGGAAATGCCTTAAGCGCCGACCCGTCCTCGATGTGGTCCGTCCAGGCCATCGGTTCGACCGTGATACCCTCCGTCGCCAGCGCCGCCTGCAACCGCTCCAGCACGCCCGGCCACTGACCGGCGTAGGAGGGATCGGACGGGTCGGGGGTCAGGACGGCAATCTGGGTCATGGCGGCGATCTAGCGCGAAAGCCCCGCGCCGGGTAAGGCCTCGCGATGACCCAGAACACCGCCTCCGAAATCCTCTTCGACGTCTGCGCCGTCGGCAATGCCATCGTCGATGTGCTGGCCCCCTGCGACGACGCCTTCCTGAGCGCGCAGGCCCTGACGCCCGGTTCGATGCAGCTGGTCGATGCGGGCCAGAGCGCGGCCCTCTATGACGCCATGGCCGCGGGCGTAGAGGCCTCGGGCGGGTCGGCGGGCAATACGGTGGCGGGCGTCGGCTCCTTCGGCGGCCGCGCGGCCTATGTGGGCAAGGTGGCGGACGACACGCTTGGCGGCGTCTTCACCCACGACATCCGCGCCGCCGGCGTGGCGTTCGACAGCCCGGTCCTGACCGGCGGGGCCGAACAGGGTCTGGGCACCGGTCGCTGCCTGATCAATGTCACGCCGGACGGCCAGCGGACCATGTGCACCTTCCTGGGGGCCGCCAACCAGCTGTCGGCCGACGACATCGACGTCGACCAGATCGCGGCCTCGGCCATCGTCTATCTGGAGGGCTATCTGTTCGACCCGGCCCCCGCCCGCGCCGCCTTCGAGGCCGCCGCAGCTGCCGCCCACGCCGCAGGCCGCAAGGTCGCCATCACCCTGTCCGACACTTTTGTCGTCGCCCGCTGGCGTGCTGAACTGCTGGCCTTCATCGAGGCCTCGGCCGACATCGTCCTGGCCAATGAGGCCGAGCTGGCCGCCCTGTTTGAAACAGATGATTTCAACACCGCCGCCGCCCACTTGGCCTCCATGACCGAAGTCGCCGCCATCACGCGCGGGGCGCAGGGCTCGGTCCTTCTGTCCGGCGACGAGCGGGTCGAGGTCGCCGCCTTTCCGGTCGACAAGGTGATCGACACCACCGGCGCGGGCGATCAATACGCCGCCGGGGTCCTGCTGGGGCTCGCACGCGGCCTGTCGCTGAAGGATGCGGGCACACTGGGGTCGCTGGCCGCAGCGGAAGTCATCGCCCACTGGGGACCGCGACCCATGACGTCGCTGCAGACGCTGGCGAAAGACGCGGGGCTGGCCCTCACCCTCGCCTGATCGTCACATACAGCGCCCCGTCACCCCCGTGGTGACGCGCCGCCGGCGCAAAGCCGGAGACGACGCCACGAAGGGCCGGACCGGTCAGCCACTCATGGACCGAACCCCGGATGACGCCTGTGCCGCCGCGACGGCCCTGTCCCGTGATGACCAGCACCGAGCGATAGCCCCGCGCCTGCGCCCCCATCAGAAACGCCGTCAGCGCGTCCTGGGCCTGGAACCGGCCATAGCCGTGCAGGTCGATCCGCGCCTCGATCGGATCGCGCTCGCGCGACAGCCGCCGCTGGCGACGTGGCTCCAGAACCTCGGGCACGCTACGGGAGGCGGGGGGAGATACGGCTGGAGAAAAGGACGGCAATGGCCGGGGCGCAGCCTTGATCTTGCCGGTCGGATGCGGCGCGGGCAGCGGATCGGGCTGGACGGCCCCGACCACGATGCGCGGGGCCTTCTTCGGTCGCGACGGGGTCACCGATCCGGCCACGCGGGACCAGATGCGCCGGTCGTCGGGGCTCAGATCGTCGCGTCTGCTCACGGGGCGGGGCTCATGTCGTGCCGGACGCGGTCCCGTCGGCATCCTCGTCCGAACCCTGATCCTGCGGGCCGGGGGTATAGGCCAAGAGGTCGCCGGGCTGACAGTCCAGTTCGCGGCACAGGGCGTCCAGCGTCGTGAACCGCACCGCCCGCGCCTTGCCCGTCTTCAGGATCGACAGATTGGCCAGGGTCACGCCCACGCGATCGGCCAGCTCCGTCAGCGACATGCGCCGTTCAAGCAGGATGCGGTCAAGCTGGATGCGGATGGCCATGAGGATGCTCTAACCCAAAGCGTCTAGATCGTTAATTCGGATTCTCGGCGCAGACGTGCGCCCTCCTTGAACACCTCGGCCAGGACGAAGACGACCAGAACCGAAAAGGCGGGGGTCACCAGGTCGAACAGACCCGGCGCCTCCAGCGCCCCGCGGACCAGTCGCGAGACCAGGCTCTGGCCCAGCCAGGCTCCGCCGGTCACGACCGCCAGGATGATGCCGATCTGGCGCAGCCGCCCGGTATTGGCCGGCTCGAACGGGTCGCCGATACGCAGGGTGTTCACGATGCGGCGCAGGTGCCGAAGGATCAGGGTGAAACCGCCGAAATAACCGGCGAAGGCCCCGATGCCGAACAGGATATAGGCGCGCGGTACCGGCACGCTGGTGCCGCCGTCGTCGCTGGTCGCGGTCAGGCCCATTGGCCCCATGGGGACGAAAGCCATCACGATGAAGAGTGTGAGGGTGGCCAGCGTCAGCAGAGCCAGGATCCAGAAGGCCGCCCAGAGCGCCACGCTCAACAGGCTGGACACGGATCCGAAGGTCAGGCCCGGCAAACGCGCCGGGGTGCGGCTGGCCGCAGATCGCAGGTTCGGCAAGCGCATGCAGTAAGGCCTATTCGTCGTCAGGCCGGGGCAGAGGGCGAGGATGCCGCGCGGGGTCCGGCGAACCCACACGCGGTCTTAACTCTCGCGCTTGTCATGCCGATCGTCAAAGCTCCGTTTTGTTCTTACAGGCCTTGGACGAGCGTCGCGATCAGGGCGACCGGCAGGGCAGCGAGCAGCATGGTGTTGATCACGCCGTGGCCGATCTTTTCGATGAAGTAGGAAGCGTTCATGGTGTTCATTGTCGTTCTCCGTTGATCCTGAGTGAGGGATGTTTTCACCCCTCATTTTGTTTCCGCTGCATCGATCTTGCCGTTTTCGGCTAGATCGGAGAACGTCGCGGCGTCCGTCCTTGAAACAATAGATAGGCCGTGCGCTGAGGGAAGTCATGTTACATATCGTTTAACGATATTAAACTTTGGCAATGGATTGTAACGGAGCGGGTGAAGGCGATGAATCTGAAGCTAATCAAGGGGATGCGGCTGGTCCTGGCGACGCACAATCCCGGCAAGGTGCCCGAAATCCAGGCTCTGCTGGGCGGACATTACAGCGTCGTCACCGCCGGCAGCCTGAACCTGCCCGAGCCGGACGAAACCGAGAGTACCTTCGTGGGCAATGCCCTGCTGAAGGCGCGCCATGCGGCGGACCTGGCGGGAGAGGTCGCCATCGCCGACGATTCCGGCCTGTCGATCGCGGCGCTGGACGGGGCCCCCGGCATCTTCTCCGCCCGCTGGGCCGGGCCGGACAAGGATTTCGCCTTCGCCATGAAAAAGGTCGAGCAGCGGCTGGAAGAGATCGGCTCGAACGATCGTTCCGCCTGGTTCACCTCGGCCCTGGCCGTGGCCTGGCCGCACGGCCCCGCCGTGGTGGTCGAGGGCCGCGTCGACGGCACCCTGACGTTCCCGCCCCGGGGCACGCGCGGCTTCGGCTACGACCCCATCTTCATCCCCGAGGGTCACGACCAGACCTTCGGCGAACTGGACCCCGCCTTCAAGGATTCCATCAGTCACCGGGCCCGGGCCTTCGAAAAGCTGCGGGATGCGTTGATTGACTGAATATCCTTCTCCCCATGCGGGAGAAGGTGGCAGGCGAAGCCTGACGGATGAGGGGTCGCACCGGCCCATCCGTGTTGGAGGGTTACCAGGTACGATGTTGAAAGGTCCGAGCGACCCCTCATCCGCCCCTCCGGGGCACCTTCTCCCGCAAGGGGAGAAGGATGAAACCGTTGGCTTGGGGCTAAGCAACTCCTCCACCCCCGTCGCCCTCTATGTCCACTGGCCCTATTGCGCGCGCATCTGCCCCTATTGCGACTTCAACGTCGTGCGCGACCGGGGGCGGGATCAGGAGCAGGCGGATCTGGTCGAGGCGATCCTGGCCGATCTGGAGGCGCAGGCCGCGCTGACCGGCCCGCGCCGTCTGGCCTCCATCTTCTTCGGCGGCGGTACGCCCTCCCTGCTGGACCCGGACGCCGTGGCCCGCATCATCGCCGCCGCCACGGCCCGGTTCGCTCCCCTCGGCCCCATCGAGATTACGCTGGAGGCCAATCCCACGGATGCCGAGGCCGCCCGGTTCGCGGCCCTGAGAGACGCCGGGATCAACCGCCTGTCCATGGGGGTTCAGGCGCTGGACGACGAGGCGCTCAGATTTCTGGGCCGCAACCATTCGGCGGACGAGGCCCGGCGTGCCGTTGCCGTCGCCGCCCGCGCCTTCGACCGGCTGTCGATCGACCTGATCTATGCCCGCCCCGGCCAGACGGTGGCGGGCTGGACCGACGACCTGACCCAGGCGCTCGATCTGGGGTTCGAGCACATCTCGCCGTACCAGCTGACCATCGAGCCCACGACCGCCTTCGGCCGCGCCGTCGCGCGCGGGGCCTGGTCGCCACCCGACGAGGATCTGGCCGCAGACCTCTATGAGACCACGCAGGCCGTGCTTCAGGCCGCCGGCTTCGATGCCTATGAAGTGTCCAACCACGCGCGCGGCGTCACGGCCCGCTCCAGCCACAACCTGCATGTCTGGCGCAGCGGCGACTATCTGGGCCTCGGCCCCGGCGCCCACGGCCGCCTGACCCTGGACGGCGTCCGCACCGCGACCGTCGCCCACCGGGGCATCGCCGACTATGTCACCGGCGTCGAGGCCGGAATCCCCTGGGGCGAACACCAACGCCTCTCCCCCACCGATGCCGCCGAGGAAAAGGTCTTGCTGGGTTTGCGCACAGTCGAAGGTGTGGCGCTGGCGGAGCTTGAGACACTGGGCCGAACAGTCGAGGCGGGGCCGCTGGCAGACCTGATCGCGGACGGGTTTCTGGAGTTTGAGGCGGGCCAGGTCCGCGCGACCGCGACGGGGCGACCGGTGCTGGACGGGATTATTCGCGCATTACTCGTCTGAGTATAGACCTCAGTCGCGCGTGACTTATCTTGGCTTCCACCGCAGCAAGAGTGTGCCCATAACAGCGAAGAAGGCTCCGCTGCCGCCAATTAGAAGAAACATCGTTAGAGTGTTGGCCGGCGTCGAGGGTGCTCCGGTGTCCTGATCATGCACGGGCATTCCGTAGCCATAATGCGCAACAGCCATCGCGACGATAAATGCCACCACCAAGGACCCGACGATCACCCAACCTAGACCTATTCGTCTGCGCAGGCTTGGCCGTTCGGCAAGGCCTTCGAGCAGTTGACTTGGCGTGTATGGCGGCATCGGCATAATCGCAGTCTGGTCGAACACCTAAACCCCGGCAAGCTGCGCGAAACATCTGCTTCCCAAAAAGAATGGTGCCTTTTCCAATGTCCCGCATAGTTTGCAGCAAGCCTAGCGAGGAATCCGGACCCTGATCCTCCCGGCCCTTCGCGCCCGTGGATGGAGACATTGGCCCCTCAGGTCCGGCGCAAGGGTCCCTTTCTCCTCACCACACGCCTCAGCCGGGGTATAATCCTCAGCTGAACCCGCTAGACCCCGTCCACGCGGCGCTCAGCCGGTCTTTGACACGTCGAACTCCTCGGTTGCGCCTGGACGCACAGGCGAATCGGGCCCGGCCCGCTCACCCCGTTTCACCCGAAACACGCGTCCGCACCTTTTTCGGGCGCGATGAAGACTCTCGACCCTGACCGCCCGCGCTGGCAGGGTCGCGGCAGATGACCGAACCTTCGCTTTTTCCGCCGACCGCCCCTCCGCCGCGCTTCGTCTCGCCTGGCCTCTATCTCGTGGCGACGCCGATCGGGAACCTGCGCGACATGACGCTCAGGGCGCTGGACGTTCTGGCCGCCGCCGACCTGGTCCTGGCCGAGGACACGCGCGTGACCGGCAAGCTGCTGTCGGCCTATGGGCTGAAGGCCAAACTGGAACGCTGCGACGACCACGTCTCGGCCCGGGCGGCGGAACTGGCCGTCGAACGGCTGCGCGAAGGGGCGGTGGTGGCCCTGGTCTCGGACGCAGGCACACCGCTGGTCAGCGACCCCGGCTTCGTCGTGGCCCGGGCGGTGATCGCCGAGGGCCTGCCGGTCCATCCCATCCCCGGTGCCTCCAGTCTTCTGGCCGCCTTGTGCATCGCGGGCCTGCCCGCGGACCGCGTCACCTTCGCCGGTTTCCTGCCGCCCAAGTCCGGAGCCCGCCGCTCTGCCCTGGAAGAGCTGCGCACCACGCGCCAGACGCTGGTCTTCTTCGAGAGCGGACCGCGCCTGGCCGACAGCCTGGCCGACATGGCCGCCGTCCTGGGGCCCCGTCCCGCCGCCGTCGCCCGCGAGCTGACCAAGCTGTACGAAGAATGCGTGCGCGGGACGCTGGATGGGCTGGCCACCGACCCCCGCTGCCAGTCGCCCAAGGGCGAGATCGTCATCGTCATCGCCCCCGGCGAGGTCGAGGTCGCCAGCGAGGCTGACAGCGACGCCGCCTTGGCCGAGGCCATGACCCGCCTGCCGCCGGGCGAGGCCGCCGCCGAGGTGTCCCGCGCTTTGAACCTGCCCCGCAAGCCCCTCTACAAGCGGGCGCTGGAGATGCAGGGTCGGTGAGCCGGAAACGCCCCCGGCTGAAACCCGCAACCGTCGTGCGGGCCAAGCGGGGCTGGCGCATGACCCTGGGCCGCGACGCCCACCGCCAGGGTCACCGTTCCGAATGGCTGGCGGCGGCGTGGCTGATGCTCAAGGGCTATCAACTGCTCGGCTTTCGCCTGAAAACCCGCGCCGGCGAAATCGACATCCTGGCCCGCCGGGGCAAGACGCTGGCCGTGGTCGAGGTCAAGCGCCGCGCCAGCGTCGAACAGGCGCTGCTGGCCATCGGCCCGGACCAGTACGACCGCCTGCTCTCCGCCGGACGCGCGGTGTTGCGCCAAAGACCCAGCTTGGCCGGTCATCTGCTGCGTATCGATATTGTGGCGCTGGCCCCCGGACGGTTTCCGGTTCATCGTCGCGGCATAGAGCCCATGGGGAGGGGCTAGGAGGGGGGGCTGAAGCATGACGCGCGACGAGGCCATCGACGTTCTGACCCAGGCCGGTCAGGCCGAGGACGATGCCTTTCCGCTTCTGGACGCCGCCATCGCCTGCGCCATCCACGACGCCCCCCTGCGGGACCCCACCCCCGTCCGCGCCCTCGCCGACCGCGCCGCCGAACGCCTCGCCGAGCGACTTATCGAGGACGGCCCGGACGACGCCCTGTCCGAGACGATGTGCAGCGACTTCCGATTGAACGGCGACCTGCTGCATCACGACGACCCGGCTAATACCGACGTCATCGATATCGCCGAGCGCAGGCGGGGGCTGTCGGCGGCGCTCAGCGTCTTCTATCTGGATGCCGCCCGCCGCAACGACCTGCGGGCCGATGGCGTGGACTTTCCCGGCCACTTCCTGTTGCGGGTCGAAACCGCCGAGGGGCCGGTCGCCCTGGACCCCTTCAGCCAGGGGCGGCTGGTCCTGCCGTCCGAGCTCAGCCGCCGCGCGCTCAGGGCTGGCCTCACGCCCCACGTCGCAGACCGGCTGGATCTGCTGATGGCCCCGGTCAGCGACCGCGAGGCCCTGATCCGGCTGCAGAACATGGTCTTCGTCCGCGCCATCCACGCCCATGATTATGAGGGGGCCGAGCGGTCGGCCCTGCGATGCGCTCTGCTGGACCCGGAGGACCACCGGCCCTGGCTGGACGTCGCCACCGCGCGCGAAAAACAGGGAGCCCTGACCGGCGCGCTCGCCGCCCTGGCCCAGGCCCGGACCCTGGACGATCCGCTGGCTGCGCGCCGCCAGATCACGCTCGACCGGGTCCGGATGCAGCTGAACTAGATCGATCCGCCTTGCGCCGCCCGCCCCGCCTGCCCATTAGTCTGGGCTGCGCAGCCGAGGACCGAGCCCATGAAAGTCGCCATCCAGATGGACCCCATCGAAGGGGTCAACATCGCCTCGGACACCACCTGGCTGATGGCGACGGAGGCGCAGAACCGGGGCTATGCGCTGTCGGTCTATGATTTTCGCACCCTGGCCCTGGACGAAGGCCGTCTGTACTGCCGCGCGCGTTCGGTGACCCTGAAACAGGTACAGGGCGACCACGTCACCTTCGGAGACGAGGTGAAACTGGACCTCGGCCGTGACATCGACGTCATCCTGATGCGCCAGGACCCGCCGTTCGACATGGCCTATGTGACGGCCACCTATTTGCTGGAGACGGTCCATCCCCAGACTTTGGTGGTCAACGACCCGGCCCAGGTGCGCAGCGCGCCTGAAAAGCTGCTGGTCACCCGTTTTCCCGACCTGACCCCGCCGACCCTGATCAGTTCGGACCCGGTCGCCCTGGTCGACTTCCACAAACGCCACGGCGATGTGGTGCTGAAACCCCTGCACGGCGCGGCCGGTTCGGGCGTGGTGCGGCTCAAGGCGGACGACCCCAATCTGGAGGCCCTGATCGAGATTCACGCCGCCGGATCGCGCGACCCCCTGGTGATCCAGAAATTCCTGCCGGCGGTGTCAGCGGGCGACAAGCGTATCCTGCTGGTCGACGGCGAACCCGTCGGAGCCATCAACCGCGTGCCGCTGAAGGATCAGGTCCGCTCCAACCTGCGCGTCGGTGGCACGGCGGCTCCGGTCGAACTGACGCCGCGCGACCTGGAAATCTGTGCCGCCATCGGCCCGACCCTGAGGGAGCGCGGCCTCATCTTCGTCGGCATCGACGTGATCGGCGACTGGATGACCGAGATCAACGTCACCTCCCCGACCGGTGCCCAGCAGTTGAAACAGTTCAGCGGTGTCGATGCCGCCGCCTTGATGTGGGACGTGATCGAGACGCGGCGCATCCCGTCGGCATAACCGCGCTCTTGCAATCCGGTTGAGTTCATGGTTCGTTCTTTCTCGGATAGCGGGAGCGGGTCATGGTCGCCAGTGTTGTCACGGTTGCCTTCGAGGGGGTGGATGCGCGGCGCGTAGACGTCCAGGTCCAGCAGCTATCCAGCGACCAGCCGTCCTTCACCATCGTCGGCCTGGCCGACAAGGCGGTGGCCGAGAGCCGGGAGCGGGTGCGGGGAGCGTTCGCGGGCATAGGGCTGGCCCTGCCGTCAAAAAGGATCATCGCCAACCTGGCCCCGGCCGACCTGCCCAAGGAGGGCAGCCATTTCGACCTGCCCATTGCGCTCGCCCTGCTGGCCTCCATGGGCGTCATTCCGCCCGACGCCCTGAACGGCTGGGCCGCGATCGGAGAGCTGGGGCTGGACGGCCAGATCGCGCCTGTGGGTGGGGCCCTGCCTGCCGCCGTGGCCGCCGATGCCATGGGGCTTGGTCTAATTTGTCCGGAGTTCAACGGACCGGAGGCGGCCTGGGCGGGCGATGTCGCCGTGCTGGCCCCGCGCTCGCTGATCGGTCTGGTCAACCATTTCAAGGGCGTCCAGGTCTTGCGGCGACCTGAGCCGGGGGCCATACGCGACGGGGTGCGCGTGCCCGACCTGCGCGAGGTCAAGGGTCAGGAAAGCGCCAAACGGGCGCTGGAGATCGCCGCCGCCGGGGGCCACAACCTGCTGTTCGTCGGACCGCCGGGCTCGGGCAAGTCGATGATGGCGGCGCGCCTGCCGGGCCTTCTGCCGCCGCTGACGCCCAAGGAACTGTTGGAAACCTCCATGGTCTGGTCGGTGGCCGGCATGATCGAGCGGGGATCGCTGACCCGCGAGCGGCCGTTCCGCGCGCCGCACCACTCCGCCTCCATGGCCGCGCTGACGGGTGGCGGGCACAAGGCCAAGCCGGGCGAGGCCTCGCTGGCCCACAACGGCGTGCTGTTCCTGGACGAGTTACCTGAATACTCGGCCCAGGCGCTCGACAGTCTTCGTCAGCCGCTCGAGACGGGCGAGATCGTGGTGGCCCGAGCCAATGCCCATGTCCGCTATCCGGCGCGGTTCCAGCTGATCGCCGCCATGAATCCCTGCCGCTGCGGCCTGGGCGGTGGCGGGCGCGGCGCCTGCGGCAAGGCTCCGCGCTGCCAGCGCGACTATCAGAACCGCATCTCCGGCCCGATGTTCGACCGCATCGACCTGACGGTGGAGACGCCGCCGGTCACCGCCGCCGACATGGCCTTGCCGCCGCCATCCGAAGGCACGGCGGAGGCTTCGGCCCGCGTCCAGACCGCCCGCGCCATGCAGGAGGACCGCCTGCGCGCCGCCGGAATCGATCCGGACATCGCCCGCGATCAGGCCATCAACGCCCGCGCCTCGGGCGAGACCCTTGACCGGTTTGCCCGGCCGGACGAGGCGGGGCGCGCGCTGCTGATGCGCGCAGGCGAGGCCGGAGGTCTGACGGCGCGGGGCTGGACCCGCACCCTGAGATTGGCCCGCACCATCGCCGATCTGGACGGCTGCGAGGGCGTGCTGCGCCGCCATATCGCCGAGGCCCTGATCTATCGCCGCACCACCGTGGGGGCCCAGGGCGACTTCGAGCGCCAGACCGCCCACCACGGAAGCCCCGCCTTCTGACCGCTTGAGCCAAATTTAAGGGGTTGTGGTGCAGGGTCTCCGCGTCAGGAGACGACGATGGCGCGGCAGACCAAGGCTCAACCAGACACCGCCGGCGCAAATGGGCCGGAACAGCAGTTCCTGCGCCTGATGAGCCATGAGATGCGCACACCCCTGAACGGGGTGATCGGCATGCTGGGCCTCCTGTCGCGCACCAAGCTGGACGGTGCCCAGCGGGCCTATGCCGAGGCCGCGCGTTCGTCGGCCGAACACCTGCTGGGGCTGGTCAACGACCTATTGGACTATGCCCGGCTCGAAGCCGGCAAGCTGGAGTTTGATTCCGCTCCGGTCGATCTGGAGGCCCTGGTCCGCGGCGTGGCAGAACTGCTGAGCCCCCGCGCCCATGAGCGGGGGCTGGAGATCGCCTGGTCGGTCGCCGCCGACGCCCCCGACATCATCGGCGACGAGGGCCGTCTGCGGCAGGTGCTGTTCAACCTGGCCGGAAATGCCGTCAAGTTCACCGAGGCGGGCGGGATCCGCATCAGCGTCGAACGCACAGGCGGCCCGGCCTCCAAGCCTCGCCTAGCCTTCATCATCGACGACACCGGACCCGGCGTGCCACCCGAGGCCCGTGCCCGCATCTTCGAAGAGTTCGGCCACGTCGATGTCTCCGACGCCTCCCGCTTCGGCGGTGCGGGTCTGGGCCTGGCTGTCGTACGCCGCCTGGCCGAAGCCATGGGCGGCCAGGTCGAGGTGTCGGACCGCCCCGACGGCCCCGGCGCCCGCTTCCGCTTCACTGCCGACTTCGCCGTCGCCAAAGGCGCACAGCGATTGCGCGAGCTTGAAGGCCGCGCGGTCGACATCATCAGTCCCGACCCCTTCGTCCGCGCCGCCGCCACAGCCCAGATCGAAGCCGCCGGTGGACAGGTCAGCTCCCAGGCCCCGGTCGTCCTGGTCGATCATGCCGCCCGTCTCGAGGGCCATGCCCTGGTGCCGCATCCCGCCGGTGTTCGCGCCATCGTCCTGCTGAAACCCGAGGAGCGGGAGCGGATCGCCGCCTACCGCTCGGCCGGCTTCCACGGCTATCTGATCAAGCCCCTGCGTCGCGCCTCTCTGGCCGAGCGAGTGCTGGCGGCTATCGGCCAGAGCAGCGGCACGACCGGCCTGCGCCAGACTCCGTCCGACGACGACCGGGTTGTCCCTTCGCGCTTTTCCGGCATCCGCGTGCTGCTGGTCGAGGACAATCCGGTCGGAGCCCTGCTGGCCAGCACCCTGCTGAAGCGCGAAGGCTGCGCGGTCGAGACCGCCGCCAATGGCGCGGAGGCCATCGCGGCCCTGAAACGCGCCCGCTATGACCTGGTGCTTATGGACATGCGCATGCCCAGTGTGGATGGGCCGACAGCCTCGCGCGCTATCCGGGCGGCAGGCGACCGGACGCCGATCATCGCCCTGACCGCCAATGCCTTTGCCGAGGATCGCCGGGCCTGTCTGGAGGCCGGAATGGACGACCATCTGGTCAAGCCTCTGGAGCTGGAAGCGCTGCGATCCACACTTGCCCGCTGGACGAACCGGGACGTCCGCGCCAAGGTCGCCGTCTGATGTGAGGACGCGGGGGCGTCTGCCGGAGACGCCGACCGAATGAACGACACCCCAGCCCGCGTGCCCACCGAACCCGTAGCCGCCACCGACACCGCGCCCAAGGGTCTGGCCGTGATCAAGGTCGCCTTCCGCGACCGGCGCACCCTGGCCATGCTGTTGCTGGGCTTTTCGGCAGGCCTGCCGATCACCATGGTGCTGGGCACGCTGAACGCCTGGCTGACGGACGCCGACGTGGCCATATCGACGATCGGCATCCTGTCCTGGGTCGGGCTTTTCGCGGCCTTCAAATTCCTGTGGTCGCCCTTGGTCGGCATCCGTCCCCCCGTTATCGGAAAGCGGCTGGGCCGTCGCCGCAGCTGGCTGATCGGTTGTCAGGTCGTGGTGATCGGTGCGCTGTTCGTCATCGCCTTTTCCAATCCCGAGGGCAGTACTCTGGTGCCCCTGGCCATCGCTGCCGCCCTGGCCGCTTTCGCTTCGGCGACCCAGGATATCGTCATCGACACCTGGCGGATCGAGGTCGCGGGACCGGGTGCGCCGCTGGACCTGTTGTCCACCATCTATCAGTTCGGGTCACGCAGCGCAGCGCTGGTGGGCGGGGCAGGCAGTCTGTTGCTGGCCGACGCGGTCGGCTGGCCCGTCACCTATATGCTGAGCGGCATCCTGATGGGCTTGGGGGTGCTGGGCACGCTGATCGCGCCCGAGCCCGCGCCTGCACCGCCCCAAGCCATCGCCAGGGAGCGCCTGGGTTCGCCGCGTCTGCGCCAGATCGCCCTGATCGCCACGCTCGCAGCCTGGGCCTGGGCGGCCTATATGCTGGTCAACTTCATGGTCACGGCCCTGACCACGACACCGGCCCCCAGCGCGGGCGAGTTCACCGGCACCTGGGGCCCCTGGATCATCGCCGCCGCCGTCCTGCTGCCCTGCGCCCTGGCCGGCTTCGTGGTCTGGCGCGGCAAGGTGGCCACGCCGGCACCGGGAGATCGCCCGGTCCTGACGAAGCTCTATGACGCCATCCTGGCCCCGCTGGTCGAGCTGATGGGGCGGCTGGGCTGGGGCTCGCTGATCGTGCTGGGCCTGATCCTGACCTATCGCATCACCGACGGCGTCTGGGGACCTTTCGCCTTTCCCTTCTACATGGGCGACACGGGCGGGGCGCTGGGCCACACCAAGAGCGAGGTGGCGCTGGCCTCAAAGACGTTCGGCGTCATCATGACCATCATCGGTATCGGCCTCGGCGGCTGGGCGCTCCTGGCCATAGGGCGGATGGCGTCACTGCTGATCGGGGCGATCCTGGCGGCGGCGACCAATCTGCTGTTCGTGGACCTGGCCATGGGCGCGCCGGTCATCGGCCGCTTCATGGAGGCGACCGGCTTGTACGCCCTCTTCGGTGCCTTCGGCGCGGGCGAGCCGATGGCGCGACTGATGCTGGCGATCGCGGGCGAGAACATCGCGGGTGGCTTCGCGGGCGCGGCCTTCGTCGCCTATCTGTCGGCCCTGTCCAGCCGGATGTTCGGCGCGGTGCAGTTCGCGGTCTTCACGTCGCTGGCCCTGCTGATCGGGACCCTGGGGCGTGGGGCGCTGGGCGAGATGATCGAGAACCAAGGGTTCGCCCCGGTCTTCCTGTTCGCCGCCGCGCTCGGCGGCATCGCGGTCGTCTTCTGCCTTCTGGAATGGATCCGGCTGGCGGCCGAGCGTCGCAGCCGGGCCCGCCAACCGGAGGCGGACCCTAGCCCTCGTTGACCTCCACACCGTCGTAGGCGGCGAAGGTGGCGGCGGTGATGATCTCCGAGACCGAGGCCCCCAGGCTGACGATCTGGACCGACTTCTCCAGCCCGACCAACAGCGGACCGATCACCGTCGCCCCGCCCAGCGCCTGGACCAGTCGCGTCGAGATCGAGGCGGAGTGGATGGCTGGCATGACCAGCACATTGGCGTCGGCGCTCAGCCGCATGAAGGGGTAGTTGGCGCGCGCTTCCGGATCCAGCGCCAGTTCGGGCGGCATCTCGCCCTCGTATTCGAAGTCCACGCCCTTGCGGTCCAGGATGCGGATCGCCTCGCGCACCTTTTCGCCCCGATCGCCGGGCGGGTTGCCGAAGGTCGAATAGGACAGGAACGCCACGCGCGGAGTACGGCCCAGGCGACGCACGGTCGCCGCCGCCTGGATGGCGATCTCGGCCAGTTCCTCGGCGTCGGGCAGTTCATGGATGGAGGTGTCGGCCACGAACAGGGTCCGCCCCTTGGCCAGCAGGATCGACAGGCCGATCATCCGCTCCTTAACGTCCAGCACGCGCCGCACCTCCTTCAGCACCATGTTGAAGTTTCGGGTCGAGCCGGTGACCACCGCATCGGCATCGCCGCGCGCCACCATGGAGGCCGCGAAATAGTTGCGGTCCTGGTTGATCATCCGCTGAACGTCGCGCCGCAGATAGCCCCGGCGTTGCAGCTTGTCGTACAGGAAGTCGGTGTATTCCGCGTTCTTGTCTGACACGCGGGCGTTGACGATCTCGATGCCCAGGGCGTCGAAATCCAGACCCGCCTCGGCCGCGTTCTGACGGATCAGGTCCTCGCGACCCAGCAGGATGGGCGTGCCCAGCTCGGCCTGTTTGAAGCCCCAGGCGGCGCGGATGACCGTCGCCTCCTCGCCCTCGGCAAAGACCACCCGCTTGTTCGGGGCGGCCCGTACGGCGGAGGAAATCTTCTGCATCAGGGCGGCCGAGGGATCGACCCGCTCGCGCAGCTGGGCGCGATAGGCGTCCATGTCGGGGATGGGCCGGCGCGCCACGCCCGTGTCCATCGCCGCCTGGGCCACGAAGGGCGGGATGTACCAGATCAAACGCGGGTCGAAGGGCGTCGGGATGATGTAGTCCGGGCCGAACTTCAGCTTGCGTCCCGAATAGGCGGCGGCGACCTCGTCCGGCACATCCTCGCGGGCCAGGGCGGCCAGGGCCTGGGCGCAGGCGATCTTCATCTCGTGATTGACCTGCCGCGCCCGCACATCCAGCGCGCCGCGGAAGATGTAGGGAAAGCCCAGGACGTTGTTGACCTGGTTCACATAGTCCGACCGGCCGGTGGCCATGATGGCGTCGGAGCGGACCGAGGCGACGTCTTCCGGGGTAATCTCCGGGTCCGGATTGGCCATGGCGAAGATGATCGGATTGGGAGCCATGGAAGCCACCATCTCCTTGGTGATCGCGCCCTTGGCGGCCAGGCCCAGGACGACGTCGGCCCCGACCATGGCCTCGCTGAGCGTGCGGTGCGGCGTGTCGGTGGCGTGGGCCGCCTTCCACTGATCGACATTGTCGCGGCCTTTGTAAACGACGCCGTCGCGGTCCAGTATGACGGTGTTTTCGGCCCGCACGCCGACCGCCTTCATCAGGGCGATGGACGACAGGCCGGCTGCGCCCGCCCCGACCAGGACGACCTTCAGGTCTTCCAGCCTCTTGCCCGCGATATGGGCCGCGTTGATCAGGCCGGCGGTCGAGATGATGGCCGTGCCATGCTGGTCGTCGTGAAAGACCGGGATGTCCAGCAGGTCCTGAAGCTCGCTCTCGATCACGAAACATTCCGGGGACTTGATGTCCTCCAGATTGATGCCGCCCCAGGTGTCGCCGATGTTCTTGACGACGGTGATGAACTCGTCCGGATCGGTGGTCTTCACCTCGACATCGAAGCTGTCGACGTCGGCGAAGCGTTTGAACAGGACCGACTTGCCCTCCATCACCGGCTTGGAGGCCATGTGGCCCAGATTGCCGAGACCCAGGATGGCCGTGCCGTTGGAGATGACGGCGACCAGATTGCCCTTGGCCGTATAGTCATAGGCCAGGTCCGCATCCTGGGCGATGGCCAGGACCGGTATGGCCACGCCCGGCGAATAGGCGAGGCTCAGGTCGCGTTGAGTCGCCATCGGCTTGGTCGGGGCCATCGAGATCTTGCCCGGCGTCGGGACGCGGTGGAAATCCAGGGCGTCCTGATCGGAGAAGGTCTGTTTGTCGGTCTGGTCGGGCATGGTCGGCTTTCGGTCGCGGGAACCCGTCTGTCCTAAAGCCCGGCTGACGTGGGGACAACCTTCGGCACGGCCGCGGACTTGCATTGACCACGATCTGGCCGTTTAAGCGCGGCCAGAGACGCCTCCCCGCGTTTTTTCCAGGGATCACGCCATGTCCGCAGCCGCCAGAAAGCCCGTCAAGAAGGTCGTCCTCGCCTATTCCGGCGGTCTGGACACCTCGATCATCCTCAAATGGCTGCAGACCGAATACCAGGCCGAGGTCATCACCTTCACCGCCGACCTGGGTCAGGGCGAGGAGCTGGCGCCTGCACGGGAAAAGGCGCTGAAGCTGGGTATCAAGCCCGAGAACATCTTTGTCGACGACCTGCGCGAGGAGTTCGTGCGCGACTTCGTCTTTCCGATGTTTCGCGCCAACACCGTTTATGAGGGCCAGTATCTGCTGGGCACCTCCATCGCCCGGCCCCTGATCGCAAAGCGCCAGATCGAGATCGCCAGGATGCTGGGGGCCGACGCCGTCTGTCACGGCGCGACCGGCAAGGGCAACGACCAGGTCCGGTTCGAGCTGGGCTACTATGCCCTGGATCCCGATATCCATGTGATCGCCCCGTGGCGCGAGTGGGAGTTCCGGTCGCGCGAGGCGCTGCTGGACTTCGCCGAGAAGCACCAGATTCCGATCTCGAAGGACAAGCGCGGCGAGGCACCTTTCAGCGTCGACGCCAACCTTTTGCACTCGTCGTCCGAGGGCAAGGTGCTGGAAGACCCGGCGGTCGAGGCGCCCGAGTTCGTGCACCAGCGCACGATCGCGCCCGAGGATGCGCCCGATACGCCGACGATCTTCACCCTGGGCTTCGAGAAGGGCGACGCCGTCTCCATCGACGGCGAGACCATGTCGCCCGCCACGATCCTGACGAAGCTGAACCAGCTGGGGCACGACAATGGCGTCGGTCGGCTCGATCTGGTCGAGAACCGCTTCGTCGGCATGAAGTCGCGCGGGGTCTATGAGACGCCCGGCGGGACCATCCTGCTGGCCGCGCACCGGGGCATCGAGTCGATCACGCTCGACCGTGGCGCTATGCACCTGAAGGACGAGCTGGCCGTCAAATACGCCCACCTGATCTACAACGGTTTCTGGTTCAGCCCCGAGCGGGAAATGCTTCAGGCCGCCATCGATCACTCGCAGGCGAATGTGTCCGGCACGGTGCGGGTCAAGCTTTACAAGGGCAATGTCAGCATCATCGGCCGCGAGAGCGACCAGAGCTTGTACGACCAGGACCTGGTCACCTTCGAGGAAGGCGTCCAGGCCTATGACCACCACGATGCCGAAGGCTTCATCAAGCTGAACGCCCTGCGCCTGCGGGTGCTCGGCAAGCGGACCAAGCGCAACGGCGGCTAGGGTCGTGCGATCCTGAGGATCGCGCCCGCGCGGTCGTCGGCCACCCAGATCGAGCCGTCTTTCGCGACCGCCATACCGACGGGCGAGCCCTGCGGATGATCGGCCTGCCGGTTCCAGCCGGGCGTCAGCACCACCGCACGCGGCGCGGGCGCATCGACAGGATAGGGCATGGAACCGCGCGGATAGATGGTATAGCGGGCGCGGGTGTCGGTCAGGGGCGCGCCGTCGGCATCCGTCTCGATCGCCACGACCCGGCCTGCCGCGCGGCGATGGCCGTGCCAGCTCATCAGCATCCGCCCGCGCCACTGCGGGAACATCGCACCGTCGTAATAGAGCATGTCCAGCGGCGCGGCATGCGGTGGCAACAGCGACACCGGCGCGGTCCGCTGTCCGCACTGCGCCTGGGCTGCCGTCCAGCCGGGCAGCGGCGTCGCGCGGTCGGTGCAATAGGGCCAGCCATAATGCCGCCCGGCCACGAGCCGGTTGATCTCGTCGAACGGCCGCTCGGGCGTGTTGAGATCGACGGAGTTCTCGCCCTGATAGATGCCCCCCGACGTATGGCGGACCATGGCCACCGAATTGCGCAGGCCCGAGGCGAAGACGGTCCAGTCCCCGCTCCAGCGGCCATGTCCGCGATAGGCATAGCGGCGCACCATGGCCTGATCGTCGTCCTCGGCGCACAGACCCTGCGCATTGCGGTTGGGCTGTCCGGCGACGGTCAGACAGCGATCCGTCGGGGCCCCGACATTGACCAGCAGGCTGCCGTCACCGTCGAAGATGAAGGCCGATAGCGGATGGCGGTTTTCGTGCAGGCGATTGTCCGGCAGCCCCTCGACCACCGGCGTCCCGGTCATGCCGGGGCGCAGTTGCGCCGAGTCCAGAGCCAGAATGCGGCTCATCTCCGCCAGATAGATCCGCCCATCAGGCCCGCGCGTGAGGGTGTGCGGCATCGACAGGCCGCGCATCAGCCGGGTCCAGCGCACGCTGCCGTCCGCTTGCGGCGACATGCGCCACAGGGCCCCGCGCCCGGCGTCCCAGCTGCCCAGATCGGAGACTAGCCAGTCGCCGTCGTCCAGCTCCAACAGGTCACGCGGCAAACGCGGGCCGTCACTGCCCGAGCGCTGCCAGACCCGGCCCAGGCAGGCCCCCGCCACCATCCGCACCATCGTGGCTGGCCACCCTGCGCAGTCGCCGGACACGGCGTAAGACCGCGCCGGACCTTGTGCGGACGAAGGGCCCGCCACGCCCATCAGCCCTGCGGCGACGAGGATGACCGTGAGCGTTGCAGCAGGTTGGGTCATCGGCGGCTCCGGAGGACTCACATCACGCTAGTGCCGCCGCCCCTTCGCCACAAATGATCTCGCCGTTGCCGTCAAAAGGTGCCACCTTGGGTCCAGGAGCATGGGCTCCGCCCAATGATTTCAGGACCCTTCTCTATGTCATTCCGCGCTGTTCTGGCCGCCTCGGCCGTTTTCGCCTTCGCCGCTCCCGCCCTGGCTCAAACGCCCCCGCCCGCGCCCGCCGCTCCGGCCGCGTCTGCCCAATCCGCCGAAGAGGCCGCGTTCGAAGCCAAGGCCGAAGCCTTCGGCGCGCGCATGCAGCAGATGGGCGGCGAGATGCAGGCGGCGGTGACCGCCGCGGCCGGCGATACAGCCAAGGCCAACACCGATCTGGACGCCATCGCCGCCCGCTATCAGACGGACGCCGACACCTTCGCCGATGAAGTGGCCGCCTTCATCACGGCACAGTCCGCCTCCGCCCCTGCCGAGCAGCAGGCCCAGATGGCGCAGATGATCCCGATGATCACCGCCGAGGTGAAGGGCGCGCCGGCCAAGGCCAAGGCCGAAGTCCTGGCCGCTGCGGCCGCTCCGGCCCCTGCCGCAGCACCAGCGACGCCCCAATAAGTCTCACACAATCAAGGCGGTGGGGTTCGCCCCACCGCCTTACCGCGATTTCACTTGAGATCGCACCGCCTTGGGCACAGCTTGAGCGCACCCACAAGGAGCGCCCCATGATCAAGGCCCTGTCCCTCGCCGCCGCCCTGGCCCTGCTGCCGATTTCCGCCGCCGTCGCCGGTGAGGTGCGGGGCCCCTCCGAAGAGGCGCTGGAAGCCGCCGCCGAGGCCTTCGAGGCCCGGATGGAGACCTTCGGCGAACGCGCCGAAGCCATTTCCGAAGACGCCGGCCTGACCGAGGAGCAGAAGGGCCAGCGGATCGCCGCCCTCTGGACCGAGTATCAGCCGGACATCACCGCCTTCACCACCCTGGCCAGCCAGGTGGCCCCCGCCATCGCCGCCGAGGCCCTGGCCGATATCGATGTCGAGGCGCTCGTGTCGGACGCCATGAGCCAGGCCGATGTATCCGGCGCCCTCGCCACGGCCCAGGGTGTGGCCAGCAACGGGGCCTGGGCCTCCAACGATCCCGAGCACATGGCGACCTATGGCCTGATGGCCGACTATGCCGTGGGTGAGGCGATGGATTCGCTGGACGAGGCATCCGAAGAAATCGCCGCCGCGACCGCACAGGCCAATGCTGAGGTGGCCCGCGCTGCCGCCGAGGCGGCTGCGCCCGACGAAGACTGATCCCGCCCTCTTGACCGCGTGACCGGACGGCCCGACAGGGCCTGATGGCCAGCCTGCCCGTCGATCCGCACCTGTATCTGACCTTTCTGGGGGTGATGGCCGTCATGGCGGTCACGCCGGGACCCGCCAATCTGTTCTCGGTCGCCAATGGCGTGGCACGGGGCAAGGCGGGCGCGATGCTGGGCGTCGTCGGAATGAATGCCGCGACCCTGGTCTGGTTCGGGGCAGCCGCCCTGGGTCTGGGCGCGCTCGTCGTGGCCTTCCCCGCGGCCTTCCGCCTGATCTCCGTCGTCGGTGCGCTTTACGTCGCCTGGCTAGGGCTGAAGGCTCTGCGCGGAGCCTTCCGTACGGCCGCCGATCCCGGGGACACGACGGTACGGCCCGGTCGCAGCGCCCTGATCGACGGCTTCATGGTCCAGATCGCCAATCCCAAGGCCGTGCTGTTCTTCACCGCCGTCCTGCCGCCCTTTCTTGACGTGAACCGCCCCGCCGCGCCGCAACTGGCCCTGTTCGCGGTCGCCACCATCGGCATGGATGTGCTGTCGATGTCGGCCTATGGCCTGGGCGGCGCGGCCTTGGCGCGTCGCATGTCAGAGCCTCGATTCCGGCGCGGATTTGGCCTTTTGACCGGCATCCTGTTGCTGGCGGCCTGCGTACTTATCTTGACGCGACTGTAGGGGACGAAGGGCCGCAGGAACCGGCCCGTTCATCCGCCGTTCAACTGTCGTGGCGTTTCGTGGTTCGCCAAGGAGAAATTTCATGAAGACGCGTCTATTCAAGCCCGTACTGCTCGCGGCGACGGCCGCGCTCGCCCTGTCGGCCTGCGCCACGGCCACACCTTATGGGCCCGCCAGCCCCGACAGCCGCTACGGCTATTCCCAGCAGCGGATCGAAGGCGATCGTTTCCGGGTCAACTTCGCCGGTAACTCGGTAACCTCGCGCGATCAGGTCGAGATGTCGTTGCTGCTGCGCGCCGCCGAGGTCACCGTCGAAAACGGCGGCGACTGGTTCACCACCGTCAATCGTGCGACCGACCGCGACACTCGCCTGTCCGGCACCACCGACCCCTTCTACTACGACCGGTATTCGCCGTTCTGGGGCCCATCGTGGCGCTATTCGCGTCGCGGCCTGTGGAGCCCGTGGCGTGACCCGTTCGGCCCCGACTTCGACGTGCGCCAGATCGACCGCTATGAAGCCACGTCCGAGATCGTGATCGGTCGCGGTCGCAAGCCCGCCAACGATCCAAACGCCTTCGATGCGCGCGAAGTCATCGACAACATCGGTCCACGCGTCGCCCGAGCGATGTAGGCCAGACGACAAGCCAGACTGGAAAGGGCGGCTCCTGCCATGGGGCCGCCCTTTTCTTTAGCCAATGCGCGGCATCTTCATCCGGCGCTTGTTGGTGTGGCTGGCCGGGGCCTTGCCCAGGTCGTCGGGCAGTTCGCCCTTGAAGTAGAACCGCTGCCACGCCTCCTTGGCCGCCTCGGGATCGCCCGAGGCCAGACGGCTGTTGAAGTCGCTGCGCTGTTTCAGCCAGGCCTCGTACTGGCCCTGCATGGTCGGGTTGGACCCCAGCGAGCGGATCACCGGTTGCGCCTCTTCCGCCTTCTTGTGCTGGGCGATGGTGATGAAACAGAAAGGCTCGCCCTTATCGAAGCGGATCTTGCCCGGCCGGGTGAAGATCCAGTTCATCGTGAACGGAAACGGCAACCAGTCCGTCTCCACCACCCCAACCAGGGCCTGAATGCCGTCCTTGATGTGGTTCGGGCTGCCCTGGCAGGTCATGCTCCAGCCCAGCGGCGTGCGGAACAGATACTGCGGATGCATGGTCAGGACCCCGCGCGTGAAGTGCGAGGTGACGAAATGCTTCACGTCCGGCTCGGGCCGGTCGGGCGTCACGACGATGTCCGATTGGGCCGGGCCGCCGTTCCACTCCGCGGAAAAGCCGAACGGACACAGGATTTCCCACCCCGTCGTATTGGCCATGTTCAGCGGCAGGCAGCGATAGGGGTGCCGGCTGGCGAAGGCGTCCATCCAGTCGCGCGACTGACGCCCCGGCACCAGGTCCGGCGGCCGTTGCGACATCGGATAGCATTCCAGTTCCACGGGCGATCTCCGGCGGGTATCGAGGACAGGATCATTCCTAGCGACCGATGATGACCCAAGACAAGCCGACGCATACCCCAGCCTATGACCGCGACCGTCTGCTGGCCTGGATGGCCCAGCACGGCATCGCCCAGACGACCCACGACCACCCCGCCGTTTTTCGGGTCGAGGAGGGGCTGGAGCTCAAGGCCGCCATGCCCGGGGCCCACACCAAGAACCTGTTCCTCAAGGACAAGAAGGGGCGGCTGTGGCTGATCTCGGCGCGTCAGGACACGGTCATCGACCTTAAACGCGCGCCCGCCCTCATCGGTTCGGACCGGCTGTCCTTCGGCAACGAGACCCTGATGTGGGAGACGCTGGGCGTGCGACCCGGCTCGGTCACGGCCTTGGCTCTGATCAATGACACAGACCACCGCGTGACTTTCGTGCTGGATCAGGCCCTGTGGGAGGCGGACATCGTCAACTTCCACCCGCTGACGAACACCGCGACGACCGCGTTGGAGCAGGCGGCGTTTCGCAAGGCTCTGGCGTTAATGGAGCGAGAGGCGATGGTCGTGGATTTCAGCGCGCTGTGAAGCCGGGCCTC
>CALRXI020000021.1:0-32460 GCA_943372125.1 Brevundimonas vancanneytii
CCGATCAGGCCCGGTCTCACCTGAATGTCTTCGGCTCCGACGCCGAAATCCTCAAGGCGAGTGTGGACTTCGTGCTAAAGCGCAGGTCCTGATAGGAAACGTCCCGTTCGTCCGCGGGTTAGAAGTCCGTGCCGTCGCCCAAGGTTTTAGAATGCCCGTTACCCCGCTGCTCGACCAGGTCACCTATCCCGCCGACACGCGCGGGTTCGACATTCCACAGCTGCGTCAGCTGGCGGACGAGGTCCGGGCCGAAACCATCGACGCCGTCTCCGTCACCGGCGGGCACCTGGGCGCGGGTCTGGGCGTCGTCGAACTGACCGTCGCGCTTCACCATGTGTTCGAAACGCCCAGGGACATCCTGATCTGGGACGTCGGGCACCAGTGCTACCCGCACAAGATCCTGACCGGACGCCGGGACCGCATCCGCACCCTGCGTCAGCCCGGCGGGTTGTCGGGCTTCACCAAGCGCAGCGAGAGCGAATACGACCCGTTCGGCGCGGCTCACGCCTCGACCTCAATCAGCGCCGCGCTCGGCTTCGCCGCCGCCCGCGATCAGAAGGGCGAAAACAATCGCGTCGTGGCTGTTATCGGCGACGGCTCCATGTCCGCCGGCATGGCCTATGAGGCCATGAACAACGCCGCCGAGACGACCAATGGCCAGCTGATGGTCATCCTGAACGACAACGACATGTCCATCGCGCCCCCCGTCGGCGGCATGAGCGCCTACCTGGCCAAACAGGTGTCGGGCGGGGCCTATCAGAACTTCCGCCGCTTGGGCAAAAAGGTCGCCGAACACATGCCGCGCCCGTTCCGCAATGCGGCGCGCAAGGCCGAGGAATACGCCCGCGGCATGATCACCGGCGGCACCTTCTTCGAGGAGCTGGGATTCTACTATATCGGCCCGGTCGACGGCCACGACATGGACAATCTGGTCCCGATTCTGAAGAACGCCGCCGCCATCACCGACCGCCCGGTGGTCGTCCATGTCGTGACCCAGAAGGGCAAGGGCTATGCCCCGGCCGAGAGCAGCGCGGACAAGCTGCATGCCGTGGTCAAGTTCGACGTCGTCTCCGGCAAACAGTCCAAGAGCGTCTCCAACGCCCCCAGCTACACCAAGGTGTTCGGCACCGAGCTGATCAAGCGGGCCCAGATCGACCCGTCCATCGTCGCCATCACCGCCGCCATGCCTTCCGGCACCGGTCTGGACCTGTTCGGTCAGGCCTTCCCCGAGCGCACCTATGACGTCGGCATCGCCGAACAGCATGCCGTGACCTTCGCCGCCGGTCTGGCCGCCGACGGGATGAAGCCGGTCTGCGCCATCTATTCGACGTTCCTTCAGCGCGGCTATGACCAGGTCGTCCACGACGTGGCGATCCAGAAGCTGCCCGTGCGCTTCGCCATGGACCGCGCCGGTCTGGTCGGGGCCGACGGCGCGACCCACGCCGGCTCGTTCGACATCGGCTATATGGGCGCATTGCCCGGCATGGTTTTGATGGCCGCAGCGGACGAAGCCGATCTGGCCGCCATGATCGCCACCAGCCTGGAGATCGACGACCGCCCGTCGGCCTTCCGCTATCCGCGCGGCGATGGCGTCGGCGTCGAGATTCCCGAGCTGGCCGCGCCGCTGGAGATCGGCAAGGGCCGGATCGTCCGCGAAGGCACCTCGGTCGCCATCCTGTCTCTGGGCACCCGCTTGCAGGAATCGCTCAAGGCCGCCGATCTGCTGGCCGCGCGCGGCGTGTCGGCCACGGTCGCCGACGCCCGCTTCGCCAAGCCTCTGGACGCCGACCTGATCCTTCGCCTCGCTCGCGAGCACGAATGCCTGATCACGGTGGAGGAGGGGGCCATGGGGGGCTTCGGTGCCTTTGTCCTGCAGCTTCTGGCCGATAAGGGGGCGCTGGATGCGGGGCTGAAGATCCGCACCCTGCACCTGCCCGACATCTTCCAGGATCAGGACAACCCCGCCGCCATGTATGCGACGGCAGGCCTGAACGCGGACCACATCGCTGCTGCGGCCCTGCAGGCCATGGGCGTCGGCACCGACCATGGCGCGGTCAGGGCCTGAGTTATCGAGCCGCGCAGGCGGCGAAGAAGCCCTCGGTCGTTGCCCACATGCGGGGTGACACGACCGCTTCATAGGTCTGCCCCCCAGCCGTCACGGCGATCTTGGCGATCTCGCGGAAGGACTGGATCACCGGGTCTTCCAGGCTCATGGCGGCCAGCATGAAGCGCCGCTCGCCTTCATCGGCGCTTGGGCCTTCGATCGCCAGATCATAGACCGCGCTGTGGAGGCCCGAAGACACGGTGACGGATGTCTGGTCCGGCGTCAGGGCGTCGTGGGTCAGCGTCAACTGACCCGACCCGCCCTCGCAGATGAACATCAGGCTCTGGCCCTGCGCATTCATATTCACCAGCATGCGGCCGCCTTCGTCGCCGAAGGTGAACCACTGGTCGCTGAAATCTGGACGGGCCGTGTCCTGACCGAGGGCACCGTGCGCGATGGACCCCCTCAGATCGGGTGCCGGAGCCGTCGCCAGGACCAGGCCGAAGCCATAGGCCAGAAGTGTCGTGGAGAATGTCATGGGATGGTGCTCCGTCTCAGCCGTTGCAGAAGGCCATGAAGCTGATGATCTTTGTGCGCGCACCGGTTGGGATGGGCGGCCATATCGGTGGTGCGGCCCTCCACGGTCATGCGCAGCCAGCCGCTGTCGCGGAAGGCTTCCAGGGTCGGATCGTTTCCAGCCAGTTCGACGGTCACATACTGGCCACCGCCCAGTTCATCGGCCACCGCCTCCTTGACCGGATAGGTTCTGCTGATCCCATCGGACGCCAGGGTGACGGTCCGCACATCTGTGCCGGACGTCTGGGTGCCCGCGAAGATGCGGCGACCGGTTTCCTCGCACGACAGGTTCAGCGGCTGATCGTCGGTATTGGGTACTTCATAGGCCAGGACCATGGACCGCTCCCGCCCCTCGGCGTTCAGCCGGGTGTCCCAGTCATAGTCCGCGTGGGGCAGCGGGCGAGACGCCGTCTGCGGGGGCGGGGCGTCCGCAGCCATCTCGACCGGTGCGGCCTCGACGGCTTCGGCGACAGGGGCTGTCGGGGCCGGCGTATCGGGCGCGTCATTGCTGGCCGCAGGCCCGCAGGCGGCCAGAAGGCCCGCGACACAGGCGGCCATGGTCAGGGACGATCGCATGGTCATGAAGGCTCCTCGGAAGAGCCTTCTTGATAACGGGCTCAGGTGTGGGGGTCATCCACCTCATCGCGCATCGTCAGAAGGCGTCAGCTTTGCGACAGGCCGATCCGGCAGGTCCTGACCCGATGCAGCCGCACAAACGCAGCGACCGTTCGCCACGTCCCGGTGCGCGCGCAACAAACGACCGCATTTTCAACGAGATATCAAATCTTGCGCCGTCTTGACCGATGGCGGTCCCGCCTATAGGTTCCGCGCCGAATTCAGACCCCGTTCCAGAGTGGTTTTGCCACCTCAGGGACCCTGATCCAGCAGGCCCATGTCAACCCAACCGGAATCGCGCGAAGAGGCAGTCGCACGCCTCAACCGAAGCGCATCCGATCTGGAGGCGCGGACCACGTCAGACAAGACCGCCGATGCGGTCGCTCAGGCGGTGGCGGGCAAGGCGTACCGGATCGTCGCCGAGCTGATCGGTGGCGTGCTGGTGGGTCTGGGACTGGGCTTCGTCATCGACCTGCTGGTCGGGTCGTCGCCTTGGGGACTGATCGGCGGGACCCTGTTCGGGTTCGCCGTATCGATATGGATGGCGTGGCGGACGACGAAGCGTCTGCAGGCCGAAGCTGATGCGGCCGGGGTGGTTCCGAAATCCATCCCGTTCGATGACGAAGACGAGGAGCGATAGGCCTTGGCCGATCCGATCAAACAGTTCGAAGTGCACCCCCTGCCGGGCATGAGTTTCGGCGAGGTGACTCTGCCTGTGCTGGGCACCCAGCAGATCGCGATCACCAATTCGCATCTGGCCATGACGGCTGCGTTCGGCCTGGTCGTCCTGTTCCTGTTTCTGGTAACTTCGAATGCCAAGGTGGTTCCGGGTCGCCTCCAGTCGGCGGGCGAGACCCTGTTCGGCATGATCGACGGCGTGACCGATTCGATCATCGGCCACGAGGGCCGCAAATATTTCCCCTTCGTCTTCACCCTGTTCACCCTAGTGCTGGGCATGAACCTGCTGGGGATGTTCCTGACCTTCACGGCGACGTCGCAGCTGGCGGTGACCCTGACCCTGGCCCTGATCACTATCCTGCTGGTGATCGGCATCGGGTTCGTGAAGCACGGCCTGGGCTTCTTCCTGCTGTTCTGGCCGACCAGCGCGCCGCTGGCGATCCGGCCGGTCGTGGGCCTGATCGAGTTCATGTCCTTCCTCCTGCGGCCCGTCACCCTGGCGCTTCGTCTGTTCGGCAACATGCTGGGCGGGCACATCGCGCTGAAGATCTTCGCGGGCTTCGTCGTCTCCATGGGTGGCCTCGCAGCCGCTGGCGGGCTGGGCCTGCTGGGCCTGCCGGTCGCCGCCCTGTCGATGGGCATGGTCGTCGGACTGACCGCGCTCGAGTTTCTGGTGGCCTTCCTTCAGGCCTTCGTCTTCGCCGTTCTGGCCAGCATCTATCTGAACGATGTGGTCAACCTGGGCCACGGGCATTAAGCCTCCGGTCCAGCCTTCACCCTTTCTCTTTCCAACCCTGACTGAATAGGAAACCCGTCATGGAAGCTGAATCCTTCAAATACTTCGGTATCGGCCTGGCCACCCTGGGCATGCTCGGCGCCGGCATCGGCGTGGGCAACATCTTCGGCAACTTCCTCGCCGGTGCCCTGCGCAACCCTTCGGCCGCCGCTTCGCAAGTCGGCAACCTGTTCGTGGGCGCCGCCCTGGTCGAAGCCCTGGGCATTCTGGCCTTCGTGCTGGGCATCCTGGCCTGGCTGGGCTGAGGCATACGCCTCGGTGATTTCGGGCGACGCAAGGGCTTCGGGCCGTTGCGTCGCCTTTGCCTTTTGAACAGCTGACAGACACTCCATGGCTACTGACCCTCAAAGCGAAAGCGCCGCGCACGGCACTGCCACGACCGAAGCCGCCCACGGTGGTGGTGAGGCGGGCGGCCTGCCTCAGTTCGACACCTCGGTCTGGGGTGGGCAGATCGTCTATCTGCTGTTCCTGTTCGTCGTCCTGTATCTGCTGATTTCCAAGGTCTTCGCGCCGCGTCTGCGCAAGGTCATGGACGAGCGGGCCACCACCATTTCCACCGCCATCGCGACCGCCCGTCAGGTCCAGGCCGAGGCCGCCGAACAGGCCGCTGTCGCCAAGGCCGAGGTCGAACAGGCCCGTGCCAGCGCCCGCGCCACCGCCGTTGCCGCCCGCGCCCGCGTGACGGAAGAGGCCAACGCCCGCGCCGCGGCTGAAGAAGAAGTCGTAAACGCCCGCATCGCCGAGGCCGAGACCGCCATCGGCAAGACCCGCGATGCCGCCATGGTCCACGTCGGCACCATCGCATCCGACACCGTGGTCTCCATCGTCGACCGCCTGACCGGCAAGGCCCCGACCGCCGCCGAGGCCGCCGCCGCCGTCAAGGGAGCCGCCTGACATGAACATGTTCCTGGAAGAAGGCGTCTGGGCCTGGGACAGCGCCGAGCTGTGGGTCGGCATCGGCCTGCTGCTGTTCTTCGCCATCCTGCTGTGGGCCGGTGTGCACAAGCTGGTCGCACAACAACTGGACGCCAAGGCGGCCAAGATCCAGACGGAGCTGGACGAGGCCGCGCGTCTGCGCGCCGAGGCCGAGGCCCTGCTGGCCCAGATCCGCGCCGAAAAGGCCGAGGCCGAAGCTCAGGCCGCCGAGATGATGCGTGCCGCCGAAGCCGACGCCCGGACCATGGAGGCCGAGGCCAAGGTCAAGCTGGAAGAAACCCTGGCCCGCCGTCAGGCCCTGGCCGAACGCCGCATCGCCCAGGCCGAGGCCCAGGCCACGGCCGACGTCAAACAGGCCGCCGCCGACCTGGCCATCAAGGCCGCCGAACAGATGCTGACGGCCCGTGCCGCCGGCCAGAAGAGCGACCCCCTGCTGGACGCCGCCATTGCCCAGATCGGCACGCGCCTGAACTAGGCCGGTCTGCGGCTTGGAACGATCAAGGCCCGCCGGTTCGCCCGGCGGGCCTTTTTCGTATCAGTGGGCCGGGTGGGCGCCGACCACGGCATGGGCCCGCTTCTCGCGCTCCACCAGCCGCGAATAGACCGTGCCCAGCACGATGCCGAAGACGATGTGCGTCACCAGCATCCACCCCAGGGTCGCCATATTGGACCCCAGGACCTGGGAATCTCCGATGAAGAAGACGCCCAGCATCATCACCACCCAGGCCCCGACGGCAAAGACGATACCCTTGGTTTCCGCCGTATCGGTCGGCAGGCGCGGACACAGAACCCCGAACAGAGACCCCAGGATGAATGTCCCCGAGAACAGGTGGATGGCCCAGCCGGCCGCCAGATTACCGTCCATGCCCAGCAGGCCGGCGACCATTCCCGGGAATGGCTGGAACATGGAGTTGAGGGCGAAGATGTTGACCGCCTCCAGCACGGAGATGACGAGTGTCGCCACAAAGCCGGCGACGATTCCCTTTTTTACGCGTGACATCATGACCTTGGCGCCTCCCAACGCTCGTTCTGGTGCTTGATAACGCGAGAGGGAGCATACGCCTGTTGCGCGCAGCGGAATTCACATTCCCGTGCTTCGCGCGTGCGAGATCAGGCGAAGCGGACGCCGGTCATCTGTTCAGAGGCCGTCCAGAGGCGCGCGGCGACGTCGGCGTCCAGCGCCTGCGGCTCGGCCTTGGCCGGGCCGGGCGGTCCCTTGAGCTCGTTCATCTGCGTGGCGCCCAGATAGGCTCCGCCGCGAACGGTCGGATCGGTGGCGGCCATCAGTATGGGCAGGGCCCCGTCCGCGGCGGAATGGCTGACCAACGGCTCGATCAGGGGGCGGAAGATGTAGCGCAGGCCTGCGCGCGCGATCGGCGACCGCACCAGCGGACCGTTCTCGATCAGGCCGGTGCGGGCATAGCCGGGATGCGCCACGACACTGGTCAGGCCCCAGCCGTTGGCCGCGCTTCGACGATCCAGTTCCAGACCGAACATCAGCATCGCCAGCTTGGACTGCCCATAGACCGGCCAGGGCTTGTAGCCATGGGTCCAGTTCAGATCGTCCAGCCGGATCTGGCCGCGTCGGTGCGCGATGCTGGACAGCTGGACCACCCGCGCATTGCCGGCGCGGAGAAGCGGCAGAAGCCGCGCCGTCAGGGCGAAATGGCCCAGATAGTTGGTTGCCTGCTGCATTTCAAAGCCGTCTTCGGTCACCTCACGTGTCGGCAGCATCATGACGCCGGCGTTGTTGACCAGGATATCGATGGGCCGCCCATCGGCCAGCATCCGCTCAGCGAAGGCTGTCACTGACGCCTGACGCGACAGGTCCAGAGCTTCGAAGCGGACCTTGGCGGACGGAACGGCGGCGCGAATGCGGGCGATGGCGTCCTCGGCCTTTCGGGCATTGCGCGCGGCGATGACGACCTCGGCCCCTTTCTGCGCCAGGACCAGTGCCGTCTCAAAGCCCGTGCCGCTGGTCGAGCCGGTGACGATGGTCAGCTTTCCGGTCTGATCGGGAATGTTTGCTATCGTCCAGTTCGTCATGGGGTCTATCCTGCACGCCTGATGTGACGAGGAGCCGTCGGGTTGCAATATCTGCACCCAATGCAAATATGCAAGGCATGCAAGAAAAGATTTTGCCGCTTGGCGGTGGCCTTCGCGATCGCAAGCGGGCCGAGACCCATGCGCGCATTCAGAACGCCGCCATGGCCCTCTTCTTCGAACAGGGCTTCGAGGCGACCACCCTGGACCAGATCTCCGCCCGAGCGTCTGTCTCGCGCCGCAGCCTGTTCCACTATTTCGCGTCCAAGGAGGAGATCGTCTTCTCGACCAAAGCCGGGCTGGGCCAGTTGATCGCCGACGCCGTCGCGCTGCGCCCGGTGGATGAGCCGCTGCTGACGATGGCGGAGAACGCCCTGACTGACATGGCCGCCAATTTTCAGGGGCCGGAGCCCAGGGCCCTGGCCCGCCTGATCCACGAGACGCCCGCGCTTCGCAGTGGCGACCATGCCAAATATGAAGGACTGGAGCGCGTTCTGGCCCAATCCCTGGCGCAACGCTCGGGCCGACCGTTGCAGGACGCCGAGGTCCAGGCTGTTGCGGTGACCGCCATCGGCATCCTGCGGCATGCGATCGAGCGGTGGTTGGCCGCAGATGATGGCAGGGGCCCGGAGGTCTGGGGTCAGGAAGCGTTCGCGGCGCTCAGATCTGCCGCCCGTCGCTAGGGCGATCCTGCGATACAGTGTCTGGTCACCGCTCCGAACCCCCGTATATTGCCGCGATGAAAGCACGTTTTCTCTGGCGGGCCCATCGGGCGCGTCTGCTCGATCAGTCGGCCGAACTGGGCCTGATCCGACGCCATATCCAGCCCGGCGATCTGGTCTGCGATGTCGGGGCCAACAAGGGCAGCTATCTTTACTGGATGGCGCGTTGGGCCGACCGGGCCGTGGCCTTCGAGCCGCAACCGGGTTTGGCCGACTATCTGCAGTGGCTCGTGCAGACGCTGCCGATGCGTAATGTGACGGTCGAACAGAAGGGCGTGTCCGACCAATCCGGCGTGCTGGAGCTCTACACACCCTCGGTCAATTCGCCGGAGGCCAGTCTGGTGCCCATCGCTGGGGCCGAGACCATCCAGGTCCCCGTCGTGTCACTGGATGCCTATTTCCAGCCCTTGCAGCGCGTGGCCCTGCTGAAGGTCGATGTCGAAGGTGCGGAGCTGGGCGTGTTTCGTGGCGCGGAACGCATCCTGACCCAGGACCGCCCCGTGCTGCTGTTCGAATGCGAGCAGAGGCACCTGCCGCAGGGGTCGGTGTTCGACTGCTTCCGCCATCTGGAGGCGCGCGGCTATCGCGGATGGTTCATCCACGGCAAGGCGCTGAAGCCCGTGGCCGAGTTCGATCTGGCCATCCACCAGAACGCCACCGGCGAGCGGTTCTGGCGCTCGCCGGATTACTGCAACAACTTCTTCTTCACGCCCGAATGAACTGAGCGCTCATTCCGCCGCGATGTTCGATCCCTGCGGTGCAGTCCAGCGCAGGACGGGCGCGCGGGCGGCGCGGGTCTCGTCCAGGCGCTTCATCGGCGCATGGAAGGGCGCGCCCTTGAAGCGCTCGACGTCGCCGGCCTTGGCGGCCCCGGCCAGGGCCCGCATCGCCTCGATGAAGCGATCCAGTTCCTGTTTCGATTCCGTCTCGGTCGGCTCGATCAGCATCGCCCCGTGCACGACCAGGGGGAAATACATGGTCATGGGGTGAAAGCCCTCGTCGATCATCGCCTTGGCGAAGTCCAGCGTGGTGATGTCCGTGCCCTTCAGCCATTCGTCGTCGAACAGGGCCTCGTGCATGCACGGTCCCTCGGGGAAGGCCGCGCTCATCACGTCCGACAGGCGGGCCTTGATGTAGTTGGCGTTCAGCACCGCGTCCTCGGCCACCTGGCGCAGGCCGTCCGAGCCGTGGCTCATCATGTAGCTGAGGGCGCGCGTATACATGCCCATCTGGCCCTGGAAGGCGCACAGGCGACCGAAGGCCTGGGCCGCCTCGTCTTCCTCGCGCTCGATCAGGCGATAGCCGTTTGCGTCGTGGACGACCCAGGGCGCAGGGGCGAACGGAGCCAAGGCCTCGGACAGCACCACCGGACCCGCGCCCGGACCGCCACCGCCGTGGGGCGTCGAGAAGGTCTTGTGCAGATTGATGTGCATGGCATCCACGCCCAGGTCGCCCGGACGCACCCGCCCGACGATGGCGTTGAAGTTGGCCCCGTCGCAGTAGAAATAGGCCCCCGCCTCGTGCGTCAGGCGGCTGATCTCCAGAATGTCCCGCTCGAACAGGCCGCAGGTGTTGGGGTTGGTCACCATGATGGCGGCCACGTCGTCACCCAGCTTGGACGCCAGATCGGCGACATCCACGCGGCCGTCATCCGTCTGGGCCACTTCCACGACCGTATAGCCGACGAAGGCAGCCGTGGCGGGGTTGGTCCCGTGCGCCGATGTCGGCACCAGCACCTTGCGGCGCTTCTCGTGCTCGCCGGAGGCCTCGTGCGCGGCGCGGATGGCCATAAGGCCGCACAGCTCGCCGTGCGCCCCCGCCTTGGGCGACAGGGCCACCGCCGGCATGCCGGTCAGGGTCGTCAGCCAGTGCGACAGCGTGTCCATCAACTCCAGCGCGCCCTGCACCGTCGAGATCGGCTGCAGCGGGTGAATGTCGGAGAAGCCGGGCAGGCGCGCCATCTTCTCGTTCAGGCGCGGATTGTGCTTCATCGTGCACGAGCCTAGCGGATAGATGGCCAGGTCGATGGCGTGGTTCTTCTGGCTCAGGCGCACATAGTGGCGCATCGTCTCGGGCTCAGACAGGCCCGGCAGGCCGATCGGATCCTTGCGGACCAGGTCACCCAGGTCCGAGCCATCGGTCTTGGGCTCCGGCAGATCGACACCGGTTTTGCCCCAGCCATCGCTCTCGAAGATCAGATGCTCGTTCTGCAACAGGCCGCGCCCACCGGTCAGGGTGGCGGGTTTGGAGGTGACTGCGTTAGGCGTGGTCGGGCGGCCGATGGTGTTCATGGTGCTCATGGTTCAGCCCTCCGATCCGGCGGGGAGGAATTTCGTCAGCGCCTTGGCCAGTATCTGGATATCGACGTCGCGCGTCGTCTCGGTCGCCGCCACCAGCAGGACGTCGTCCATGCCGGCAGCCGGGGCCAGGCGGCTGTAGGGCACACCGGCCAGCAGGTGATGCGACGCCAGTTGATCGACCACCTCGGCGGCGGGCTTCGGCAGGCGCACGGCGAACTCGTTGAAGAAGCGCGGGGTCAGGATTTCGACGCCTGGAATGGCCGCCAGGGCATCGCGGGTCGCCAGCGCCTTCTCGTGGTTCAGCAGGGCCAGTTTGCGCAGGCCCGTTTCGCCCAGCAGGCTCATGTGGATGGTGAAGGCCAGGGTGCACAGGCCCGAGTTGGTACAGATGTTCGACGTCGCCTTGTCGCGGCGGATATGCTGCTCGCGCGTCGACAGGGTCAGGACGAAGCCCCGCTCGCCATCCGCATCCACCGTCTCGCCGCACAGGCGGCCCGGCATCTGACGCACCAGTTTGTCGCGCGTGGCGAACAGGCCGACGTAGGGGCCGCCGAAGTTCAGGGCATTGCCGATCGACTGGCCCTCGGCCGCGACGATGTCGGCTCCCATCTCGCCCGGCGACTTCAGCAGGCCCATGGACACGGCCTCGGTGACCACGACGATCAGCAGAGCCCCGGCGGCATGGGCGGCCTCGGCGATCTTCGTCACATCGGTCGCGGTGCCGAAGACGTTGGGGGTCTGGACGACGACGCAGGCCGTGTCCGGCCCGATGCGCGCGATCACGTCCGCCTCGGCATCGACGGCGGCGGGCAGGGCCTCGGTCTTGACGCCAACGGCATGGACCACGGTCTCGGTCGCGCGGACATAGTGAGGATGCACCCCGCCGGAGATCACCGCCTTGTTGCGGCGGGTCACGCGGGTCGCCATCAGCACGCCCTCGGCCATGGCGGTCGAGCCGTCATACAGGGAAGCGTTGGCCACCGGCATGCCGGTCAGGTTCGCCACCTGGGTCTGGAACTCGTACAGATATTGCAGGGTCCCCTGCGCGATTTCCGGCTGATAGGGGGTGTAGCTGGTCAGGAACTCCGACCGCTGGATTACATGGTCCACCGTCGCCGGCACATGGTGCTTGTAGGCCCCGGCCCCGCAGAAGAAGGGCACCGTTCCCGCCGTCGCATTCCTGGCCGCCATGGCCGACAGCGCCCGCTCGACCTCCATCTCTCCCGCCACGCGCGGCAGGTCGACGAAGCCGTCACGCTGCGCCGGTTCGGGTACGTCCACGAACAGATCGTCGATGGACTTGGCCCCGATCGCGGCCAGCATGGCGGTCCGGTCGTCGGGGGTCAGGGGGAGATAGCGCATCTATTCTGTTCCGCTCATCCCGGCGAAAGCCGGGACCCAGTTCTGTCCAGCGAAGCGCTGGCGTTTCAGGACAACAGTTTCGGCCCACGATCTCGACTGATCACCCAAAGCACTGGGTCCCGGCTTTCGCCGCGATGAGCGGTAGAAAAATCAGAGCGAACCCAGATACTGGTCGTAGGCCGCGCGATCCATCAGGCCTTCCGTCGCAGCGGCGTCGGAGATCTTGATCTTGGCGAACCAGCCTTCGCCTTCGGGATCGGCATTGACGGTTTCCGGTGAACCGGCAAGCGCGGCATTGCCCTCGATCACTTCGCCCGCGACAGGCGCATAGACGTCGGAGGCCGCCTTGACGCTTTCGACCACGGCGAAGCTGTCACCCTTGGTGACCGACTTGCCGGCTTCGGGCGTCTCGACGAACACCACATCGCCCAAGGCGTCGGCGGCGTGTTTGGTGATGCCGACGGTGGCGACGTCGCCTTCGAGGCGAACCCACTCGTGATCCTTGGTGAAATGCATGGTCGTCTGTTCCTTAATCGTCATCCTCCGGCTTGACCGGGGGATCAGGCTTTGGGTTTGCGATAGTAGCGTTGGGCCACGAAGGGCATGGCGATGACTTCGGCAGCGGCGGGCTTGCCGCGCACGATGACCTTCAGCTCTGTGCCCAGATCGGCAAGGGCAGGTGGCACATAGCCCATGGCGATGTTGCGCCCCAGGGTCGGGGAGGGGCCACCGGAGGTGACCGTGCCGATGACGTTGCCGTCGGCATCGGCGATCTCTGCCCCCTCACGCGCGGGCGCGCCTTCCTTGACGCTCAGACCTACACGTACGCGCGACGGGCCGGTGGCCAGTTCCTTCAGGATGCGCTCGGCCCCGTTGAAGCTGGCGGCCTCTTTGCGCGACTTGGACAGGGCAAAGGTCAGCGCCGCCTCGACGGGACTGGTCGTCGCGTCGATGTCGTGCCCATGCAGGGGCAGGCCCGCTTCCAGGCGCAGGCTGTCGCGCGCGCCCAGGCCGATCGGCTTGACGCGGGCATCGCCCAGGATGGTGTTCCAGATGCGCTCGGCCTGATCGCCCGGGACCGAAATCTCGTAGCCGTCCTCGCCCGTATAGCCCGAGCGGGAGACATAGCAGTCGACGCCGAACAGCATCAGACGGGCACAGTCCATGAAGCCCATCTCGGCCAGCAGCGGCTCATGCGCCGCCATGACCTCGGCGGCCTCGGGCCCCTGAATGGCGATCAGGGCGCGGTCCGCCAGGATGGTCAGGTGGGCATCGCCCTCGAGGTGCGAGTCCAGGAAGGTGAAGTCGGCGTCCTTGTTGCCGGCGTTGACGACGACGAACAGGCCGTCGTGGTCGGGCTTGCCCGCCATCAGGTCGTCCAGGATGCCGCCCTGGGCATCCAGCAGCAGGCTGTATTTCTGGCGGCCCTCTTTCAGCGCCGCATAGTCGCCGGGCACGAACCGCTCGAACTGGCTGATGGCGTCGGTACCGGTGATCTTGCACTGGCCCATGTGGGACACATCGAACAGGCCCGCATGTTCGCGGGTCCAGCGGTGCTCGGCCAGAACGCCCTCATACTGGACTGGCATGTCATAGCCGCCAAAGCCCACCATGCGGGCGCCCAACGCACGATGCGCCGCGTTCAGGGGCGTGGTCTTCAGCATCGCTTCGGTCAAGGTATCGGCCATTCAGACTCTCGCGGTCGCGTGTTGATGCGGAAAGCTCCGCCGTCCTCGCGCCCCCGCTGTCCGTGAAGCCTGAGAGATTCCGGTGCCAGTAATATGGCACCTTGCTCCGTCGGCGCGATCCGAAGATCGACTTTCCAGCGTCCGTATGTCCTCGCGGTCCGTTTGCCTGAGCGTTTCCGGGGCGGTTGCGCCTTCGGCTCCGACGCCTGAATCAGCCGCCGATCTCTCCCGCGAGAGCGAGCGACTTAAGGCCCCGGAACCGGCGGCAAGTCAAGCTGTGCCAAACGGAACAGGCCCTTGATCCCCGAGTTCTTTCGACACTCCCCGCTAACACAAGGAAATGATTGCATGTCGATCATCGACAAGATCCTCGGCCGCGATGACGACGCGCCTCGCACCACGCCCGCCAAGCCCGACATGATGATGGGCAAGGTGCTCGACACATTGGCCGACCTCGACGGCAAGCCCATCGAGACACTGTCGCCGCAGGAGGCGCGCCAGCAGCCGACGCCGACCGATGCGGTCAAGAAAATCCTGCGCGACACAGTCAAGGACGAGGACCCGACCCTGGGCATCCAGACGCGCGACATCATGATCGACGGCGCGGCCGGCCCGTTGCAGGCCCGCATCTACAGCCCCGATCTGAACGACACCGACCTGAAGCCGCTGATTGTCTATTTCCACGGCGGCGGCTTCGTCATTGCCGATCTGGACGTCTATGACGGGGGCCCGCGCGGCGTATCGCGCTTCGCCGATGCCGTCGTTCTGTCGGTCCACTATCGGCAGGCACCTGAAAACAAGTTCCCCGCCGCGCACGACGATGCCGTTGCGGCTTGGAAATGGGCGCTCGCCAATGCCGAGACCATCGGCGGCGATCCACGCAAGATTGCCGTGATGGGCGAAAGCGCCGGTGGCAACCTGGCGATCAACGTTTCCATCGCCGCGCGCGATCAGGGGCTCCAGGCCCCGATGCATCAGGTGCTGGTCTATCCGCTGGTCGGCAACGACCTGAACAATGAAAGCTATGTCGAGAACGCCGACGCCAAGCCATTGAACAAGCCCATGATCGAATGGTTCGTGAAGCACACCTTCGCCAGCGAGGCCGAAACGTCGGACCCGCGCGTCAATGTGGTCGGAGCCGCCGATCTGGCGGGCCTGCCGTCCTCGACCGTCATCCTGGCGGAGATCGATCCGCTTCGGACCGAGGGCGAAAAGCTGGCCGACAAGCTGGAGGCTGCGGGCAACGACGTGCGCCTCAAGACCTTCCACGGCTCGACGCATGAATTCTTCGGTATGGGTCTGGTCGTGCCCGACGCGGCCGTGGCCCAGCAATTCGCGGCGCACGATTTGAAGAAGGCTTTCGGTACGGCCATCCTGCCGATCTGATCTGATCGCGCCCTTATCGACATCATAAGGGGCTCCGTTCGCGGGGCCCCTTATTCGTAGAAGTCCTCGACATCGGGAATGCGGGTAAAGGCGATCTTGGCCCCGATATAGTCTGGCAGACTGGCCTTCGGGCCGATGCTGACGGTATCCTTGCCATAGCGCCGGTTCAGGGCGTCCAGCGCTTGGGACAGTTTCAGCGACGGGGCGGTCCCGCCTTGATCCGGGGCCTCGCCGAACAGGTCCGTCTGAGCCGCACCACGGGGCTGCAGGTGATGGACCGCCACCCCGACATAGCTCAGCCGCCCAGCCTCCAGCTCCGGCTCGATCTTGCGCCACAGGCTGTCCAGCGCGGTCAGAAGCGCAAAGGTGTCCTGCGTAGGAGCCACGGCACAATGAAGCCCCGCCGTCTCCCAGCCGCGCCGCCCGCTGCGAGGCGTTCCCTTCGGCCCCATGTCCAGATGCAGGCTGACGCTGGCCCCCGTCTGGCCCATGCGCCGCAACCGCGCCCCGCATTTGACGATCAGACGCCGTGCCACCGCCTTGGCCTTGGCCGGGGTGCGCATGTCCTGCGCCAGCACATGGCTGTGGCTGATGGAGGCGGGCGGATTGGGCGGTGGCACCTCGCTTTCCAGCCCATGCAGCCCGCGCCAGATGCGCTCTCCCTCGATACTGTTCCAGACGGCGCGGGCCTGTTTGCCGCTCATGGCCCACAGGCCGGCCGTCTCGACCACCCCGGCCTTTTCCAGCCGCGCCAGCATGCGCGACCCGATCCCCGGATATTTCGACAGCGGCAGGTCCAGCAGCGGGCCGGGCAGTTCATTGGCCCTCAGAATCGTCAATCCGTCCGGCTTCTTCATTCCGCACGCCGTCTTGGCCAGGAATCGCGACGGGGCGATTCCGACCGAGGAGTGCAGACAGTCGCCCACATTCTTGCGGATGCCCGCCTGTATCCGCTGGGCCAGGGCCACCGCATTGGCCTCCTGCCGTTCCGGCCCGATCAGCTCACAGGAGCATTCGTCGATCGACCCGACCTTCCAGACGGGAATGTGCCGGTCGATCTCGGCCATGATCTCCTTATGGACCTGGACATAGAGGTCCGGCCGCGCCTCGGCGACGATCAGGTCGGGGCACAGGGCGCGCGCCTCCGACACTCGCATGCCGGTGCGGATGCCATAGGGTCGGCTCTCATAGCTGGCCGCGATGGCCCCGGTGTATTCGCTGGGGGCCGGGCGCACGATGACGGGCCTGCCGCGCCAGTCGGGGTTCATCTGCTGCTCGACGCTGGCGAAGAAGGCATTCAGGTCGACGAACAGCCAGCGCAGGTTTGCGCCGTCGTCATCCCGTTGTGTCCCGGCCCGATCCATGATCGGAACATAACAGGAACAAATGTGCGCGAGGAGTCTGATTCAGCGCACGTAGGCGTCCAGTTCGGCCAGATACTTAGCCTTGGCTTCGTCGCGCAGGAACGACCCCTCGAAACTGTTGCGGGCTATCTGCACGATCTGCTCGCGCGTCAGCCCGACCGCCTCGGCCAGCTGGCGATAATTCTCGTTCACATAGCCGCCGAAATAGGCCGGGTCGTCCGAGTTCAGCGTGACGTCCAGGCCCCGGCGCAGCATCTCCGGCACCGGGTGATCCTTCAGGTCATCGACGACGCAGAGCTTCAGATTGGACAGGGGGCACACCGTGAGCGTCATCTGTTCGGCGGCCAGTCGCGCGATCAGCGTCTCGTCCTCCATCGACCGGTTGCCATGATCCATGCGGTCGATCTTCAGCAGGTCCAAGGCCTCATGCACATAGGCGGGCGGACCTTCCTCCCCGGCATGTGCGCACAGTTTCAGGCCCAGCTTGCGGGCGGCGGCGAATACGCGCTGAAACTTGGACGGCGGGTGGCCCATCTCGGACGAATCCAGCCCCACGCCGATGAAGTGATGCAGATAAGGCTTGGCCATCTCCAGCGTGGCGAAGGCCTCGTCCTCGGTCAGGTGGCGCAGGAAGCTGAGAATAAGACCGCTCGAGACGCCCAGCTCCGCCTTGGCCCGGTCCATCCCCGCGATCAGCCCTTCGACCACCACGCCGAACGGCACGCCGCGATCCGTATGGGTCTGGGGATCGAAGAAGATCTCGGCGTGGCGCACATTGTCCGCCGCCGCCCGCTGGAAATAGGCAAAGGCCAGATCCTCGAAATCCTGCCGCGTCAGCAGCACCGCCGCGCCGGCATAATAGATGTCGAGAAAGTCCTGCAGGTTCGAAAAATCATAGGCCGCCCGCACGGCCTCGACACTGTCGAACGGGATCGAGACGCCGTTGCGCCGCGCCAGCTCGAACATCAGCTCCGGCTCCAGCGAGCCCTCGATATGCAGATGCAGTTCGGCCTTGGGCAGGCCGGCGATGAAGGCGTCGAGGGACATGGGTGCTCCGAAGGTCTACGCCCAGCCTAACCTACATCCGCTCCGGCGTCGCGATACCCAGCAGGTCCAGCGCGATCTCCAGCTGGTCCAGCGCCGCCTTTGACAGCGCCAGGCGCGACGCCTTCGTCGCTGCATCTGGCGCGATCAGGACCGGGCAGGCGGCGTAGAATTTCGAGAAACTCTGCGCCAGCCGATAGGCGTGCTCGCTGATCAGGTGTGGCATGCGCTTGTCATAGGCCTCGGTCACGGCCTGAGAGAACGCATCCAGCGTCAGGGCCAAGTCGCGCTCGGCCGGCTCGCCGATGACGATGGCCCCCGGGGCCAGAACCTGATCACCGGCCTTGCGCAGCAGGGATTTGATCCGCACCGCCTGGTACAGCAGATACGGCCCAGTCTTGCCCTCGAAGCTCATGAACCGGTCCAGGTCGAAGACGTAGCTGGTGGTCCGGGCATTCGACAGATCGGCAAACTTCAACGCCGCGATGGCCACCTTGTGCGCCGTGTCCTCGAATTCGGCCTCGGCCAGGTCGTCGCCCAGCTTGGCCTCGCGCAGACGCTCGCGCGCCTTGTCGGTGGCCTGGGTGATCAGGTCGTGCAACTTCAGCACCCCGCCCGCGCGGGTCTTGAACGGCTTGCCGTCCGTGCCGTTCATGGTGCCGAAGCCCAGGTGCTGCAGGCTGCCCTCGGTCGCGTAGCCCGCCAGATAGGCCGCGCGGAACACCTGTTCGAAATGCTCGGCCTGCCGCTCGTCGACGACATACAGGATCAGGTCCGGATCGATCGCCTTCTTCCGGTCCAGAATGGTGGCCAGGTCGGTCGTGCCGTACATGGCCGAGCCTTCGGAGCTGATGACCAGCAGTGGCGGCGGCGACGGAGCCTCGATCACGGAGCCGTCGGCCAGCTTCTTCTTGCGCGTCTCGCCGGGCCGGGCGACGTGCACCACACGCGCGCCGTCGTCCTCGACCAGCAGGCCGGTGGTCTCCAGATGGGGGATCATCTCGGCCATGACCGGATCGGCGTCGCTCTCGCCGTTCCACAGGTCGAAGGTCACGCCCAGCGCCCCGAACTCCCGCTCCAGTGCCGTGCGGCTGACCGCCACGAAATGCTGCCACAGGGCGCGATAGCCGGGACGTCCAGCCTGCAGTTCCGCCGTCGCCTTTCTCGCGCGGTCACGGAAGGCGGGGTCTTCCTTGGCCAGGCTGGCGGCCTGAGGATACAGCCGCTCAAGATCCTCCAGGGTGACCGGGCTTTCGGTCGGGAAGGGTCCGTCGCCGTCGGCCAGAAAAGCTGCCGCCTTGCCCTCGTCGCCCACGGCCACGATCAGCAGCCCCATCTGGAAGCCCCAGTCGCCGAAGTGGGCATCGCCCCAGACCGTGTCGCCCCGGAAGCGAAACAACCGCTTCAGGCTCTCGCCGATGATGGAGCTGCGCAGATGGCCCACATGCATCGGCTTGGCCACATTCGGTCCGGCGAAGTCGATCACGACCTTGCGCGGAGCCTCGACGACCGCCGCTCCGGCATGATCGGCATCGCCCGCGACCTCAGTCGCACGTTCGGCCAGGGCCGCATCGGCGAGCTTCAGATTGATGAACCCCGGCCCGGCCACCTCGACCGACGCCAGGCGCGGATCGCTCGCCAGCCGCTCGGCCACTTTCGACGCCAGCTCGCGAGGATTGGCCTTCAGCGCCTTGGCGGCGGCCAGGGCTCCGTTGGACTGGAAGTCCGCTAGGTCGGGCCGGTCCGACGGCGTCACACGCGCCAGCGATGCATCCACGCCTTCGGCGGCGAAGGCGGCGGCGACCGCTTCGCCCAACTGGGTCCGGAGGTCGCTCATCTACTGGGCCGGAGGCTGGGTCGTCGCCGCTGCGGCGGCGGGTGCCGCCCCGGCATTGATGCGGAAACGGCTGCCGTCGCGGTTGAACTGGGCCATTTCCGGCGTCACGTCGAAGCCCACCAGGATTTCGAAGTTGTCGCCGCTGGTGGTCAGGTCGGCACGAGGGATGATGATGGTCTGTTCCTCGGTCACCGACGTCCGGTCCGCGCCTTCGAAGGCGACGGGCAGGTCGAAATAGGTCTTGGCCAGCACGGCCTTGTTCCGTTCCGTGACGGCGATCCAGTAGCGATAGGTGCGGCCGTCCGTCTGGGCCTGCGGGCCGCGCCCCAGGTTGAACAATATGCGCGTATCGACAGTAATCGGCTGGTCTGCCTGATACATGCAGTTGGACGTCAGACCCTCGATCTCGCCCGTGAAGCCGACGTTGGCGGCGGACGGGCGTTCGCCTGTCATCTCGACATAGCGGGCGGCGTCATAGAGGATTTTCACATAGGGGCAGGGTCCGGCCGCGGCGCGGCGGCTCAAGGGCGCGATGCGTGGGGCCCGCGTACTGCGTTCGGGCTCTTGGGAAGCCCCCTGTTGTCCCGGACGCTGCTGCGGCGATTGGGCCTGGGCGGCCAGCGGCATCATGGTGGCCGCGACGATGGCCGAGGCCAGGGACAGTTTCAGGACGCGACGCATCGATGTTTCTTCCAGTCAGCAGGGAGACGCGCGGCGACAGCCTGACGCAGCGCGAACGCTCGCCGCTGATAGCGGCTAAAGCGAGGCGCGGCAAACGCGCCGTGTCGTCAAACCGAGGTGGCGTGACCGCGCTGCAATGACTAGGTTCGCGCTATGACCCTGACAACTGTCGTGCCCCTGTCCGGCAAGCGCCCCCTGACCGTGCGCATGGCCACGCCGCGCGGCTTCTGCGCCGGCGTCGATCGCGCCATCCAGATCGTGGAGCGCGCGCTCGAGAAGTTCGGGGCTCCCGTCTATGTCCGCCACGAAATCGTGCACAACAAGCATGTTGTCGAGCGACTGAAGGCCATGGGGGCGGTCTTCGTCAAGGAACTGGACGAATGCCCGGACGACCGGCCCGTCGTCTTTTCCGCCCACGGTGTGCCCAAGTCCGTGCCGGCCTCGGCGCGCGCGCGCGAGATGCTGTTCCTCGACGCCACCTGCCCCCTGGTTTCCAAGGTCCATGTCGAGGCGGAACGTCACCACGCCAACGGCCGCCACATCATCCTGATCGGCCATGCGGGCCATCCGGAGGTCGTCGGCACTCTGGGCCAGCTGCCGCCCGGCTCCATCAGCCTGGTCGAGACGGTGGAGGATGCGGAGGCGTTTCAGCGCCCCGGCGATGCGCCCCTGGCCTATGCAACCCAGACGACGCTTTCGATGGACGATACCGCCGAGATTCTGGCGACGCTCAAACGGCGCTTCCCCGAACTGCCCGACCCGCACAAGGAAGACATCTGTTACGCCACCACCAACCGTCAGGAGGCGGTCAAGCGGCTGGGCGAGGGGTGTGACCTGGTGCTGGTGGTCGGGTCCAAGAACTCCTCCAACTCGGTCCGGCTGGTGGAGGTGGCGCTCCGGGCAGGGGCTGGTGCGGCGGAACTGGTCGACGATGCGTCGCACGTGGACTGGAGCTGGTTCGACGGCGTGCAGACTCTGGGCATCACGGCGGGGGCCTCCGCACCCGAGCGCCTGATTTCCGAGCTGGTCGAGGCGGTCAGCGCCCGCTTCGATGCCACCGTCATCGAGGACGACGGCGCGCGCGAGACGGTCACCTTCAAACTGCCGCGCCTGCTGACGGCCTGACCGCACGACGCGCGTCCGCAACAAGCGGAGCCTTTGGCCGACTGTGGCGTTTGCCCTGCGTCAGACGGGGAGCCGACATGTCCATCTTCAAGCCTGCTGTTTGCGCCGCCGCCCTGCTCGCTATCGGTATCAGCGCCTGCGACCGCGACGTCGAGCCGGTCCCGCCGCCCGTCGAGCCTATACCGCCCATCGCCGACGCTGCCCCCGTGACCGCCCGCTATGTCTGCGACAGCGGCCTGACCATCGGCGCGGCCTATCCCGATCCGGAATCGGCCCAAGTGAGCTGGCGCGATCAGGTGCGCGTCCTGCGCAGTGCCCCGATCCCGTCCGGTGCCCGCTATATCGACGAAGGCGTGGAATGGACGCTGAGCACCCGCGACAACATCGAGACAGGCATCCTGACCCGCGCGGCCTCTGCGGGAGGGGACGTTCTCGAAACCTGCCGCCGAACCCTGCCGGTCGTGGTGACGGCTCCGCCTGTGGACGAGGCCGCGGCGACCAAGGCCGCCCAAGCCGCGCCCGGCGGCGTCTTGCATAGCTCGCCGCCCTGCAAGGGAGCACAACTGGCGTTGTCGTCAGACGGCGGCGATGCAGGTGCCGGCAACCGCGTGGCCATCATCAGCGTGCGCAACACGGGCACCCAGGCCTGCAGCCTGACCGGCTATCCCGCCGTCACCGTTCAGGATCGCCAGAACCGCACTCTCAGCGCCATCCGATCCGAAACGACGCCCGGCAGTTATCTGCGGGCCGGTCAGGCACCGGCCCCGGTCAATCTGGCCCCCAATGCCAAGGCCTTCTTCGACATCGCCTGGAATGTCGTGCCGAACGAAGGTCAGGGCCAGACCACCTGTCCGTCGGTCACCCGCATCCGCGCCACGGTGCCGGGCGACGACACCGCCGTGACCCTGGCCCAGGCGCTGACACCCTGCGGCGGGCGCATCCGCATCAGCCCGTTCCGCGCCGAGGCCGAGCCGGAACCCGCCTCCGCCGAGTGAGCCGCAAAAAAGTCTGTCCGGACCTGCTCAAGGGTGGCCGGGCCGCGCTATAAGGCCGTTCTCGCTCGCTGCCAGGACGCTTCGCCATGACCCAGACCTACGACCTGATCGTCCGGGGCGGCGAAGTGGCCAATCATGCGGGACGTGGTCTGGCCGACGTCGGTGTCCGCGACGGCCGCATCGCCTTCATCGGCGATCTGTCCCAGGCGACGGCAGGGGAGGTGGTCGACGCGACCGGCCTGACCGTCCTGCCCGGCGTCATCGACACCCAGGTGCATTTCCGCGAGCCCGGCCTGGAGTGGAAGGAAGACCTCGAAGCCGGCTCGCGCGCCGCCGCCCTCGGTGGTGTCGTCGCCGTGTTCGAGATGCCGAACACCAATCCCAACACCACCGATCCGGCGACGCTCGAGGACAAACTGGCCCGCGCCCGCGACCGGATGTGGACCGACCATGCCTTCTACATCGGCGGCACCCACGGCAATGCGGCGTATCTGGGCGAACTGGAGCGGCTGCCGGGCTGCTGCGGCGTCAAGGTCTTCATGGGGGCCTCGACCGGCGACCTGCTGATCGCCGACGACGACGGCGTGCGCGAGGTGCTGTCGAACGTCAGCCGCCGTGCCACCTTCCATTCCGAGGATGAATATCGCCTGGCCGAACGCCGCGACCTGGCCCGCCCCGGCGACTGGACCAGCCACACCGACGTGCGCGACGCTGAGAGCGCGATCATGTCCACCCGCCGCCTGGTACGCCTGGCGCGCGAGGTCGGCCGCCGCATCCACGTGCTGCACGTCTCGACGGCGGAAGAGATCGCCTTTCTGGCCCACCACCGCGATGTCGCCACCGTCGAGGTCACGCCCCAGCATCTGACCCTGGATGGTGACGAGGCTTACGAACGCCTCAAGGGCTATGCCCAGATGAACCCCCCGATCCGCAACGCTCCGCACATCGCGGGCCTGTGGCATGGCATTCAGCAGGGTATCGTCGATGTTCTGGGTTCCGACCACGCCCCGCACACCATCGAGGAAAAGGCCAAGCCCTATCCCGCCTCACCCTCCGGCATGCCCGGCGTCCAGACCCTGGTGCCCGTCATGCTGACCCATGTGGCGAACGGAAAGCTGTCGTTGGAGCGGTTCATCGATCTGACCTCCGCCGGAGCCCAGCGTGTGTTCGGTACCGCCAACAAGGGCCGGATGGCCGAGGGCTATGACGCCGACCTGACCATCGTCGATCTGAAGGCGAAACACACGATCCGCCACGAAGACATGGCCAGCCGCTGCGGCTGGACCCCCTTCGACGGCTTCGAGGCCACCGGCAAGGCCGTCGCCACCATCGTCCGCGGTCGCGTGGTCATGAAGGACGGCGAACTGATCGGACAGGCGCACGGCCGGCCCGTGCGCTTCATGGAAACCCTGGCCTGAGCCTCAGTAGTAGGGATCCATCGACCGGATATTGCCCGAGGCCGTCACGCGGCAGATTGAGCGATAGCTTCCTGTGGCCATGGTCAGTTCGAACTCCCCGTTGCCGGCATCGCGCACGCTGATCGGGACGCTGGAGCCATAGGGGCGGTTCTGGAACTCGTCCGCGCGACGCGAACACGCCTCCTGCGCCGCATCCGGGGCACCGCGGACCCAGCGGCTGTTGGAGTGACGGCGGTTGCTGGCCTCGGCCTCACCCGCCAGATAGCCGTCGTGATAGCCTTCGGTTTCGTGGCGATCGTCATAGTCGGCCCCGTACAGCGCCGCCTGATAGCCGCGCTCATACTCCCGATCGTGATCCCGATCCGTCTCGCCGTGCCGCCGGTTGTGGGACGCCAGAGCCGCGACCAGCCCGATCAGGGCCACACCGGCCACCGCCGCTGCGGCTCCGTCAGACGAAGAGTTGCTGCCTCCGCCACACTCGCTTCGCCCGGCCTGATTGATGGAATCGTACCGCCCGTCCCGCGTCATGATCGACACGCATTCGTCGCCGCGCCGCCAGTAGGTCATGCGACCGTCGCCGACCACCTCGCTCCGGTTTGTGGCCTGATAGCCCCTGCGCTGAAGTTCGCCTTCGGCCTGTCCGGCGCGCGCCCCGACCATGTCCGACAATCGCGGGGGCGTCTGGGCCGAGGCGGTCGAAGCCAGACCGACGGCGAAAGCGAGTGACGTGGCTGTAAGGCGGCGTGCGAACATGGTGGTTCTCCCTTCCCTGACGGGAGAAAACCACGATACGCAGACGGGTTCCAGCACAGGCGTGCTTAACGCCCTCAGATCGAAAAGCTGACCCCACAGCCGCAGCTGGAGGCGGCGTTCGGATTGCGGATCACGAACTGTGCCCCCGCCAGCTCATCCACCCAGGCGATCTCCGACCCCTTGAGAAAGGGCAGGGAGACGGCGTCGACCAGGGCGGTCTGGCCGTCGTGCTCGATGCGGATGTCGTCGGCCTCCGCCGCCTGAACGAGATTCAACCGGTACTGGAAGCCCGAACAGCCACCGCCGTCGACCGCGACGCGTAGCATGACCGGCTGGCCCTCGATCTCACCCAGCTTGGCCAGGCGCTTGGCCGCGCTGTCGGACAGCGACAGGCCATGCCCGCCGGTGGCCGGGGAAATCTGGAACGGGGCGGGAGATTGGACGCTGGTCACGGCCCTCTATATGAGGCGCGGACGGGCGACCGCAACGGTCGGCCCCATCGAATGAGCCGCCATCCGTGTCTTTCGAACGCGCCCCTTATGCCGAATACCCCGAACACAGCCGGGGTCGCCTGACCCACGAGCCGATCAGCCGCACGCGCAACGCCTATGCCCGCGACCGCGACCGGATCATCCACGCCACCGCCTTTCGTCGGCTGAAGGAGAAGACCCAGGTCTTCGTCGCGCATGAGGGCGATCACTACCGGACCCGCCTGACCCACAGCCTGGAGGTGGCCCAGATCGCCCGCTCGCTGGCCCACGCCCTGCGGCTGGACACCGATCTGGCCGAGACCGTGGCCCTGGCCCACGACCTGGGTCACCCCCCGTTCGGCCATGCAGGCGAGGACGAGCTTCAGGCCCAGATGCTGCCCTGGGGCGGCTTCGACCACAACGTCCAGACCTTTCGCGTGGTGACCGAGCTGGAGGAGCGCTATCCCCAGTTCGAGGGCCTTAACCTCAGCTGGGAAACCATCGAGGGCGTCATCAAGCACAACGGCCCGGTCGATCACATGCTGGCCGAGCCCGCATGGAAGGCCGTCGCCGACTACGCACCCCGCTGGGACCTGCGCCTGGGCACCTTCGCCTCGCTGGAGGCGCAGGCCGCCGCCATCGCCGACGACATCGCCTATAACAACCATGATGTGGACGACGGGGTCCAGGCGGGCCTGTTCACCCTCGACGACCTGGCCCAGGTGCCCCTGATCGGGCCGATCCTGCATCAGACCCGCCGCGACTGGCCCGACATCGACGAGCGGATGATCCGCATCGAGGCCGTGCGCCGCATGATCGGGGCCATGGTCGAGGATGTTCTGGCCGAGACCGAAGCCCGCATCGAAGCTGCCGCCATCCGCTCGACCGAGGACGTGCGCACCGCCGACCGCACGCTGGTGGCCTTCTCGCCGCAGATGCTGGCCGACCTGGGCGTGCTGCGCCAGTTCCTTTACCAGCGCATGTACCGCCACTACCGGGTCAACCGCACCCGCAGCCAGGCCCGCCGCATCCTGGCCGAGATGTTCCAGCTGTTCATGGCCGAACCCGAGACCATGCCGCCGGAATGGTCCGGCAAGGCGGGCGTGGCGGACGAGGCGAAACGTGCTCGCGCCGTCTGCGACTACATCGCCGGCATGACCGACCGCTATGCCATCGAGGAACACAAGAAGCTGTTCAGCCTCGACCTCGCCCTCGATCTGTGATTCCTGACGGCGGGGTGGCTAGACTGATCACCCGCGCGTGCGATTCGCGTGGGCATTCTCCAAGGCGCGACCGATGTCACACGAAGATCCCTACCGTCCGAACACGGGCCGCGACCGCGGGGCCTATACGCCGCCGACCGACGACGACCTGCCGTTCGACCGCCAGAGCTATGACCCGCGCCGTCCCCGCGGCGGCGGTAATGGCGGTGGCGGCAAGGCCCCGCCCGTCACCCTGATCGTCAGCGCCCTGGTGCTGCTGGCCATCATCATCGGCATCGTCGTCATGTTCAACATGGATGGGCTGTCGCCGTCAGAGGACGCCCCGCCGGCCGTCGGCGCCGTCGTCGGCGAGATGAAGACCGCACCGCCCATCGACGCCCAGCCCGTCGATCCGGCCGCCGGCATCGACGTCTATGACACTGCCGAGGCCGTGCCGACCACGCCCCCGACCTTCACTGCCCCGCCGGAAGAGGTCCAGCCGCGTCCCGAGCCGCGTCCGCTGGACACCGCCCCGCCGGTCGTCCGCCCGGCCCCTGCGACCCCGCCCGCGACCCGCCCGGCCACGCCGCCTGCCGAAACTCGCCCCGCCGGGCCCGCCACCACCGGCGGCAGCGCCAGCGTCCAGATCGGCGCCTTCTCCACGCCCGGCATCGCCGAGACCCAGTACAACGCTATCGTCGGTCGCTACTCCCGCTTCACCCAGGGCGGCTCGCGTCGCATCCAGGAAGTCCAGTCCTCCAGCGGCTCGACCCTGTATCGCACCAGCGTCGCGGGCCTCAGCCGCGAACAGGCCACTGGCCTGTGCAATGCGATCAAGGCCTCGGGCGGCGACTGCATCGTGCGCTGACCAGGGTGACCAGCGCCGCCATATACGGCTGTAGCGGCCATCGCCTGACGCAGGAGGAGCGCGCCTTCTTCGCCGAGGTCCGCCCCTGGGGTTTCATCCTGTTCCGGCGCAACATCGACAGCCCGGATCAGGTTCGCGCCCTGACCGCCGATCTGCGCGACAGCGTCGGCTGGGACGCCCCCATCCTGATCGATCAGGAGGGCGGGCGGGTCCAGCGCATGGGCCCGCCGCACTGGCCCAAATATCCGCCGGGGGACGCTTATCTGAAGGCGACCAACGGTCCGCTGGCCGCGCGTGAGCTGGTCCGGCTGGGCGCACGGCTGATGGCGCATGATCTGAGGGCCGTCGGCATCACCATCGACTGCGTGCCCGTGCTGGACGTGCCGGTGCCGGGGGCGCACGACATCATCGGCGACCGCGCCTACGCGACCGATCCCGCCACCGTGGCCCAGCTGGGTCGCGCCGCCGCCGAGGGGCTTCTGGCGGGCGGCGTCCTGCCGGTCATCAAGCACATGCCGGGCCATGGCCGGGCCTTCGCCGACAGTCACAAGGAACTGCCGACGGTCCATGCGGACCTCGACACCCTGGACGCCTGGGACTTCGCGCCGTTCAGGACGCTGTCGGACATGCCGATCGCGATGACGGCCCACATCGTCTTCACCGCCATCGACGAAAAGCGCCCGGCAACCCAGTCGAAAAAGGCCATCAAGCTGATCCGCCAGAGACTGGGTTTCAACGGCCTGCTGCTCTCCGACGACCTGGTCATGAACGCCCTGTCCGGAACCCTGACCGAGCGGGCCGAGGCCTCGCTCAAGGCAGGCTGCGACCTGGTCGTCCACTGGAACGGCGACATGGCCGAGATGCGTCAGGTGGCCGAGGGCACGGGCAGGCTGAAGGGCGGAGCCCGGCGGCGCGCCGAGGCTGCCCTGGCCCGCATCGTCCACACGCCCGAGCCGCTGGATGAGCACGAGGCCCGCGCCCGTTTCGACGCGATGCTGAGCGGCAAGCTGGATGCCGCGCAGGGGCCGGACGTCGGCGAGGCGCAGGCCTAGGTCATGACGGAGGCCTTCCAGCCCAATCTGGACTTCACCGCCATCGAACAGGTCGATGCGCGCGAGGCTTTCGTCGTCGATCTGGACGGCTATGAGGGCCCCCTGCACGTTCTTCTGGCGCTCGCCCGGACGCAGAAGGTCGATCTGCTGAAGCTGTCGATCACCCGGCTGGCCGAACAGTATCTGGCCTTCGTGCACGAGGCGCGGCGCCGCAACTTCGCCCTCGCGGCCGACTATCTCGTGATGGCCTCCTGGCTGGCCTATCTGAAGTCTCGCCTGCTGCTGCCCCGCACCGAAAAGGGCAAGGGCGAGGAGCCACCCGCCGAGGAGATGGCCGCCGCGCTCGCCTTCCGCCTGCAAAAGCTGGAGGCGATGCGCCGCGCGGTCGAGGCGATCACCAGCCGACCCCAGTTGAAGCGCGACGTCTTCACGCGCGGCGATCCAGAGGCCACGGTCATCGTCCCGTCCGACCGCATCGACGCCAGCCTGTACGAATTGATGGCCGCCTATGTGACCCAGCGGCGGCGCGAGGAGCAGCGGCGCTATAATCCCGGCCAGCGCGTCGAGGCTTTTGCCCTTGAGGCCGCCCGCGACTGGCTGCGCGACATCCTGCCCCGCTTGGAGCAGTGGACCCCGCTGGACCGCGTCGCGCCCGAACGCACCGACACCGACGGCCCCTCCCAGGCCAGCTTTACCGCCTCTACCCTCTCGGCCAGTCTGGAACTGGTCAAGGAGGGGGCGATGGATGTGAAACAGGCGACGGCCTTCGCCGAGGTCTATCTGAAGCGGCGCGGGCAGGGGCTGCCGCTGGAACTGACGCCATGATCCAGTTCGCCCCCGACGACACCGAGATCGAGCGCCGGGTCGAGGCCCTGCTGTTCGCCGCCTCCGGGCCGCTGTCCGCCGCCGAAATCGCGCGGCGCCTGCCTGAGGGTGCCGATGTCGGCGGGGCGATCTCCGCTTTGCGCGACCGCTATCAGGGGCGGGGGGTAGAACTGGAATGCGTCGCCGACCGCTGGCGCTTCCGCACCGCCGCCGACCTGTCCTTCATGATGACCGAAGAACGGGAGGAGCCGCGCCGTCTGTCCAAGGCCGCGCTCGAGACCCTGGCCATCATCGCCTACCACCAGCCCTGCACCCGCGCCGAGATCGAGAGCGTGCGCGGCGTCTCCCTGTCGCGCGGCACGCTGGACCTGCTGCTGGAGATGGGCTTCGTCAAGCTGAAGGGGCGCCGGCGCACGCCGGGGCGCCCCGTCACCTATGCGACCGCCGACCGCTTCCTGGAGCATTTCGGCCTGTCCAATCTGTACGACCTGCCCGGCGTGCAGGAGATGAAGGCCGCCGGCCTGCTGGACCTGTCCATCCCCGTTGGCTTCGAGGTGCCCGACCCGTCCCGCGCCTCCGACGGCGACGATGAGCCCCTTCTGTCCGGCGACGAGGACAGCCCCGAGTTCGCCCAGGATTTCGTGGCCGAGGACTAGGTTTCTCACTTTTGAGAGAACTGCGCAGCAAAAGAGCCGCCCTCGCGTCCTCCCGCCATAGCGTAGCGAAGATCACGTTTCGTTTGTCATCCCCGACGCAGCGAAGCGGAGATCGGGGACGGCAGCCTCTCCTTCTCACCCTCCCGGACGCTGCGCAGCGGCGAGCTGGTAGAAGGGTTGCGGGATTCCCGCTTGTGGGGGCACACAAACACACAGCCAGGCCCCACCCGTCTTCCGGTTCAGCCCTGCGGTCTGACCGGAAGTCTCGGTTGAGAAGGCCCCCGTCCCGTCCCGGCTCTTCGCTCCGCTTCGGCCGGGATGACAAGGGAACTCCCGGTAGCGTCCATCTGCTGGGAGTTCGCCCCCAACCCGCGCAAACAAATCCGTCAACCCGCTGATCCCCCTGCACAATCGCGCACGACCAGCGACCTGTTCCCGCCATAGGAAGCGCGTGCCCCATAATCCTCCCCGTCCCGTCGCCGGGAAGGGCGCAAGGCCTTGCGGCTTGTCGCGGCGGGAACGAGATGAGCGGGGTGGGGTGGTTTCAGCTACGCGGGTTTGTCGGCCAACACCGGCTTTCTCCGCGAGCGACGGGCCCCTCCAACAAAGAGCATGTGGCAGGGAACCCATGCTGTTCCGGGGATCGGGTTCGCAAGGCTCCGACCCGCCCGCCGGAGGCCATGTCGGCAAGGCGCTAAGAGCGTCGCTGGTCCTGGGTGGGGGAAGCCCCTCCATCCCAGGCCGACAGCCACCGGTCAGACATCTCGTGCGGAGCGTTAGTCTGTCGCCGAAACATCCATCTCCCACGGTCTCCGGGCGACAGCCCGGCGCTCCGCCGGCCCATCCCACCTTCAACCGACGGAAATCCCGGCGGCGCCGACGCTCGCCTGCGTCATTCCGCCGTTCGTCACAGAACCATGATGATCCAGCCCCTGTCGCCCGGCATAAGGCGACATCTTCGGAGTCCTGCCCATGCGTCCTGATCGTCGTCAGCTGTTCACCGGCTCGGCCGCCGCCGTCGCCTTCGCGGGCCTGGCCAGCAATGTCAGGGCCCAGGCGGCTCCGGCGGGCGAGACCTACGTCAACGACGTCCATGGCTACGGACCGCTGATGGCCGATCCAGACAAGCTGCTCGATTTGCCCGAGGGCTTTACCTACGAAATCGTGTCCCAGAGTGGCGACACCATGGACGACGGGTTGTTCGTGCCGGGCCAGCCGGACGGCATGGGCTGTTTCCCGCTGGACGGCACCCGCGTCGCCCTGGTCTGCAATCACGAGCTCAAGGGCTCCAGCGCCCTGCACCGCAACCTCGGCCCGGGCGGCTTTCATCAGCAGCGCATCGGCCTGCTGGACCCGTCAAAGGGCTATGACACCTACAAGGACGGTCGCGCCCTGCCCGGCGGCACCACCACACTGATCTATGACCTCGCCACACGCCGGAAGGTCAGCCAGCATCTGTCGCTGGCCGGCACCTCGACCAACTGCTGCGGCGGCCACACCCCCTGGGGCAGCTGGCTGACCTGCGAGGAGACGACCGAAACGCCCGCCACCCGCGACGTGACCAAGCCTCACGGCTTCGTCTTCGAAGTCCCCGCAATCGCCACCGGCCTGGTCGATCCCGTGCCGCTCAAGGCCATGGGCCGGTTCGATCACGAGGCGGTCTGCATCGATCCCCGTACCGGCATCGTCTATGAGACCGAGGATCAGGGCGACGGCCTCTTCTATCGCTTCATCCCGAACGTGCCCGGCAAGCTGATCGAGGGCGGTCGCCTCCAGGCCATGGCCTTCAAGGACAAGCCCCGCGCCGACACCCGCAACTGGGACAGCGCAGAGTGGGCCGTGCGCGACTGGCGCGAGGTCGTCTGGATCGACATGGACGACGTCGAATCGCCGAATGACGATCTGCGCCTGCGCGGCCATGCCTCCGGTGCGGCCCTTGTCGCGCGCGGCGAAGGCATCTTCTGGGGCGACAACGAGCTCTATATGACCGCCACCTCGGGCGGGCCGCTGAAGCGCGGCCAGATCATGCGCTATGTCCCCTCGCCCGACGAAGGCCAGCCCGGCGAGATCGACCGTCCGGGCCGCGTGCAACTGTTCACCGAGAGCGCCGACCTGCGCACCATGAACATGGGCGACAACATCTGCATCGCGCCTTGGGGCCATCTGATCGTCTGCGAGGACAACTATTCCAGCGACATCCGCAACCATCTGAAGGGCGTCACCCCGGACGGTCAGGTCTATGCCATCGGTCGCAATGTGTTCGCGGGGAACTCCGAGTTTGCCGGAGCCGTCTTCTCGCCCGACGGCGAGGTGCTTTTCGTGAACATCATGTACCCGGGCATCACCCTGGCGATCAGAGGACCCTGGTCCTCGGTCCGGACATGAACAGGCGCGGCTGAGACCGGCGCACCAGCCACAGATTGATCGTCACCACGGCCAGGACCAGGGCCGCGCCCGCCTGATGCAGCGCGCCCAGCCACAACGGCACGGCGTGGATCAGGGTCACGACGCCCAGCGCCGCCTGCATCCACAGCACGCCGGCCACGACCATTGCGCTGACACCCAGCCCCTCGGCCAGCCGCCACCGCCAGGCCTGCACCGCATAGATCGTCCCGCCGATCAGCAGGGCATAGGCCGCAATCCTGTGATTGAACTGAACCAGGGCCTGATCGTGAAGGAAGGTCAGTGCGCCCGCGCCCCACTCGACCGGCGGCAGGACCGATCCGTTCATCAGCGGCCAGTCGGTATAGACGAACCCCGCCTTGGCCCCCGCCACCAGCCCGCCCAGCAGGCACTGCACAAAGACGGCCCCCAGCAGCACCGCCGCCCCCCGGCTCCAGCCCACGGGCGGCCGCGCATGCCCCTCGCCCCGCCAGGCCTCCAGCCCCGTCCAGATCAGGCCCATGAAGATCAGCAGCGCCAGCCCCAGATGCGTCGCCAGCCGTTCGGGCGCGACATCCACCCGCTCCGACAGGCCGCTGGACACCATCCACCAGCCGATCAGGCCCTGCAGACCGCCCAAGG
>CALRXI020000022.1:0-29224 GCA_943372125.1 Brevundimonas vancanneytii
ACGGCGGCGTGATCTCGCTGGACGGCAAGGGCGAAACCGCCCTGGCCCGCCCGACGGCTGACGGCGTGCGCGAGCCGCTGAACCGTCGCGCCACCATCGGCATCAACTTCCAGTAAGCCACAACGGACCGGGGCCTGTCGCCAGACAGGCCCCGGCTCCCGGTCTACCGGACAGTCGATCCACACTACACACTACCCACCGCCCGCCCCCGGAAACGAGGGCGGGCGGTGTCGTTTGGGGCGGTGACGTTTTCGGGCGAAACTTTTAGGTGGCCCCTGTCGTATAGCGAGATGGACCGGGATGTTTGCAGGAGCCTGCCCATGCGTAGCCGTCTTTCCACACTGATCATGGTGATGGCCGTGGCGGCCTGTTCACCCGGTGAGCCCGCGCAGAGCGCACCGACGGCAGCATCGGTACAGACCAACGACAGCGGCCGTCGTGAAGTGGCGGTCTTTGCCGGCGGCTGTTTCTGGTCGGTCGAAGCCAATTTCGAAGCCATGCCCGGCGTTGTTTCGGCCGTCTCCGGCTTTGCGGGCGGACGTACGGCCAATCCCAGCTATGAGCAGGTCGTACGCGGCGGCACGGGCCATCTGGAGGCGGTTCAAGTGACCTTCGACCCGGCCCGCATCAGCTACCGTCAGCTTGTCGATCGCTTCTGGCGCACCATCGATCCGACCGATCCGGACGGGCAGTTCTGCGATCAGGGGGCCAGCTATGCCACCGCCGTGTTCGCCACCGCAGCCCAGAAGCCAGTAGCCGAGGCATCGCGGCGAGTGGCGGTCCGCGCTCTGGGCAATGCGCGCTTCACCACACCGGTCCGCGATGCAGCCCGCTTCTGGCCCGCAGAAGCCTATCACCAGGACTTCGCGCGCCTAAACCCGGCACGATATGGAGGTTACACCCGCTTTTGTGGCCGCGCCGCACGGCTTCGGGCCGTATGGGGTTCGCCTGCCCGATAGTCATCCACAGAAGTGTGTCCCTGAGGCCACCGCAAACCGTCGTCATATCACTGTCACACGACTGTCGTCCCAGCTTCCCATCCGGGTCCTAGAGGGGGCGTGATATCGACTGGCCGTTCAGCGGTCCGCGGGCGCTTTCGCCCAAGCCATCTGGGGATAGATGATAATGACGAACCGCAAACGCGTGTTCTGGGCGACGACCGCCCTCTTTAGTGGCCTGCTCATGGCCGGTGCCGCCTCGGCGCAATCGACCGGTTCGGACACGACCGAAGCCACCGAGCTGAGCGAAGTCGTTTCAACGGGCTCGCGCGGTCCGCGCAACATCGACGGCCTGGCGACCGCCGAGACCGTGTCGAAGACCCGCAACACGATTGGCCAGGAGTTCATCGCGACCCAGACGCCGGGTCAGACGATCCTGCAGACGCTGAACCTGACGCCGGGCCTCAGCTTCACCAATACCGATTCCTACGGTTCGTCGGGCGGCAACATCCGTCTGCGCGGCTTCGACGGCAACCGAGTGTCGCTGACGTTTGACGGCATCCCGCTGAACGACACCGGCAACTATGCCTCCTACACCAACCAGCAACTTGATCCGGAACTGATCGAGCGCGCTTCAGTCAATACCGGCTCGACCGACGTCGATAGCCCGACCGCTGCGGCCACCGGCGGCGTTATCAACTATCAGACCCTGCGTCCCACGGCTGATTTCAGCGGCTGGGGCCAAGCCTCGTTCGGCGACTTCGACTACCGCCGGTTCATGTTCCTGGTGAACTCCGGCGAGTTCGGCCCTTGGGGCACCTCGGCCTGGTTCGCTGTCTCCAAGACTGACTACGACAAGTTCAAGGGTCGCGGCGACCTGCAGAAGACTCAGTTCAACGCCCGCATCTATCAGCCGCTGGGCGACAACGGCGACTTCCTGTCGCTGGCCGGTCACTGGAACGAGAACCGCAACAACAACTACCTCGGCCCGAACCTCGGCACGGCGACCGGTTCCATCCTGCCGCAGGTCGAAACCGACCCGCGCGGTTGGGACATCGACTTCGACGACAACTACCTCCCCTACCCGGCCATCGTTGTCGGTGGTGTCGTGACCCAGCCGGCAAGCTTCACGGGCCGGCCCGGCGTTGCGGACGTCGATCCAGCCGCCAACAGCAACTTCTGGGGCTTGCGCATCAACCCGTCCAACACGGGCAACATCCGTGGCCAGTCGCGCTTCACCCTGACCGAAGGTCTGGTCCTGACCGTCGATCCGTCGTTCCAGTACACCCTGGCCAATGGCGGCACCCAGCAGGTCGTGCTGTCAGAAACAGACCGCACCATCCGCGGCAACCTCGCCACCGGCGGCCTTGATCTGAACGGAGACGGTGACACGCTCGACTCCGTCCGTGTCATGGCACCGTCGAACACCAACACCCACCGCTATGGTCTTAACGCATCGCTGATTTGGGACCTGAACGACAACCACCGCCTGCGCGCCGCCTATGCGCTGGACTATGGTCGTCACCGCCAGACGGGCCTGTATGGTCGCATCAACCGCACCAACCCCTCGGACCCGCGCTTCGTCGATTGGTTCGGCGGTCGCAACATCATCGAGAACCGTATCGTCAACCTGAATGGTTACGAACTGCGTTCGCGCGACCGCCTGTCGATCGCCGAGCTCAACCAGTTCTCGGTCGAATATCGCGGCCAGTTCATGGACGACGCACTGACGATCAACATCGGCGTTCGGGCCCCGTTCTTCAGCCGTGACCTGAACCAGTTCTGCCTGACGCAGGATCGCTCCTCGAACGTGCTCTGCACGACCGAGACCACGACGACCGCTGCGATCGTCAACGGCGTGGCCACGACGCTGACCAACGGCAATGTCGCCATCGCCGGTCGCACGACCGGTTCGGGTGCCACGCTGAATTCTATCCAGTACATTGCGCCCTACTCGCGCAGCGTGGATTACGACGACATCCTGCCGAACCTGGGCGCATCCTTCCGCTGGGGTGAAGGCCACTCGGTCTACGTCAGCTATGCTGAAACCCTGTCGGCACCGCGTACCGACAGCCTCTATGGCGTCACGCGCTTTGCAGACGGCTCGGTCGGCAACCCGACTGTGCAGCCGGAATCGGCCCAAAACTTCGACCTGGGCTACCGCTACTCTAACCCGACCCTGGTCGGCACCGTCTCGGTGTTCGCCAATAACGAAGAAAACCGGATCGTCAGTTCCTTCGACGATGACCTGGGCCAGTTCGTCGACCGTAACGTCGGCGCGGTCGAGCGTATCGGTGCCGAAGGCTCCATCGGCTGGTCGCCGATCGAAGCCCTGAGCCTCTACGGTTCGGCCACCTGGCTCAGCAGCGAGGTGCAGGACGACTACGTCAACAATACCGTTGCAGGCGTTCCTCAAATCGTTCGTACCAAGGGCAAGGAACTGGTCGAGACTCCGGAATGGATGTTCTCGGCTCGCGCCAGCTACCAGTTTACCCCGTATCTGGAAGCCGGCATCCAGGCCAAGTACACCGGCGAGCGCTGGGTGACCGACGTCAACGACTTCAAGGTTGACGCCTTCACCACGGTCGACGCCAACGTCCGCTTCGACCTGGCCCAGTTCGGCTACGAAGGCACGTTCATCCAGGTGAACGCCGACAACATCTTTGACGAGCAGTACTACGCCAACCTGGGCACGCGCGCCTCGGCAACGCCCGGTACGCCCGGCTTCAGCCAACCCTTCGCTTCGGTCGGCGCTCCGCGCACGATTTCGGCGACCCTGCGGGTGGCTTTCTAAACCAGTCTCGAACTGACTGAACGATCAGAGGCGGTCCGGAAACGGGCCGCCTCTTTTCTTTGCGCGATGCCTGGCACGGAATTACTTGCAAACGGCGCGAGTTGAAGTCGCGAGGCGGGGTGTCTATCTGGCGCAGTCCGCATGCGGCCCGCCTGCAGACGTTCCAAGGATCAGCCCTCGCCATGACCCAAGACCCCATCCCCGCCGAATGGGCTCCGCATCGCGCCATGTGGGTCGGCTGGCCCAGCCGGGAGGAATACTGGCCGGGCAATCTGGAGGACGCTCGGGACGAGGTAGAGGCGCTTGTGCGCGCTCTGGCCGGACCGGGGCGCGAACAGGTCAAGCTGATGGTCGGGGCCCCCGAGGTCTATTCCGAAACGCGCGCGCGGTTCGCGGATGTCGACAATGTGGAGGTGGTGGACGGGCTGTTTGGCGACATCTGGCTGAGGGACACGGGGCCGATCTTCAAGGCGGGGTCAACTCGCGCCGCTGCATTCCAGTTCAACGGCTGGGGCGGCGAGTTCGTCATGGAGCACGACGACAACGTCGCGGCCCAGATCGGGGCGGCATCAGACGTGCCGCTAGATCATAACGCCTTCATCCTGGAGGGTGGTGCCCTGGATCATGACGGGCAGGGCACGGTCCTGACGACCCGCCAGTGCCTGCTGAACCGCAACCGCAATGCCGACTGGACCGAGGCGAAGGCCGAGGCCGCGCTGGCCGAGGCGATCGGGGCCCGCAAGGTGCTGTGGCTCGGCGACGGCCTGTTGAACGATCATACCGATGGGCACGTGGACAATCTGGCCAGGTTCGTCGCGCCCGGCGTGGTGGCCCACCCCGTCGCCTGGGGCCGAGGTGACCCCAATGACGACGTCTATGCCGATCTGGCGCGGACCCTGTCGACGATGACCGACGCGGAGGGTCGACGGATTCGCTTGCTGCCCCTGCCCTCGCCCGGCTTCGTCGCCGATGCCGACGGGCGCCCTGTGCCTGCCAGCCACATGAACTTCCTGATCGCCAATGGCGCGGTGATCGTGCCGACCTATGGTGATGACCGCGCCGCCGATCTGGCCTGCCAAGGCCTGGCTACCGTATTTCCCGACCGCGAGATCATTCCGCTCACGTCGATCCACATCCTGACCGGTGGTGGATCGTTTCACTGCATTTCCCAGCAGGAACCCGCCTGATGCCTCGCACGATTTCCGTCGCCGCCATCCAGACGTCCTATGGCACGGACATGCAGGCGAACATCGACAAGACCATCGGTCTGATCCGTCAGGCTGCAGCGCAAGGCGCACAGGTCATCCTGCCCAGCGAACTGTTTCAGGGCCCATACTTCTGCGTGTCGCAGGAGGAGCACTGGTTCGCGACCGCCCATCCCTGGCGCGACCATCCCGCGGTGGTCCAGCTCCAGCCCGTGGCAAAGGAACTCGGCGTCGCCATTCCCGTATCGATCTTCGAGAAGGAAGGGCATCACTACTTCAACTCGCTGGTCATGATCAATGCCGACGGCGAGGCTCTGGGCGTCTATCGCAAGAGCCACATCCCCGACGGCCCGGGCTATCAGGAAAAATACTACTTCCGGCCCGGTGACACGGGCTTCAAGGTCTGGGAGACGCGCTTCGGCCGGATCGGCGTCGGCATCTGCTGGGACCAGTGGTATCCGGAATCGGCCCGGGCCATGGCCCTGTTGGGGGCCGACATCCTGATGTATCCGACCGCCATCGGCTCGGAGCCGCAAGACGAAAGCCTGGACACCGCCCTGCCCTGGCAGCGGGCCATGCAGGGCCATGCGGTCTCGAATGTGACGCCCGTGGTCGCGGCCAATCGCATCGGCCACGAGACGGTGACCGAGGTGGGTCAGACCTTCTACGGCCACTCCTTCATCGCCGATCACCGTGGTGATCTGGTCGAGCAACTGAAGGACGAGGAGGGCGTGCTGGTGCACACCTTCGATCTCGATTTTCTGGATCAGTACCGCGCCGCTTGGGGCTTTTTCCGCGATCGTCGGCCAGAGCTGTACGGAGCCTTGGCCAGCCCGCGCCCGGCCTGAGCGAGAACGATGGGTCAGTCCGCCATAATCGCCCTGCCTTGCGTCAGGGCCAGGCGTTCAGAGGCGCAGCTCGGATTGGTCGCGCCCTCGGCACGTGCCGAGGCAATCTCCAGCCGGGCCGCTGCCAGATCGGTCGCAAACTCCGGCTGGGACGCTGCGGCGTCGTAAAGCGCCTCGCCTAGCGCCGCGCCCGCTTGAACGTCCGAGAGCCAGTTGGTGGCGCAGATCGCGCGGCTCAGGCCGATCTCGCGGCCCATCTGCCGCGCCGCCTCTGCCCCGTCAGGAGCCAAGTCGGCGAAAAGCGCCCCATAGGCGGCCCCCGCCACAGCTCCCGCCGCCGGATAGGATGTGGGTGACTTGCGAGTGGCATCATTCAAGCGCTGACACGCGCGTCGCGCCGGGTCGGAGGCCAGCGGGCGGAGGCGCGGATGGCGCGCGACCAGATCGACCGTCAATCGCTCGGAGTCCGCCAGCAAGCGTCCCATCAGCAGATTAAGCGCCGGGCGGGGTTTTGCGGCCAGCCGTGTCCCCAGCAGGCAGTCGAAATGCTGGGCGGCTTCGGGGGGCCGGACTTCGGCATGGGCGGTGGCCATCCACCAGCGGTCCGTGTCTTCCAGCCGGCGCAGCCGCTCGGACAAGGCCGCGTCCTCCGCTTGCTCGTTGCTACCCGCCGCGGCAGGTGCGGGAACGGTTGCGGCCAGGTCTGCCAGCTCTGCGGCTTGCAGATATCCCGGCACGACCTCGGGTGGGCCAAGCGTCGTCGTGGCGCACCCGGCCAGCCAAACCGCACCGATCAGAGGTGCTGCCAGTCGGGACGCCGCAAGCCTCACCGCCCGGACGACCAGTCCAGCTGAACATTGGTCAGGCCATCTTCGCCCGGTGAAGCCACCACACTGAGGAGCTTGCCGGCTCCGTTGGCACCGTCGCCGGCGGAATAGGCGCTGGCCCCGCCCTGGTTCATGGAGGCGATGGTGTTCAGGCCGGACGCCTCGGCCCGCGCGCGATAGAAGTTTACGACCGCCTCTGGCGTATCGGGCGTCGTGAACTGGAGGATTCCGCCCGGCCCGCTCGGCCCGCGCGCGAGCGTGGCGGGCCCGACGGGCGTGGCATCGGGATAGAGAACGGCAAAGGCGGGCGCGTCAGGGGCCGCAAGCTCGGCATTGACCCCACCGGCGTCTGCCCCGGCAGCGCCAGTGGATCCGGAAGTATCAACGGGTGCCGCAGCCTCGACATCGGCCGGGGCCTTTGTGGGCGCATCATCGCCGCATGCCGCCAGCATCCCGCCCGCGCCGATCATGGTCGACATCAATGCGCCGACCGCGAATATGCGCTTCATTCCTCGTCGTCCCTATGATCTGTATCTTGTTGCACGCACCGTGCCGGATGGGCGCGGCGGCGGCAAGGCAACTTGGCGTTCGTGCGGTGGCGAGGCTTCAACGGTCGGGCGAGTGTGCTCAGCCGGTCGCAGCGTCCGCTTCTTTCTTGGCCGATGGGTCGTCGCCAGTGTTGTTCACCGGGTCCGGATCGGCCTTGCGGCTGGCGTTACGCTCTGCAGAGGCCTGCCCCTGGTCCGCCAGTGCCCTGTTGATCGTGTCGGCGTCGGGATCGTCGTCCGAACCCGATGCCGCGCCGCCCTGCAGCGAGCCGGCTCGCGTATCGGAGCCGGAGTCGGTTCCCGATAACGCCCGGTCGAGAGCATCGCGCATGCCGTCAGGCGTGCGGCCCAGATCGGGCTTTTCGCCCATGGCATCGGCCTCGATGGCGTCGTGGGTCTGGGTCTTGGGGTCAGGCTCTTGATCGCTCATCACGCGCGCTCCTTGGTGTCTCCGACAAAGCGCGATGACAGCGTGACGGTTCCCGTCAGGCGGCGACCTTGCGCCTGATCCGAGCGATCCGGCGCAGGCGACGCCAGAACCGGCCGCGATCTGGCTCAGGGTATGGCTGCAGGTTCTCCACGAACTGTTCGGCCGAGGCGCGCCAGCTGAACTTCTCGGCATAGGCACGCACGGCCTTGCGGTCGCATTTCAGGGCTTCGAGGCAGGCGGTCCGCAGATCGTCGTCGATGACCCCGGCGTTGGAGCCCGGAATGATGTCGATCGGCCCATGCGCCGGATAGGCCGCGACCGGCGTACCGGTCCCCATGGCCTCCAAGATCACCAGGCCGAAGGTGTCGGTCCAACTGGGGAAGACGAACACGTCGGCGTCGCGGAAGCAGCGCGCCAGATCTTCGCCGAACTTGGCCCCCAGAAACTTGGCCTGTGGATATTTTTCCTGCAGCTCGGCCCGCGCGGGACCGTCGCCGACGATGATCTTCGTCCCAGGAAGGTCGGTGGACAGGAAGGCCTCGATATTCTTCTCGACGGCGACACGACCCACATTCAGCCAGAAGGGCCGCGGCCAGTCCTTGCCACCCAGCTCGGCATAGATGGGCTCAAGATCGGGATTGAACTGTTCGGTATCCACGCCCCGCGTCCAGGGCGAGACGTTGCGGAACCCGTGCGAAACCAGTTCGTCACGCAGCGTCGGCGTCGCCACCATCAGCCGTCCCGACGGCTTGTGGAACCACTTCATATAGGCATAGCCGACCTGGACCGGAATCGGGAACCGGGCCGAGACATATTCGGGAAATTTGGTGTGATAACTGGTCGTGAACGGCAGTTTCCACTCCACGCAGATGCGGCGCGTGGCGATACCAATGGGACCTTCGGTGGCGATATGGACGGCCTCGGGCTCGAAGGCACGCAGGCGCTCGCGAATCTCTTCTTCCGCGCCCAGCGCCAGCCGAATTTCCGGATAGGTCGGGCAGGGAATTGTCTTGAACTGGCTGGGTTCGATGACCTCGACCTCATGGCCCATGGCGCGGCACTCCGCGATGGTCCGGGTCAGGGTACGGACGACGCCGTTGACCTGGGGCTCCCAGGCGTCGGTGGCCAGAACGATGCGCATGTGGGCCGGTTGGCTCCGCCGTTGATCGGTCGCCACCTCTAGCGCCTGATTGAGCCCTTGGCGAGACTTCGCCTGAGAGGGCGCTCACGCCACGCCTCAGGGCGTGAATGACGCGCCACCTTCCCCCGCGTGAGGGGAAGGGATATGTGCGCAGCCATGAACGCACACGTCATTCCGCCCGCTGCGCTGTCGCAGGACTGGGATAGTCTGGACCACGGCAAGTTCGCCGGCGAGCGCCAGGCCGTGGCCGACAATCTCGCCCGCCTGCCGCTGGACACAGCCGAGCGTGCCGCCGTACTGGCCAGCGCCACGGGCCTGGTCGAACAGGCCCGCGCCAGCGTCAAGAAACAGGGCGTGGTCGAGAGCTTCCTGCAGGAGTTTTCGCTGGGCACCCGAGAGGGTCTGGCCCTGATGTGCCTGGCCGAGGCCCTGCTGCGCACGCCGGACGAAGACACCCGCGACCGCCTGATCGCCGAGAAGATCGGCTCGGCCGACTGGGCCAGCCATTTGGGCCAGTCCGACAGCCTGTTCGTCAACGCCTCGACCTGGGGCCTGATGCTGACGGGCAAGCTGGTGGATGCCGACGATCAGGCCAAGACCGACCTGCCCGGCTTCCTCAAGCGCGTCGCTGGCCGCCTGGGTGAGCCTGTGATCCGCCAGGCCGTGGCCGCCGCCGTCCGCATCATGGGCGAACAGTTCGTGGTCGGCCGCTCCATCGAGGCGGCGCTGAAGCGGTCGAACCGCGAGGGCTGGCTGTGCTCTTTCGACATGCTGGGCGAGGGCGCCCGAACCGCCGCCGACGCCGAACGCTATGAGCGCATCTATACGGACGCCATCACCGCCGTCGGCAAGACGGCCAAGGGCCAAGGGCCGGAGGTCGGCCACGGCGTCTCGGTCAAGCTGTCGGCCCTGTCGCCGCGCTATGAGGCGACACATGAGGCCCGCGTTTGGGAGGAGCTCTATCCCCGCGTATTGAGGCTGGCGAAGATCGCCGCCGCGGCCGACATCAACTTCACCATGGATGCGGAAGAGGCCGACCGCCTGGCCTTGTCGTTGAAGCTGCTGGACCGGCTGGCGCGAGAGCCGGAACTGGGGTCGTGGACCGGGCTGGGCCTGGCCGTTCAGGCCTATCAGAAGCGCTGTCCCGAGGTCATCGCCCGCGTGGCCGAGCTAGCCCGCACCTCCGGCCGTCGCCTGATGGTGCGCCTGGTCAAGGGCGCCTATTGGGACACCGAGATCAAGCGCGCCCAGGTCGCGGGCCGCATCGACTATCCGGTCTTCACGACCAAGGCGGCGACCGACCTGAACTATCTGGTCTGTGCCCGAATGATGATCGAGGCCTCGCCGCACATCTACAGCCAGTTCGCCACCCACAATGCCCATTCGCTGGCCGCCGTGCATAAGATGGCGGCCGACCGGGGCGTGAAGATCGAGTTCCAGCGCCTGCACGGCATGGGCGAAGCTTTGTACGACGCTGCCATCGCGACTTTCGGGGCCGTCACCGTGCGGGCCTATGCGCCCGTGGGCGGGCACGAGGACCTGCTGCCCTATCTGGTCCGCCGTCTGCTGGAGAATGGGGCCAACTCCAGCTTCGTTCACGCCCTGCTGGACGAGCGGGTGCCCGCATCCGCCGTCGCCGCTGACCCCATCGACGCCGTCGAGGCCCACCCCGACCGCCACGCCAAGATTCCGACCCCCAAGGACATGTACATGGACCGCCAGAACTCGCTGGGCCGCGACTACAGCCAGGCCGCCGACCGCGACCGCCACGCCGCTGCACTGGAGAAGGTCGACCGCGAACGCTTCACCTCCGGCCCGATCGTCGGCGGCAAGCTGCTGGCCGGCACGGACGCGCAGGACGTGACCAACCCCTTCGACCGCAGCCAAGTCCTGGGCCATGTGTCGGAGGCGACCAGCGCCGATATCGACGCCGCCGCCCAGGCCGCCGCCGAGGCGCAAGTGGCCTGGGACCGTCTGGGCGGTGCAGGTCGCGCCCCCGTCCTTCGCGCCATGGCCGATGCGCTGGAGGCCGACATGGACCGCCTGGTCGCGCTTCTGTCGCGCGAAGCGGGCAAGACGCTGAACGACGGCGTCGCCGAGGTGCGGGAGGCTGCCGACTTCTGTCGCTACTACGCCATGCTGGCCGAGCGCGACTTCGGCGGGCGCAGCGAGCTGAAGGGACCCGTCGGCGAGATCAACCAGCTGGTCCTGCACGGTCGCGGCGTCTTCGCCTGCATCAGCCCCTGGAACTTCCCCTTGGCCATCTTCACAGGCCAGATCGCCGCCGCCTTGGCCGCTGGCAATGCCGTGCTGGCGAAGCCCGCCGAACAGACGCCGCTGATCGCCGCCGAAGCCGTGCGCCTGTTCCAGAAGGCGGGCCTGAACCCCGACGTGCTGGCCTTGGTGCCTGGACGCGGCGAGACGGTTGGGGCGACGCTGGTCTCGCATCCGCTGATCGACGGCGTGGCTTTCACCGGCGGCACGGACACCGCCTATGCCATCAATCGGTCCATCGCGGCCCGGCCTGGCGCGATCATCCCCTTCATCGCGGAGACGGGGGGCCTGAACGGCATGTTCGTGGACACCACCGCCCTGCGCGAACAGGTCATCGACGACGTCATCAACTCCGCCTTCGGCTCGGCGGGCCAGCGCTGCTCGGCCCTGCGCATACTCTATGCGCCCAAGGATTCGGCCGACAGTCTGATCGAGGGTCTGAAGGGCGCATTGGCCGCCCAGGTCGTCGGCGACCCCACCGACCCCGCCACCGACATCGGGCCGGTGATCGACGCCGAGAGCCGCGCTGCGCTGGAGGCCCACATCGGCCATCTGGGCAAGGAGGCGAAGATCATCGCCCGTGCCACCCTGCCTGCCGGTGCCGACAAGGGCGACCTGTTCGCGCCCACCATCGCCGAAATCCCGACGCCCGACTTCCTGGAGCGCGAGGTTTTCGGTCCTGTCCTGCACATCTATCGCTATGAGCCCAAGGACCTGAAGACCGTCGCGGGCAAGCTGGCCGCGCGCGGCTATGGCCTGACGCTGGGCGTCCACAGCCGGATCGAGGCTTTTGCGGAAGAGGTCATCCGGCTGGTGCCTGCGGGCAATGTCTACATCAACCGGGGGGTGACCGGCGCCGTCGTCGGCGTTCAGCCGTTTGGCGGTGAAGGCCTGTCCGGCACGGGCCCCAAGGCCGGCGGCCCCAACAGCCTGATCCGCTATGCGGCGGAAAAGGCGATCTCGAACAACATCTCCGCACAGGGCGGAGACCCGGCGCTGTTGAATCTATAGCGACCAAGACGCGAGACGTCAGGTTTCGACATCCGCCGTAGCCTTCACGCTCGTTGGGCTTGGGGCTAAGGATGGTTGGCTTTCCGAGGGAGTTCGCCATGCGTCATCTGTTGCTCGTCGCCGCCCTGGCGGTCGTCACCACCGCCTGCACCGCCGCCGAGAGTGAGGCTCCGCAAGGCGCGGCCTCGGCCAGCGAAGCGGCCTATGCCAGTGCCGAGGCCGCCTCACCCGCGCCATCGCCCGCCCAGGCCGCGCCGCCCCTGTCGGCCTATGTCGACAAATATCCGTTCGACGCCGTCGACGGTGTACGCTTCGTCGATCACCCCCTGGTCCGCGCGGCCATAGAGCGATCGGGTGCCCCCGCAGAGGCACTGGACTACATCCGCAACGATAATACGGTCGTGGTTCCGATCATCGAGGTGGATGGACGCCTGATGTCGCGCGGCTTCGAGGCCGCCAGCGGCGGGGACGTCAACTGGGGCATCCTGATCTCTCTGGACGGCCAGCGTGGTGCCGTCTGCTATTCGACTGGTGTCGAAAAGTACACGCGCGGTGCGGACTGGTTCATCGACGGCGACAAGGCCTTCACCCTCTACGACATGTGCCCCAGCGATGCGGAGGACCTCGCCGGGTTGGGCACTTGGCCGATCGGTGGCGTGCCGGGTTGACACGCAGCCTCAGGCCTGGACGTCCACGGTGCCATAGGCTGGATCAATCCCGTCGCGATGCTCCAGCCTCAGAAAATAGGAGCCAGGGTGCAGCATGAGGCTCGCGGTTGACTGACCGCGCTTCAGTAAAAATTGGTCCGCCGGAACGCCCGCGGGGCCTTCGCTGACCCGCAAGGCTTGGAGCAAGGCCAGTCCGTCGAAGCGGGGAACGGCAACCTCTACAGCCAGACGAAGTGGATCGGCCGCCAACCAACCCGGACGTCCAGCGACCTCCGGCCGACGAGGGTGGAACACCGACAGATCGCTTTGTCCGGTGAAATGCCGGCTGGCAAATGCGGCACCACCCTTTGAAACCACGATCGAGTCCTGTGGCTCGAACCGGTCCAGCACGGCCGCCACGTGTGGCGCGTCGTTTGCCGGGTCCAGCGCAAGCCAGTTGTAGGCTTGTTCGATAGTCAGTGGGTCGATACCCGAGGCGGCCTTCAGCCGCGCCGCAAACCAGGTTCCGAAGCGATTGGGTTTCTCCATCGCATGATCGTATCCGACGTAAACCAGCACCTTGGCGTTCGGATTTGGGGCAAGGACATTGGCTATCAGATTGTCCGCCTGCGCCTGTTCGCGCATCGCGATCCGGGCTTCGGCACCGGCGTCATCGGGTGCCCGCTGCATCCAGTTGAACTCGTAATCCCTGAAGCGGTAGCCCAACCGCGCCGCCTCTCGAATGGTTTCGGCAAAGACCGGGTCCTGCGTGTACCAGCCGAAGTCGCGCGTGAAGGCCATACCGTCGCGATACAGGCTGACAGACGGAGCTGGCCCATCCTGAGGCGGCGTAAATGCCTCGGCTGCGAACCAGTCGAAGCCTAGAGGTCGGAGAGCCCGGACAACGCGTGCAGCGAAGGCGCGATGGGCTGAGACATTGTGTGCTTCATTCAGAATGACGACCTGTGTTCCTCGCGCTGCTTCGACGATAGCTTCGATTGCATCTCGGCTTTCGGCACCTTCGAGAGTCGGGCGTTCATCGCCTGCGCGCGGAGAGCGTTCGTACAGCCCCACTGCGGTTCGCTCGTCACCTAGGAAAGCGGCGTACTGGCTCAGCGCCCCCCGAGCATCGGCATCACCGGCCTCAACCTTGGACTTGAGCTCGAGATAGTAGGGAAGGTACCGCCCCTCCAAATGGAGTCGCTGTTCTGAGGTAAGAGGTATTTGAGCCCATGCGGGGACAGTGCTCGCCAGCCCTGCCGCGGCTGTCGTCAGCCCAAATCCGCGTCGTGTCAGCATGTGTGATCCCCGTGTCGACAAAGATCATCCCGCAACCTTGGCCAGACTGTGTCCCGGCATCTCCGGTTCGACTTTAGCTCGGCCAGCCTCCCGCTCGGCTCAGTGCGCTGGGAGCCGGCCGGCCGATCTTGTCGCCGATCCAGCGGGCGGTGGCGATGAGAGCGTCGAGGTCGTAGCCGGTGGAGAAGCCAGCCCGCTCCAGCATGTAAACAAGGTCCTCGGTGGCGATATTGCCCGTCGCCCCCGGTGCGAAGGGGCAGCCGCCGATGCCGCCGACGGACGCATCCAGCACGTCCACCCCGGCCTCGATCCCGGCATAGGCATTGGCCAGGCCAGTGTTGCGGGTGTCGTGGAAATGCAGGCGCAGGGTCGCGTCGAGGGCGGCCTTGCGGGCGGCCTGTACCACCTGGGTCACGGCCCAGGGATTGCCCACGCCGATGGTGTCGGCCAGGGCGATTTCGGCGACGCCCAATTCCGCGATCCGACCCACAAGATCGGCCACCTGACCCACCGAAACCTCACCGTCGAAGGGGCAGCCCCAGACGCAGGACAGGGTCGCCGACAGGGACGGCGCTTCACCCGCTGCGCCGTCGGCATTGGCCCGGCCAGCCACGATATCGGCCAGCATCTGGACCTGCTGATCAACTGACAGCCCCTGGTTTTTCAGGCCAAAGCCGTCGGTGGCGCTCATGGCCACATTGACCTCGTCCACCGCCGTGCCGAGGGCCCGGTCATAGCCCTTGCTGTTCAGAACCAGGCCGATGCGGCTGCGCCCGGCTTCGTGCGGCAGGGCGGCCATGACCTCTTCGGCCCCGGCCATCTGGGGCACGTATTTCGGATGGACGAAGCTGACCGCCTCGATGCGCCGCGCCCCTGCGGCCTCCAGCCGCCCGACCAGATCGGCCCGAACATCGGGCTCCAACACGGCTCTTTCGTTCTGCAGTCCGTCGCGTGGCCCGACCTCGACGATGGTGATGGGGCGGCTCACCGGGCAGGCTCGGCTGTCGGGGCGGGCGTCGCGAGTACGGGGGCCGGGACAGGCGTCGGAGCGGACGCGGGGGCCTGTCCCGGCGCAGGCACGATGACCACGGGCGGCTCATCCGGGCCGGGCGCGGGCGTCAGGGCCGTCCCGGGCGGATCCTCGGTGATCAGGGCCGGATCGACCCCGTCCTCGGTGGTCGTCTCGACCTCCAGCGGCGTGGGCGCGGCGCGACGCAAGGTCGGGCGCACGAGCTCCGGCGGCGCATAGATGGTTAGGGTCACGTCGTCACCCTGCGAATAGTTATGGCCCCGCACCACACCGACTTCACGCCCTGTGACGCCCAAGGCGGCGCTGGCGACGCGGAAGGCATCGGCGTCGGCCGCTTCAACGATGACGGGCCTGCCCTCGGCGAGGGCCTTAGCGGCTCCCGCGGCGTCGGTCAGCTCCGTGTCCTTGCCGGTCAGAAAGACGAAGCTGGGCTCATGGAAGCCCGTGATGGCGACCGGCCCGTTGCGTCCCTGGCTAGGGAGCAGTTCGGCCTCGGCCAGAACCTCAACGAGTTGCGGCGCGATGGCCAGCGGCTTGAGCTGGCGGATCGTGCCTGCCAGTCCGGCGTGGGCGATCAGACCCAGCGCGATCGAGACCAGAACGGCGGTCACCGCCGCCCGATGCATCAGAAGGAAGGCGCCGATCAGGGCGGCCAGCGAAGCGAAAACGATGGTCAGGGTCGCCCAGGTCTGGGCGGTCGACCGCCCGAACTCGGTCAGGCCATAGACGGTAATGAGGACGACGATCAGACCAGCGAACAGCGCCAGGGCTGCGCCAACAATACGCGAGACCTTGCCGATCGGCTGGGTCAGGGCGGCGGCGGCCAGCAGGGCGATGGCCCCGAAGGTCGGCAGGGTATAGTGCGCCAGCTTGGTCGGAGTCAGCTCGAAGATCAGCCAGGCCGGCACCAGCCAGCAGACCAGGAACCGCACCGCAGGCTCGGCCCGCCGGTGCCAGCCGGTTGACAAGGCGGCCGGCAGCATAAGGGTCGCCGGGAACAGCAGGACCGGGGCCAGCAGCAGGAAATAGCCCGGCCAGGCCCCATGGCTCTCATGACCGCCCGCGATCTTGGGGGCCAAGTCGCCCATGATAGCCTCGCGCCAGAAGCCGCCGTCCGTCGCAATGGTGATGGCGATGGCCCAGGGCCCCACCAGCAGCGCGACCAGCGGCAGGCCCCAGCCCCAGCCCAGGCTGCGCAGCCATCTGAAGTCTCGGTCCCAGATTGACAGGGTCAGCATGGCGGGCGCGATCACGATCAGCCCGACCGGTCCCTTGACAAGGATCGACAGACCCAGTCCGAACCAGAACATCAGCTTGTGCGGCCTCAGCGGCGTCTCGCCCGCCCGCCGCGCCAGATAGACCCGCGCCAATCCTGCCATCGACAGGGTCACGGCGGCGCACAGCATGGCGTCGGTCTTGGCGATCCCTGCCTCGGTCGAGAGCAGGAAACTGGCCCCCAGCATGGCCCCTGCCAAAAAGCCCGCGCGCTGGCCGAACATGGCCGCTCCCGCCCAGGCACAGGCGGCCGCCGCCAGCATGGCCGCCAGCAGGGAGGGGATGCGATAGGACGAGATATCGCGCGCCTCGACGCCCGAGGTGGCCGCCACCGCGACCGCCTGCATCCAGTAGATGCCGACCGGCTTCTTCCAGCGCGGCTCGTCCTGGAAGCGGATGTCGACATAGTCGCCGCTCTGCAGCATCTGCGACGTGGCCTGGGCATAGCGACTCTCGTCACGATCCAGCGGCGGCAGCAGCATCATCACGGGCAGGCCGGCGAACAGGGCCACCAAGGCCGCAAGCAGCGGTCCGCGCCAGCCGGCGATGTAGCGATCGAGATCGGGACGCGTCATGATGAACGTACTTACACGGGCATTGAGCCTTCGTCATGCGTCCGGCTTCACGACCCGCTTGAGCCTATGTCGGCCCTCCCCCCTGCGACCGAAGTCGGCTAGAGACGGTTCCATGAGCCAAGCCCTGCCCGACATTTCCGTCGTCGTCCCCGTGCACAACGAGCAGGGCGCGGCCGCGCCTCTGGCGCGCGAGATTGCGGCGGCCTTTCAGGGTCGCTCCTACGAGATGGTCTTCGTCGACGATGCGTCCCGCGACCAGACCCTGGCCGAACTCAGGGCCCTGATGGCCGAACTGCCGACCCTGCGCGTCCTCAGCCACGCGACCAATGCGGGTCAGAGCCGGGCGGTCCGCACCGGCGTCCTGGCCGCCCGCGCGCCCATCGTGGTCACCCTGGACGGCGACGGCCAGAACCCGCCCGCCGATGCACCACGGCTGGCCGATCTGCTGGCGTCATCGCCCGCGACGGTGGGGCTGGTTGGTGGCGTGCGGTCAAAACGTCAGGACTCGGAGGCCAAGCGCTGGGCCTCGCGCTGGGCCAATCGCATTCGCAAGAAGCTGCTGGCCGATGACGCCGACGATACAGGCTGCGGGCTGAAGGCCTTTCGCCGCGATGTCTTTCTGCGGCTTCCCTATTTCGATCACATCCACCGCTACCTGCCGGCCCTGATGATCCGCGAGGGCTATCAGAACCTGTACCTCGACGTGGACCACCGTCACCGCGAGGTCGGCCAGTCGAAATACACCAACTGGGGACGGCTGATGGCCTCGGTCTCCGACCTGATGGGCGTCGTCTGGCTGAAGTCGCGCTCGCGCCAGCCGGGATCGATTTCGGAGTTCTGAGGCCGATGGCGAAGGGGACCGCCTTGCGTTAAGCAGGACCCCTGGATGCGGCGCTCGCGTCCATGCTCGGGGAGCCTGTCATGCTGATCGCCCTGCCGCTGCTGGTCATTCCGGTAGTGCTCTACAACATCGTGGTCCTGAGCGGACTGATGGGCGATGGCGGCGCAGGGGTCGGTGCCGATGCCATCCTGCGCGATCCGATCTTCTCCATCCCCATGGCTTCGGGCGCGGACTGGAGCGTGGGGGCTGGCGATCTGATCCTGCTGCTGTCGCTGGTGCTGCTGTTCTTCGAGCTGTTGAAATCGACCTCCAGCCAGCGGATCGCCATCGTCAATCACGCCCTGTCGATGATCCTGCTGGTCGTCTGCCTGGTCGAGTTCCTGCTGCTGCGCGGGTTCGCGACCTCGACCTTCTTCCTGATCGGAACGATGGTGCTGCTGGACGTGCTGGCCGGCTTTATCGTGACCATCATCTCGTCACGCAAGGACCTGGACTTCGGCGCGGGACGGTGACGCTGCGCAGTCGCCCTCAACTAGCCGCTAGGCGATAGGGCAAAATCAGGAAAACCCGACGAACAGCACGGCGACCACTGTGACGTCGAAAGCGCGGGCGAGGAAGGTCAGCATGGCGAGTGTCCGGCGAATGGGCGTTCACCGCTTCCACCAGCAAGGACCGTGCCGCGATCAGATGTCGGTGTCGGTCGCCTTGCCCGGCAACGGCCGCCGCTCCGAGGGTCCCGAATATTCCGCGCCCAGATAGGTATTGCGCGCCGCGCCCAGCACGGGCGGGCCACCCTTCAATCCGCGTTTCTGGCCCGACTGGCCCAGCAACTGGGCGGCAAAGGCGGCAGGCGAGGCATCGACGGGCGGCATCGGGGCAGGTCTTGCCGGGCTGGGCTCGTGATCGACGGCGGGTTCGACCGGAACCACCTCACGGCGCGCCTGCATCGCCTCGGCCCGGCGCTCCTCGCCACGTCGCTGGCTGGATCGACGTTCGCGCGGCTGAACCGCAGAGATGGGGCGAACGTCGTCGCTCATGCCTCAGCTGTCCTTGTTTGACGGGGCACCCGACCCCGCCTTGGCCAGGCGATCCAGCTGATCGCGCATCTCCTCCATCTGGCGCTGCATCATGGCCAGGGGATCGGTGACGGGCGGTGGGGTTTCGGAGGCGGCCGGAGCCTTGGGCATGACGGCACCGAAACCGGGCCACATCTTCATGGCCTCGCTGAACATCGCCATATTGCGCTTGACGGCCTCGTCCATCAGGCCTGCGCCCGGCGTCGCTCCGAAGGCCTTGGAGAACTGGCCCCGGATCTGCTCCTGCTGGCGGGTAAAGCTGTCCAGCGACATCTCCAGATAACTGGGCAGCACGCCCTGCATCTGGCCACCATAGAAGCCGATCAACTGACGCAGGAACTGGACGGGCAGCAGGGCCTCGCCCCGGCTTTCCTCTTCGAAGATGATCTGGGTCAGGATCTGACGGGTCAGGTCATCCTCGGTCTTGGCGTCATAGACCACGAACTCGACGCCGTCGCGGACCATCTTGGCCAGATCTTCCAGCGTCACATAGGCCGAGGTCGCGGTGTTGTAGAGCCGACGGTTGGCGTATTTCTTGATGATGACGGTGCCGTTCTTGTCGGTCCCGGATTTCTTGTCGGCCACGCTTTCGTTCCCTGACATTTTATTGTTCTGGCACGCACTATCCCGCAGCGCGAAGGCCAGCGCAAATCACCTGACCAAATCGTGTGCAGGTGCGATCAGGTGCCCAAGGCGGCGGGGGCCAGGACGACACCCACCAGAACCGCCGCCCAGTGCGTCATCGCGCCCGTCACGACGAAGCCGTGCCAGATCGCGCGACGGAACTTCACCTTGGGGCTGATGAAGACGAAGACGCCCGCCGTGTAGATGAGTCCGCCCGCCACCAGCAAGCCCAGGGCGATCGGATGCACCGTCTCCATCATGGGCTTGAGCGCCAGCACGGCGACCCAGCCGAAACCGACATAGACCGCACTCCACACCGCATCCGACAGCCGCGGCAGGGCCAGTTTGGCAAAGACGCCGCCCAGGGCGATCGCCCAGACCAGGATCGAGAATCCGATCGACCACGCCCCCTCGAACCTCTGTGTCGTGAAGGGCGTGTAGCTGCCCGCGATCATCAGAAAGATCGCTGCCTCGTCCAGCCGACGCAGGATCGGGCGCGCCGCGCAGGGGCGTATCTGGTTGTAGACGGTGGAGATCGACAGCATGGCGATCAGGCAAAGCGCATAGATCGCCGTCGCCACCGTGGCTCCGATGCCGGAATAGACCGCCGCCAGCACCGCCAGCACGATGCCCCCGATACCAGCCAGGACCAGACCCACCACATGAACCCAGAGGTCCGCCGACTTCTCGCCAGGCGTTCTGTAATGCTCGATCATGTCGAGCTCGTCGGGCGTGCAGACTCGGGTGAACAGTCGTTTCATTCTCATCAGCATGGCTCCTTCAAGCCACGGGGTGACGGGTTCGTTCCCTGACACTGTCACGACATGGTGACTGCACACTGAACAGGCGCGGTCGCAGGTGACGAAGGCGATGCGATGCGGCACAAGCGCCACACGTCTTTTCTCCCCGAAAGGAAATCTCATGACCGACGTCGTCATCGTCTCTGCCGCCCGCACGCCCGTGGGCTCCTTCATGGGTGGGCTGTCCGGCCTGCCGGCCTCCAAGCTGGGCGAGATCGCCATCAAGGCCGCGCTGGAGCGCGCGGGCGTTTCAGGCGATGAGGTCGACGAAGTGATCCTGGGCCATGTGCTTCAAGCCGCAGCCGGTCAGGGTCCCGCCCGTCAGGCCGCCATAGGTGCGGGCGTGCGCAAGGAGGCCGCCGCCTGGAGCCTGAACCAGATTTGCGGCTCGGGCCTGCGTGCGGTCGCCATCGCGGCCCAGCAGATCGCCCTGGGTGACGCGAAGATCGTTGTCGCCGGCGGTCAGGAAAGCATGAGCCAGGCCCCGCACGCCCAGGCGCTGCGCACTGGCCACAAGATGGGCGACGTCAGCCTGATCGACACCATGATCAAGGACGGGCTGTGGGACGCCTTCAACGGCTATCACATGGGCCAGACTGCCGAGAACATCGCCGACACATGGTCGATCAGCCGAGAGGCCCAGGACGACTTTGCTTTGGCCAGCCAGCACAAGGCCGAGGCGGCCCAGACCGCAGGCAAGTTCGATGCCGAGATCGTGCCGGTCGTCATCCCCGGCCGCAAGGGTGACGTCACCGTCGACAAGGACGAGTACATCCGCCACGGCGCGACCATCGACGCCATGCAGAAGTTGAAGCCCGCCTTCACCAAGGAGGGCAGCGTCACCGCCGCCAACGCCTCCGGCCTGAACGACGGCGCGGCGGCCCTGGTGCTGATGAGCGCGGACGAGGCCAAGGCGCGCGGGCTGGAGCCGCTGGCCCGCATCGTCAGCCACGCCACCGCCGGGGTCGATCCCTCGATCATGGGCACCGGCCCGATCCCGGCCTCCAAGAAGGCGCTGGAGAAGGCGGGCTGGACGGTCGCCGATCTGGATCTGGTCGAGTCCAACGAGGCCTTCGCGGCCCAGAGCCTGTGCGTCGTCAAGGAGCTGGGCCTCGACCCGGCCAGGGTGAACGTCAACGGCGGAGCCATCGCCATCGGCCACCCCATCGGAGCCTCGGGCGCGCGCATCCTGACCACCCTGCTGCACGAGATGAAGCGGTCGGGGGCAAAGAAGGGTCTGGCCACCCTGTGCATCGGCGGCGGCATGGGCGTGGCCATGTGCGTGGCGCGCGACTGAGCCAGATCGCAAGCTGCGGCGGCGACTTGCGAGGGTCCCTGACCTCATGTCAAGTCAGGGCATGGGGTTCAGCGACGTCATCAAGGGTTCGCAGCAGGACCATCGGCTCATTCTGCCCGGCGGCGTTCGCGTCACGGCCACGGGTGATCCGGCGTCGCCGGTGCTCGAACGATTTTTCGAGGGCTACGACCGTGCCTTCATCCTGCCGGACGAGCGCGAGGAACTGGAAGGGTTCCGGAAATGTCTCGCGCTTAATCAGTCTCATCGCCATGCTTTCGGACGGATCCACGCCGAGCTCGTCGCCGTTCTGGAAGACCAGGCGGGGAAACTGCTGGGCGGCGCGAACTTTCTCGCCACAGCCATCACGCGACCCGACGCGCCGCCAGCGGCCGTCGCGCTGAACTATGTCTATGTGGAGGAAGCTGCCCGTGGGCGGGGCCTCCTGAGGCAAGCCTTGGCGGCTGTCAGAGCACTCGCGGTGACGGCGCTCGACATTGATCGACGGAAAGGGGAACCCGTCCTGTTCATCGAGCAGAACGACCCTCTGCGGATGACCGCCGAAGCCTATGCCGCGGACACCCGTCACTCCGGTCTGGACCAGATCGATCGTCTGGCCATCTGGGCGCGGGTCGGGGCCAGGGTGGTCGACTTTCCCTATGTCCAGCCTGCCCTCTCGGCGGACCAGAGCGATGACGAGACCCTGATCTACGCCGCCATCGACTATCCGGGCGACGCGGTGGATGCCGGTCTGCTGCACGATCATTTGCAGAGCTTCTTCGCGATTTCGGTGCTCAAGGGCCAGGCTGATCGCCCTGATGGTGTGGCCGCCCGGCAGCTGTCGGCACTGGCCACGCGCACGACACCGGTGCCTCTGCTGGCTATGGAGCCGGCGCTGGATCGATTGCGGGCGAGGCGATCACCCGAAGGGATGGGCAATTTTCGGGATCTGGCCACGGAGGCGCGGGGCTGATGGGGGTCGAGGGGGAACAGACCGCGGAGGACTATGACAAGGCCAAATCCGGTACGATCTACTGGACCCTGTCCCTGTATATCGAGGCCGACAAGGTCGCGGCGGCGCTCGGACTGAAACCTGGCGAGCGGGTCGAGCCGGACAAATTCCGCCAGGCGCAGCGCGGACACAAGCCGTCCCTCGCCCTGGCCAACGCCGTCGATCCCCTGATGAACGACATCGCGGATCGCGAGACCCAGGGGGAGGTGCAGGAGTTCCTCCTGGCCGCCACGGGCTCCGACTACGCCGACATGCGCGAGGCGCGAACGGCGGTCCGCCAGTACGAAGAACTGACCTTCAGGGTTCCGGACACAATCGCCTGGACGACCGAGGGGGTCGCGTTCGAGGCCAAGCCCAAGGGGCTCGACAAACCGCGAACGGTCAGGCTGCGTCGCTTCTGGCTGTCCCACAACAACGGCGCCCTCAGCTACCATCTGAGCTTCAGCCACTACTACGGCGAAGACCAGATGCCGGGAGGTAAGGGATACGAGCCCGCGACCCTCTATTTCCTGTCGCTGCTCCAGAAGTTGGCGGCACCCAAGGAATACACCCTGAAGGAGGATGTGCTGGCCACGGCGAATGGTCGTCGGCCGCCCTATGTGGATGTCTTCGAGGAAGATGAACTGGGGATCGACCCGCTCGACAAGATCAAGATCGCGCATCGCATTGGGTGCGACGAGGGCGAGTGCGTTCAGACATTCTGGCCCTTCGTGGAGACCGTCTTCGGCCTCGACGCAAAGATTCTCCTCGACCGCCTGGCGCCGAACCCCGCCAGGGCCTCCTGGGAGCCGCGAGACGTCCGGGCGGCGTTGCTCGACAACGTTCCGTTCATCGAGGTGCCCGGGCTGGCGGCCCCGAAGTCGCGCTTCATGTTCATGTTGCACGACGAACGCTTCTTCAGACGGCTGATGCCGGTTGATCGCGACACCAACGAGACCGTGTCCCGCAAGCTTATGGTGCGACCGGGTTGCTACGCGCCCTACGAAGCCCGCATGGGCGAGATGATGGACAAGGCGACCGACAGCACGGACGCCGTCGTGCATCTGGACGAGGCCTATTGGACCTGGGTCTGCGGGCGCCCCGAGTATGAGGACGCCGTGGCCGCAGGCGTGTTCGCCCGCGACAATCCCTACTTCAAGTCCGATGAGGACGAGGGCGAGGACAATCCGCGCTTCTTGCCGATCACGCTCGACAAGGACCAGCGGCTGCCGGCCGACCGGCTGAAGGATTTCGTCGCGGCGATGCGTGAAGGCAGTTGCGTGCAGGTCCTTGAGCTCAATGACCCTCTCGCGCCGAAGGACGGGGCGGACCGTCAACACGCTCCGGTGAAACGCCACATCCCCGCCTTTGAAGCGAGCCGGACGGACTGTCTGGAATATCTGTTCCTGGCGGGGTTCAACCAGAACATCATCGACTTCATGAACCAGGATACCTCGGAGATTCTGGACAGCATCGACCCCATCTATCCGGACAGCGAGGACCAATCGAGCGACCGTTTTTTCGTCCGCTACGCCAACCACCGGGCGATGATCACCTATGTGCCCAAGAGCCGAAGCTTGGAGACGGGCAACGACTATATCGGCGCCTGCCCCTACGCCTTCCTGATCCACGTCCTGGCCCTGCACAACGAGTTCCTTGCGCGCGGACATGAACAGAAGACCATGACCCGGATCGAGCGGATTCAGGCCCTCGCAGCCGACGCGCCGTTGCCGAAGACGGAGCTGATGTACGCATTGTTGGATCGCGAGCCGCTGCGGGGAGGCCGTTTCGACAAGGCGGAGACGGCCATCAATCAGGCCAGACTGGCCACGTTCGATCAGTATGAGCGTTTTCGCCACGACAATCCGTTCCGCTACGAAACCGAGCGGACCGTGTTCAAGACGCTGGAGGAACTGCGCGGCGTCAGCCGCAAACAGGATGCCCTGACCCTCGCAATCGACAGCCTGGAGGACCATGCGGCGGACCTGCAGCGTATTCACCAACAGGGGATTCAGGAACAAAGCGCGCGAAGAGGCGAGCTCCTGAACATCCTCCTCGGCATGACCGGCTTCTTTGGCGCCGGCCAGATGTTCTACTGGATCGGGGAAAAGACCGCTGGAAAAGACGCCCCCGAGAAGGAATGGCCGACCGCCCTGACGACGCCTTTCGGACAGCTTCCGGCCACCAAGGCCGTCGGCAACTTCATTCTCGCGGCCACCGAGATCGCCATGATCCTGGCGCTCGCCTTCTTCCTCTTCATGCTGGCACGCATCCTGTGGACGCCGGCGCTTCGGTTGAGCGCGCACCTGCCGGATCTGCTCCGAACCCTGCACCGGCGCCTGCCCATCTGGACACGCATGTTCGTGCGCAGCCTGGACGTGGAACCACCCCGCCGAAGGCCTCGATCGAGACCGGCCTCTGGCCGGAAAGCGCTAAAGCGAAATCGGACGAGTTGAAGGCAGTCCAGCTCGGCCAAGCCGATCAGACCCTACCGCCGCGCCTTCTTACGTTGACCGGCCTTGCCCTTGGGACGGCTCAGGCGAACCACCTTGCGGGCCTGCTCTTCCGCCGTGGTGCGCACGGTCGGGATGGAGCGCGGAGCCAGGCCGTAGAGCGACGCCATCGGGGCGTCCTCGACCGCGGCGATGTCGTGCTCGCCATAGCCGTTGAAGCCCGTCGACATGGCCACGCCATAGGCGCCCAGCATGCCGATCTCGATGAAGTCGCCTTCTTGCACGTCGGCCGGCAGCCAGAACGGACCGGGCATGTGGTCGATGCTGTCGCAGGTCGGGCCGTAGAAGCGGAAGGGCTTCAGCTCATTGGCACTGTCGCCGTCCCGGACCAGCTTGGTCGGGAAGGGCCAGCGCGAATGGGTGGCATCGAACAGCGAGCCGTAGGAGCCGTCGTTCAGATACAGGGCGTCGCCCTTGCGCAGGTCGACCCGACACAGCACCGACGAGGACTCGGCCACGAGGGCCCGGCCAGGCTCGCACCACAGCTCGGTCGTTTCCGACACCGGCATTTCGTTGAAGCCGCGATGGATGGCGTCGGCATATTCTTGCATGTCCGGCGGGACCATGCCCGGATAGACCGACGGGAAGCCGCCGCCGACATCGACGATGTCCACGAACACACCTGCGCGGCTGATCGCGCGGCCGACCTGGGCCATGGCGGCCTCATAGGCGGACGGACGCATGCATTGCGAGCCGACATGGAAGCAGACGCCCATCAGGCCGTCGGTCACCGCCTGGCGCGTGGCCAGCAGCAGCGAGGGAGCATGGTCCGGGGTGATGCCGAACTTGCCCGACAGCGAATAGGCCGCCCCGTCCGCCGAGACCGCCATGCGGACCAGCAGGTTCAGGTCGGTCGCACCGCCCGTCGCGTCGATGATCTTGGCCAGCTCGTCATGGCTGTCCAGCGAGAAGGTGCGGACCCCATATTCGAAATAGGCCTTGGTGATCGCGCCGCGGCTCTTGACCGGATGCATGAAGGCCAGGCGAGCGTCGGCGCTGACCGAACGCACCAGCTCGATCTCGGCGATGGAGGCGACGTCGAAGGCGGTGACGCCCGACTCGACCAGGGTCTCGACGACCCAGCGCGAGGGGTTGGCCTTCACAGCGTAGAAGACGTCAGCCTTTAGATTGTCCTGGAACCAGCGCGCCGCTACGGAAACCGAACGCGGCCGCACGAGGGCGACGGGACGTTCAGGGGACCGCTCACGGACCAGGTCCAGGGGAAATTGGTACGTGCGCAATTCACGTAACCCCCTGCTAATTGTTAAACCCAGACCGGCGTTAGCGGCGCAGACAGGACCTACGGGGTCCGCCGGAGCAGGCGATATGGGGATAAGTCGCCGTCATGTAAAGCGGTTTTTTGAAGGCAGGGCCTGCTCGCGGCAGGGATCTGGCTGCGCCATGCCGTTGCAGAGGTGCCGCAGGGACCGTTCCGCTGGACGGCTTCGCTCCGGACATGCCATTAAGACTTGCCTCGCACCCGGTTTTCGGGCGATGCGGCGCGCCCTGTTCAATGGCCTCCAGCGAGATCCATGACCGCATCCACCGCCGTCGCATCCGTCAGGGATGTGTCCAAGACATTCGGTGCCCGCAAGGCCCTCAACGGCGTGTCCGTTGAGGTGGCCGCCGGCGAGATGGTGGCCCTGATCGGGCCGTCCGGTTCCGGCAAGTCGACCCTGCTGCGCTCCATCACGGGGCTGCAGTCCATCGACAGCGGGCCGGGCGTGATCGAGGTCTTCGGCACAGTGGTCCAGAAGAATGGCCACACCACCGGCTCCGTCCGCGCTGCGCGTCAGAAGCTGGGCATGATCTTTCAGCAGTTCAATCTGGTCGGACGGCTGTCGCTGTTCTCCAATGTCATGCTGGGGGCCCTGGGGCGCGTGCCCGGCTGGCGTGGTCTGGCCGGGGCATGGCCGTCGGAGGACAAGACCCGCGCCATGGCGGCCCTGCACCGCGTCGGCGTGGCCGACTATGCCGCCCAGCGCGCCAACACCCTGTCGGGGGGCCAGCAACAGCGCGGTGCCATCGCCCGTGCCATCGTGCAGGGGGCCAAGGCGATCCTGGCCGACGAGCCCGTCGCCTCGCTGGATCCGGTCTCGGCCCGCAAGGTCATGGAACTGCTGGTCGAGCTGAACCAGCGCGACGGCCTGGGCGTCATCGTCACCCTGCACCAGGTCGACTATGCCATCCGCTACTGCAACCGCGTCGTGGCGCTGAAGGCCGGGAAGATTGTCTATGACGGCCCGTCCAGCGGTCTGGACACCAAGACCCTCATCGACATCTACGGTCCCGAGTTCGAGGATGCGTTCTGGGAGGCCAAGGCATGAACCGTCTTCGTAGCCTCGCCGCCGGCATCCTGGCCGGTGCCGCCCTGCTTCTGTCCGGCCTTGCGCCCGCCGTCGCCCAGACCGAACAGCCGCGCCAGCCCGACAAGCTGGTTTTTTCCATCCTGTCCGCCGAAGGTCAGGCCAATTCCGGCCCACTGTGGCAGCCCCTGCTGGACGATCTGGAGCGCGCCATCGGCGTGCCGGTCGAGCCGGTCTTCGGCTCCAACTACTCCGTCCTGGTCGAGGCCATGCGCGCCGACCAGGCCCAGATTGGCTGGTTCTCGGCCCTGCCGGCCGTCCAGGCCATCGACCGTGCCGGAGCCGAGGTCGTGGCCCGCACCGTCGATGTCGAGGGCAAGGATTCCTATGTCTCGTCCCTGATCGTGAAGCGCGGCTCGGGAATCACCCTCGACGACGTGGCGGCCTGCGGCAAGAAATACACCTTCGGCATCGGCGACGCCCAATCGACGTCGGGTACCTTGGCCCCGCTGACATATTTCTTCAGCCCACGGAATATCGACCCAACCACCTGTTTCTCGACCGTGCGATCGGCCAGCCACCAAGGCAACTCTTTCGCGGTCGCCAACGGACAGGTCGACATCGCGACGTCCAACTCGGTCAACACCGTTTTCCTGACGCGCCAGAATCCTGAAGTCGCGCGTCAGATCGAAGTCATCTGGGAATCGCCGCCCATTCCGGAGTCTGGCATCCTGGTGCGTGGCAGCCTGCCCGCCGAACTGAAGGCCCGCATCCGCGAGTTCTTCGTCAACTACGGCCAGGGCTTCGGCCCTGACGCGGACCGCCAGAAGGCGGTCATGGACCGGCTGAACTATTCCCAGTTCCGCGCCGCCGACAACAGCTATCTGAACCCCATCCGCGTGATGAAAGCCGATCAGGCCCGACGTGAAAACCGTCCGTCGGACGTCGCGCCTCCCGTCGTCAGCCCCTGGCAGAGAATCAAGCAGGTTGGGCCGTTCGCACTGATCGGACTGCTCGTGCTCGCCGCCATCGCAATGAACGCGCGGAGAAAGAAAATCCCCGCGGCCTTGGCTGAGGGCCAGATCCCGGCTCCCCCAGAGAAATCTGCAGCCGCCTGGTCGCTCGATATCCTGCTCTGGGGCGGGTTCGCGATCATTCTGATCGCAGCCTTTGGCACGGTGGGCCTGCCCAACATCGGCAACCTGTTCTCCAATCCGGAGCGTATGCAGACCTATGGCCGCGACTTCCTGAACCCAGACTTCGGCGAGTGGCGTCAGCTTGTCGGCCTGATGTGGCTAACCGTCCAGATCGCGCTGTGGGGGACCTTCCTGGCCGTCTTCCTGGCCGTGCCGCTCAGCCTGATGGCGTCGCGCAACCTGTCGCCCGCCTGGCTGGTCTGGCCGGTGCGCCGGGTCATGGACATCATGCGCTCCATCCCGGACCTGGTCATCGCGACACTCTTCATCGTGGCGGTCGGCCTCGGCCCGCTTGCAGGGGTTCTTGCCATTGCCCTGAACACCGCTGGCGTCCTGGCCAAACTGTTCTCCGAAGCCGTGGAGTCCATCGATCAGGGCCCCATCGACGGCGTCAAGGCGACAGGGGCCGGGCGTCTGCATGAGATCACCTGGGGTGTCATCCCTCAGGTCGCGCCGCTGTGGACCAGCTTTGCCCTCTATCGCTTCGAATCCAACAGCCGGGCGGCTACCATTCTAGGCCTGATCGGCGCGGGCGGTATCGGCCAGGCCCTGTTCGAGAACCTGCAAGCCTTCGAATATCGGACGGTCTCGACCATCGCCATCATCATCATCGTGGCGGTCACCCTGATCGACATGCTGTCCCAGGCGATGCGCAAGCGGCTGCTGTAGGCAAGGGCGTCCCATGACCGACCGCGCCGTCCGCCATTCCCGCCGGGGGTTGATCATCCCCTTCCTGATCGT
>CALRXI020000023.1:0-28060 GCA_943372125.1 Brevundimonas vancanneytii
GCAGGACGTTCGAGCCCCCGTCACCCAGCAGCACGTCGTTGAACGCCGAGCCCGTCAGGTTCTCGATCCCGCTGAAGGTGTCGGTCCCGCCGTCCCCGTCACTGGACGCCACGCCCGTGTTCAGCTGTGCAGTGACACCGGCGGCAGCCGACGAATAGTCCGCCGTGTCGATCCCGGCTCCACCGATCAGGCTGTCGTTACCGGCTCCGCCGATCAGACGGTCGTCGCCGTCATTGCCGGACAAGGTGTCGTTGCCCGCGCCGCCATCAAGGACGTCGCTCTCTATCGTACCGAGCAGGATATCGCCGGTTGCCGTGCCGTTGATTATGTTGGGACCCAGGGGGGCACCGGCCATATCGAACAAGCCATCATTAAACCGCAGCCGTTCGATGTTTGTGAGTGTGTCTGTCCCGTCTGGGCCCGTCACCGTTGTGACGCCAGCGACGGTGGATAGGGTATATGCCGATCTCGGGCCATTGAAGACGGCGACATCAGCACTGTCGGCACCGCCGTCCAGCCGATCGTTGCCTGCACCGCCGATCAGAATGTCATTGGCCGCGCCGCCGCTGAGAACATTTGCTTCGCTATTGCCGGTCAAGTGGTCCGCAAAAGCCGAGCCGGTCAGGTTCTCGATATCGAAAAATACGTCCGCGCCACCGTCCCCATCATTGGTTGCACGGTTACTGGTCAGGCTGGCCGTCACGCCGGCATACGCCAGTGAGTAGTCGGCGGTATCGGAACCAAGACCGCCCTCCAGCTTGTCGTTTCCGACACCCCCGACCAGCACATCGTTTGCGCGTCCGCCAATCAGGATATCATCACCACCAAAGCCTTCGAACCTTGCGCCCGCGCCTCCGTCGTCACCCGCGCCCACTGAGATGCGGTTCGCGCCGTTGTCGCCCTGAATGAACCGCTGACCGGCCCCCGTGATCTCGATGACCACGTCTTCGACGGTGCGTACCGCGATCTGTGTGTCCGAGACATAGCCGAAACTGGTCGACAATCGCAGCATGACCCGGCTTCCGGACAGCACGAGGCTGTCGTGGCCCGCATCACCATCGATGATGATGTTATTGTTGCTGTGGAGGGAGCTAGGCAAGCCGGCCGCGACAATCATCTGGTCGTCGCCGTTTCCCCCAGAGAGTCGATCGCCACGCCAGCCGTAAAGCTGATCCGCACCGTCGCCGCCCTGCAGAAAGTCAGTCCCCGTGCCCCCGCGCAGGAAGTCGTTACCGGAACCTCCTCTTATCTCGGTCGCCAGTTCCATCGCCGACAAGTCGATGCGATCGTTTCCAGAACCCGAGATGACGCCATAAATGTTGTTGTAAGTGTCCTGTCCGATCGTGAATTGGCTTCTCAGCACCGTGCCATCAATAGTCAGATCGACCGTCGCTGCGCTGTAGTCGAGAGTGTCGAACCCCAAATCGCCATCGTAAATGGAGCCCGTGGTGCCAATCTCGGCACTACCAATGAATGTGTCGTCTCCCAGACCTCCGAAGACCGTGACCCGCCCGCTCCCGGCGCTGATCCAATCGTCACCGCCGCCAGCATAGATGGTGTCGCCGCCACCCATCCCGTAAATAACGTCTGCGCCATCGCCGCCTCGCAGAATTTCGCGCGCGGCTGTTCCGATCAGAACGTCGGCCACCGGCGTACCTTCCAGACTGGAGGGTAGTGCGACGCCGTCGATGCCCGTGATCATGTCGGCGAACCTGAGATGCTCGATACCGGTCAAGGTATCCACACCGTCCGGCCCCGTGACCGTGGTTACCCCTGCGGCACTGGTCACGATCGTGTACGCCGAGCGGGCGGCGGAAAACACAGCCGTGTCAGTATCGCGATCGCCGTTCAGGCGATCGTTGCCAGCTCCGCCGATCAGAATGTCGTCGCCGTCGGCACCCCACAGCTCGTCGTTGCCTTCGCCCCCGTCGAAGCGGTCGTCATTTTGATCCCTACCTGAAATGTAGTCGTCGCCACCTAGGCCAAAGATTACGCCGGACGCGGGCGGGGACAGCTGATCATTACCCTCAGTTGCGTAGACGATGACGCTTCCGTTCATGTCTCGCCCAATCAGCAAGTCGAGGAACAGGCTGACAGATTGTTGAGACGATCCGGTGTAGTTATAGAAAAAGAAGCCATCCCTAGTTGCACCGTAGCCTGTAACTCCACGCACGATGATCGTATCGCCTTCGGCCGGGTTAAAGTCGAAGATGCGATCATTGGTTACTCCGGACACATCGATTTCGAAACGATCCGCGCCGGCTCCGCCGACCATATAGTCGTCACCGGCTCCTCCGCTCAGAACATCATTGCCGGACCCACCGTGAAGCTGGTCATCACCTGCATCGCCATTCAGACGGTCCGACCCCGAACCGCCTTCCAGAATGTCGTTGCCGTCAGCGCCTGACAGGACGTCGGCACCGTCAAGTCCGCGCAGCATGTCGTTCAGTATTCCGCCTGTCAGGTTGTCGCTGCCTGCATTCCCGGACTGTATCAGAGGCGCAACCGGTGGCTGGCCAGACACGCTCGGCGCGGCTGATGCTGTCGGTGCCTGCGAACGTCCGGTGACCTCGCTCGGCAGAGTTGATGAAAACTGCAGCACTCCCGGGTTGAGATCAGCAACCAGAGCATTACGCACAAGCAGGCTATCCGTAGCGGAGAGAATGACCAGGACGTCCGAGCCCTGCTGCTGGATCGACTGCCATGCGCTGTGGCCTGCAACTCGAACGCGGTCGCCTGCCGCGACGCTGAAATCGGTGATCACGTCCGCCCCGGACCCGGCGTAGAAGATGTCGGCACCCGCGCCGCCCGTCAGAGTATCATTGTCTGCTCCGCCGCTGAGATGATCCGCGCCTGCGCCACCGCTGATGACGTCGGCCCCCCGGCCTGTGTAGATGCGATCATCCCCGTCTCCTCCGTCTATCCCGCCGTTCTGAAGGCCGAGACGACCCTCATAAACGTCGTCGGAGCCACCCAGATCGATGTGGCCTGTGATAAGCCCGTCGTTGAACAGCGTGGATTGCTCTTCGCCCAAATCGACCAGGCCGCGAAGCTCACCCGTATTGACGATGATAGACTTCTGGTTCTCGGGCGTTGTCACTGCCGGCACGTTGCGCAAGGCGTAGTCGGCTTGCACGATGCCGCTGTTGAAAATTCTGCCGACGAACAGCGACCCGAAGGCTATGCCGATACTATCCATCCCGGCGGTTGAGTCGCTGACTATGATGCTGCCGCTGTTCACGAAGGCATTCGGTGAGGGGTGATCATCCAGTTTGACGCTCACGCCGATGCTCGCCTGGCCACCCACCACGACGATTTCGCCGGAGTTCCATACGTCCTCGCTTCCGATACGGGCCTCAACACCTGTCGCGCTGAGGCCTGCGTTGATCTCTATACGACCAGAGTTGCTGAACTGCTGCAGGGGCTGGATGCCCAAAACATGGCCTTGTCCGGTGACGCGGATCAGCCCTGCGTTGAAAACCTCTTCGATCTGATAGATGCCGAAAACGTTCGTGCTACCAACTGCTGTAACCTCGAGCCTGCCGTCGGCCCGGTTCACAAAGGGATCAAACAGGACGTTCTTGTCGTTCCCCAACAGGCCATACAGATTAGCCTGGCCAGACAGCCCCTGAACCACGATATGGCCACTGTTGAACAGGGCAGGCTGGGGGCGGGCATCGACCGCTTCGAGCACGATGCCGGCGTCAAACAGGGTTGGCCGGGTGATGATGATCGTCTCATCAGCGCCGATTTCCGTCAGTTGATCGACGGTTAGAGTGGTCGTGAGGGCTGGCGTTGGCTGTTGCGGGAGTGCCTGGGCCGAAAATGAGATCGCGTCGCTGAGAGCGGCCGCCGTCACATTGCGCACCAGGATAGAATCCGTTGCGGACAGGACGATCAGTACGTCTGCCCCGAGCTGCTGGATCGACGTGGCGGTGGAATAACCATGGATGGACAACTGGTCACCTGACGGACCGGTCTCGAAATCGGTAATGACGTCGCCGCCGTCGTTGAGGTTGAACACAAAGGTGTCCCGCCCAGTCCCCCCCGTCAGGACATCATTGCCCTTGTCTCCAAACAGAATGTCGTCGCCCTTGCCGCCAGACAAAATGTCTGCGCCAGAGTTGCCCTCCAGGACATTGTCGCCGGCGTCGCCTGTCAGGGTGTCCGCGAAGATGCTGCCCTGAACCGCTTCGAAGTTGCGAATTGTGTCATTGGCGGCGGACTGAGCCGTCCCAGCAGAAAGGTCCGCGATTACGCCCGCGCTGGATGTCAGATACGACAACACATCGTAACCCTCGCCACCGTCGAGAGCGTCGCTACCACGACCGCCGTCGATGAAATCGTCGCCCGCGCCACCAAAGATGGCGTCTGCCCCCTCTTCGCCGAACAGATAGTCGGACAGGTTTCCGCCGATCAGCCGATCATTGTCGTTGCCACCGAAAACGCCGCCGGTTGCGACGCTGTCGCCGGTGCCGTCGTAGATGTCGGCGTCGGAGCCGAGATCGACATAGCCATCGATGGTGCCGCTGTTGCGCACCTCGTCGAGACCGGCACCCAGGATGATGCCCCCCCTTACGATGCCGGAGTTCAGCACGTGCTCGCGCGAAAGCTGCGGGTAGAAGGTGTCATCGATTAGGATGGCGATGTCAGCCTCGATCAGACCGCTGTTCACATAGGTCTGGAGGCCGTTGCCGCGCGCGAAGGGTGAACCGGTGTTGATGGCGGTAAAGGCGATGCTCAGCGCCCCTTCACCTGTTGCGATCGCCCGGATCGTGCCGCTGTTCGTGAAGCTGCCGTTTGCATCCAGGACGACCCCGATGGCCCCCTGAGTCCCGCGTGCTTCGATCAGGCCGCTGTTCGCAAGGGTGGCATTCAGAGCGCTGTTGATGCCGAAAGCGAACGCGCCGTCGGCAAGGATTTCGCCGCTATTGGAAATCGTGACAGCGGCGCGTTGTGGGGCCGACGTCAAGATCGGAGTGTTTGCGACGTGTACGCCTTGCGCCAGATTGCCGGCAGTGACGCGGATCGTGCCCGAGTTGTCGAGATCCCAATTCGTGGATCGGGGAGCGGCACCAGTCGCGTCATACTCCGATGAAACGTCAATCAGCCCCTGGTTCGTCAGATCGGCGCTGCCTCGCGTTCCGATCGCGCCTGAAGCACCGTCATTGATGACCCGCAACACCCCTGTGCTGCCGTTGAAGAAGCGACCATATTCCTGAAACACGCCGAAGTTCAGTGCGCTGTCATCCGGCGGGCCCTGAACGATGAGGGTCCCGAAGTTCGACAGGCCGCCGTTTGTCCCACCGATGGAATAGGCGGCGTCCTGAGTAAACACGTGGGTGGTTCCAGCCTCAACCAGGAACGGACCCAATCCAACCACTGGCCCGCCCGCTGGAACAGGCGCTGGCGTTGGAGCGGGTCCCGGCATCAGGCGGATGGCCTGCGGGAAGGCCGCCACGGTCGCAGTGTCCAGGTATTCGAGAATGATTTCTGACCCGTCGGGGAAGACCAGCGTCGCCCAACCCTGAGCACCCGCTTCGAGACGGGGCATTGTCGTGAAGCCGTACAGTTCAATTACATCACCTGCGGCGGGATTGAAGTCGGAGATAATATCCGGATTTCCACCTATCCCGCCCGTTTGGGGTGCCACCGTATCGCCGGGTGTGAAGATGAATCGGTCTGCCCCACCGCCGCTGCGGATATAGTCTGCGCCCGTTCCGCCCCATATGATGTCGTTCCCGGCGCCCCCATCCAGGAAATCGTCTCCGCCTCCCCCTTCGAGCCATGCGCCCAAGGGATCGGCAATGAGCCGGTCGTCACCGTTCAGGCCGAAGACCGCGCCTCCGTTGAGGCTGTACAAGGTTTCAGAGCGCCAGCTCCCTCTCGTGACGGTGCGATCGCCCGGCGATGGCGGCACGTACATTGGGTCCACGAATGGTTCGGTGGACAGCGTCTGACGCCACGACAGTGTCGTTTCCACGGATCGAAACGCCGAAGGTGAAGCCTCCGGCAACAGCCGATCAACCAGACCCAGATAGCGCATTTCAGCCCCCAAATCGCAGGCCTGTTGGATACCGTGGTTCCGCTAGGCTTTGCAATCAGAAGGAAAGTCTTACCGGCCGAACTTCTGGAACTTGATCCGGTGCGGGATCAGGCTTTCGACGCCAAGGCGACGCTTCTTGTCTTCCTCATAGGCTTCGAAGTTGCCCTCGAACCATTCGACGTGGCTGTCGCCCTCGAAGGCCAGGATGTGGGTGGCCAGGCGGTCCAGGAACCAGCGGTCGTGGGAGATGACCACGGCGCAGCCGGCGAAGCCTTCGAGGGCTTCTTCGAGGTTCTGGAGGGTCTCGATGTCCAGGTCGTTGGTCGGTTCGTCGAGCAGCAGCAGGTTGCCGCCGGTGGCCAGGGTCTTGGCCAGGTGCACGCGGTTGCGCTCACCGCCGGAAAGTTGACCGACCTTCTTCTGCTGGTCGCCGCCCTTGAAGTTGAAACTGCCGACATAGGCGCGGGTGTTGATCTCGCGCTTGCCGACCATCATCACGTCGGTGCCGCCGCTGATCGCCTGCCAGATGGTCTCGTCCGGCTTCAGGTCGTCGCGCGACTGGTCGACATAGGCCAGTTTGACCGTCTCGCCGACCTTGATCGAACCGGCGTCGGGCTGTTCCTGGCCGGTGATAAGGCGGAACAGGGTGGATTTACCGGCGCCGTTGGGGCCGATAACGCCGACGATGCCGTTGGGCGGCAGCTTGAACGACAGGTCCTTGAACAGCAGCTTGTCGCCATAGGATTTCTGCAGGCCCTCGGCCTCCAGCACCACATTGCCCAGGCGCGGGCCGGGCGGGATCTGGATGACGGCGTGGGTCTGGGCCCCGCGCATGCTCTCCTGCTCGTCCACCATCCGCTCATAGGCGGCCAGACGGGCCTTGGACTTGGCCTGACGGGCCTTGGCACCGGAACGGACCCACTCCAGTTCGCGGGTCAGGGCGCGCTGGCGGGCTTCGGATTCCGACTGCTCCTGCACGACGCGTTTGGTCTTGGCTTCCAGCCAGCTGGAGTAGTTGCCCTCGTGCGGGTGGCCCTTGCCGCGGTCCAGCTCCAGCGTCCACTTGGTCACCAGGTCCAGGAAGTAGCGATCGTGGGTGACCAGGATGACGCAGCCGGGGAAGGCCTCCAGGTGGTGCTGCAACCAGGCGACGCTCTCGGCGTCGAGGTGGTTGGTCGGTTCGTCGAGCAGCAGCATGTCGGGCTTGGACAGCAGCAGGCGGGCAAGAGCCACGCGGCGCTTCTCGCCCCCGGACAGATTGGTCACCGCCCAGTCGTCGGGCGGGCAGCGCAGGGCGTCCATGGCCATTTCGATGCGGCTGTCGATGTCCCAGACGTCGCCGGCGTCGATCTTCTCCTGGAGGGCGGTCATCTCCTCCATCAGCTCGTCGGAATAGTTCTCGGCCATTTCCATGGCGATGGCGTTGAAGCGGTTGACCCACTGCTTCTCTTCACACCAGGCCTCGACGTTCTCGCGGACGTTCAGGCTGTCGTCGAGCTGGGGCTCCTGCTCCAGATAGCCGCGCTTGATGCCGTCGGCGGCACGCGCCTCGCCGTTGAACTCGGTGTCCAGCCCGGCCATGATCTTGAGCAGGGTGGACTTGCCCGAGCCGTTGACGCCGACCACGCCGATCTTGGCGTCGTTGTAGAAGCTCAGCCAGATGTTCTCGAAGATCTTCTTGCCGCCGGGAAAGGTCTTGGTCAGACCCTGCATCTGGAAAATATATTGCTGCGCCATGAGGTGCGTCGCGCCCTGTCGTTCGATCGGATGGGGAGGTAGGCGCGGGATGTAGCGACCCCAGCGCCGGGTGGCAAACCTCTAGCGACCGGGCAGGGCGGTTTGAAGGCGCGATCGTCCTACCAGCGAAAGACCCGTCGGCCGATCAGGGCCCCGATGGCCACGGCGATCGCCATGCCCAGGGTGTACCAGACCGCGACGAAGGAGGCCGTATGCTCCGGGCAGTGCAGGCCATACAGGGTCGTGGCCAGGGCTGCGGTCAGCAGGCCCGCGGCAGCCCCGGCCAGCGTGGGTCGGGTGGGAGCGAATGCCCGTGCGGCCCAGAAGACGAAGGGGGCCGCGATCAGGCTGAGCAGGACGATGTTGGGCGCGCAGACGCGGGCGCTGTCACCCATGACGGCGTGCATGCGGTCCGGCATGGGCATCGCGACCAGCTCATAGGCGGCGAGGCCGAGAACAGCGGTCAGGATCAGGCCCAGCAACATCAGCGGGGCGCGCGCACTGACACCGGGGCGACCCAGACGGTCCAGAAGCCAGAAGCCCGCGATGGCCAGGGCGATCGTATAGGCGGCCTTGGCCCAGAAGGTCGGCCCCCGCATGGCCAGCATCAGGTCATTGCGAAAGCCCAGCCACAGGCCGACGGCGATCAGGACCAGGACGGCCGCGGGAACCAGCCACAGCAGCAGACGGCGCTCGGGCCGCCGGGCAGGGGGCAGGTCGGCCGACAGGGCGGTGATCAGGTCGTCAGTCTTCATCGGAAATCCCTTCATGCACCTGTGAGGGCGCAAATCGGGCGGTCAGGGTCTTCAGGCTGCGGTGGACGCTGACCTTGGCGGCGGCGACGGAATAGCCGTGGCGTTCTGCGGCCTCTGCGACCGACAGGCCCTGGACCCGGATGTCCTCGATCAGGCGACGCTGGCGCATCGGCAGGAGAGACAGGACGCGGGTCAGGTCGTGCCTTGCCGCGCCATCCTCGACGGTGTGATCGGCGAACAGGTCGCCGGCGTCGTCCAGCGGGGCGGTCGGGCGGCGTCCCTGACGCCGCAGATGATCGATCAGCTTGTGGCGTGCGATCGAGAAGGCCCAGGCCGTGAAGGGCTGGCTGGGGTCCCATGTGGCGCGCTTGGCGTGGATGGCGATCAATGTCTCCTGCACCAGGTCCTCGGCGTCAGCCGCTCCGTCGTAAAGGCGTCGTGTGAAAAACTGCCGCAGATGGCCGCCCATGTCCGTCAACAGCACGCGCCAGGCCCCCGCGTCACCCGCAAGGCCACGCAGCATCAAGGCTTTCAGATGAGCTTCGCGATCTGTCACGTCATGGGGTCCATACGCGCGCGTCAAGCAAAGGGTTACAGGCCGTCTGTCGAAAATTCGACGCGATTTTTTCCAGCGTGGCTGTAACCGCCGGACGGGCGCCGGCGAATGGGGAGGTGTGACCGGACGACCGGCCACCACCCTTTCAAAGGAGCCTTCTGATGAACGCCAAGACCCTGACCTCCACCGGCCTGGTCGCCGTCGCCCTGGCCGCCGGTGCCAGCGCCGCCTATGCCCAGTCCTCGCAGAACAACAACCGCCAGGCCCCGGCCCCCGCCGTCGAGAAATGCTATGGCGTCGCCATGGCGGGCAAGAATGACTGTGCCGCCGGCCCCGGCACGACCTGCGCCGGCACCTCGGTGCGCAACTATCAGGGCAATGCCTGGAAGAACGTCCCGCGCGGCACCTGCACCTCCATCCGCACGCCGGCGGGCAATGGTTCGCTGACCCCGATCTCCCGCTGATCGGATCAGGCGAATGACCCACAGGCCGGCTGCGGTTCCCCCTTCTGACGCCCCCACGGCGGGGCTGGGGCTGAAATCCGTGCATTACGAAGAAGCCCTGGCCGCGTCGGCGGCCGGTCTGTGGTTCGAGGTCCATGCGGAAAACTATATGGTCGACGGCGGGCCCCGGCTGGCCTGGCTGAATGCCATTCGCCAGGACAAGCCGCTGTCCCTGCACGGCGTCGGCCTGTCGCTGGCGGGCGACCAGCCGCCGGATGAGGATCACCTGGCACGGTTGAAGGCCCTGTCGGATCGGTTCGAGCCGTTCGTCGTATCCGAACATCTGGCCTGGTCGCGGCGGGGTGAGGTCTACCATCCAGACCTTCTGCCCTTCGTGCGCAGTCGCGCCATGCTGGACCAGATCTGCGCCAACGTCTCACGCACCCAGGACGTGCTGGGGCGGCAAATCCTGATCGAAAATCCCTCCCACTATCTGGACCTTCGTGGTCACGAGATGTCGGAGCCGGAACTGCTGAGCGAGATGGTCCGGCGCACGGGGTGCGGCCTGTTGCTGGACATCAGCAACGTCCATGTCAGCGCCAACAATCTGGGTGCCTCGGCCCTGGACTATCTGAATGCCCTGCCGGTCGAGGAGATCGGCGAAATTCATTTGGCCGGGCATGACTCCGATCCGGAGCACGGCGAGCGACTGCTGATCGACAGCCATGCCGCCCCGGTCTCCCAACCGGTCTGGGCGCTCTATGCCCGCACCATCGCCCGTATCGGGCCGCGTCCGACGTTGATCGAGCGCGACGACAACCTGCCGGCCTTTGCAGACCTGATGATCGAGCGGGACCGCGCCGACGCCGTGCTGGTCGCGGTAGAGGAGGCGCTGCGTGCCTGAAGCATTTCACCGAGCGCTCGACGCTGCGATCACCGGATCGGATCAAACGCTTGTGCCCTGGCTGGCCGGCGACGAGGCTGGACTGGCCGTCTATCGCAACACCGTCGCCAAGGGGCGCGCCGACGCCTTGGCCGGTCTGTTCCCCACGGTCCAGCAGCTGGTTGGAGAGGACTGGTTTCGCGACGCCGCCCTGATCTTCGCCGCCGAACATCCACCGACCAGTCCCGTCCTGGACGATTATGGGCAGGCGTTTCCGGCCTGGTTGGCCCGGTTCGAGCCAGCGCACTCCCTGCCGTATCTGGCACCGGTCGCACGTATGGATATGGCCTGGAGCCGGGCCCATCGCGCCGCCGATAAGCCTGTGCTGACGGCCGACGGTCTGGACGGGCGCGACCTGTTCGGTTCACGCGCAACGCTGCATCCCTCGGTCCAGCTGTTCTGGTTCGACTGGACCGCGCCCTCGCTCTGGTTGGCCAACCGACCGGACGGCGCGCCGGATCAGGTCGTCGACTGGACCGACAGCCCCGAAGGCCTGGTCATCCATCGACCCGACATGACGGTGCTTCACCGTCGGCTATCGCGCGTCGAATGGCTGTTCCTCGACGGCTGTCGCCGCGACCTGCCGCTGGGCCGGGTGGCGCTGGAGGTCCAGGGACAGGCTCACGATACCGACATCGCCCGCCTTTTCTCGGGCCTGCTGAGTGCGGGCCTGTTCACCCACCTGAGCTGAAAGCCCGACCATGACCGACACCGTCGCCCATACCGCCGTACGTCCCGCCCTGGCCTTCATCCCCGACCTGATCGCGCGCCTGCTTCCGGCCGCCGTCATCAGCCTGATCATCCGCGTCGCCATCGCCGCGGTTTTCTTCCTGTCCGGCCGCACCAAGGTGGAGGGTTTCCTGGACATCACCGACAGCACCTACAGCCTGTTCGCCACCGAGTATCAGGTGCCGCTGATCCCCAGCGACATTGCCGCCCATCTGGCCACATATTCGGAGCATCTGTTTCCCATCCTGATCGTGCTGGGGCTGATGACGCGGGTTTCTGCACTGGCCCTGCTGGGCATGACGCTGGTCATCCAGATCTTCGTCTATCCGCTGGGATGGCCAACCCATCTGCTATGGGGCGCGCTGTTGCTCTATCTCGTCCGTTTCGGTGCGGGTCCGCTCAGCCTGGACCGGGTACTGCGTCTGCCGTGATCAGGCGTAGTTGAAGCTGATCGAGATCCGCTCGGTCTTGGCGGCATTGACCGGCACCTCGTGGCGCAGCCAGCTTTCCCACATCAGGACCGTGCCTGCGCGGGGGGCCAGATAGACGAAGGGACGCTCTGCCTCGGGGGCGTCGGCGTGGACGCCGGGACGGGCCATCATCATGGGCAGGCGGGGGTCTTCCAGCTTCAGGGCCGAGGCCCCGTCCGGGACCTCGATATAGACAGTGCCGCTGAGGAAGGCGTGGGGATGGATGTGGCCGGTATGGCTGCCGCCGGGCTTCAGGATATTGACCCACAGACTGTCCAGTCGCGGCTTGCGGGCCAGATCGAAGTTCAGGGCCTTGGCATAGGCGACGGCGTGGCGATCCAGGTGCCGCTTCAGGTCGGCGAACTCCGGCAGGCGCTGGGGCAGGTCGGTCAGGGAGCCGTAGGAGGTGTAGCCGCGATAGCCGTGCGCCTTGCACCAGGCGCGACCCGCGTGATCCTCGACCGCCAGCATGCGGCAGGCCTCGGCCAGTTCGGCGTTGAAGACGTCGAAGCCGGGCGTGTCGGCCAGACTGGCCTCGTAAACCTGGGTGACGAAGAGGGGGCGCAGGGACATGGCACCGCTTTAGACGAAGCGGTCGCCTATCAGAAGGCCCGGGCTAGAAGGGAAGGGTGGCTTCGCCACGCAGGATCGCCTCGGCCTCGGGCGTATGCTTGGCCCCGCTGCGGTCGTGCAGGATCAGGGGCGGCAATAGACGCAAGGGCGCGCGACCGGTCTTGATCGCCTGCACCAACACCCGCTTGGCGGGCTCGTCCGCATGGGGGTGAATGCCTCTGACGCAGAACGAGCCGGCCGTTTCGCCCAGAAGCGACAATAGGTCCGCCAGCCGATCCGCCCGGTGGATGACGACGATCCGCCCACCTTCGCGCACCGCCTTCAGCAGGAAATGCGTCCAGGCCCGCAGACCGTCGTCCGCCATCCAGGCATCGCGCTTGCCCGGTGCCGGAGCACGCAGGGCGGCGGGATCGTCGAAGAACGGCGGATTGCATATGGCCCAGTCGAATGGCGGCAGGTCCAGTGCGCGAAAGCCTGTGGCGACATCGCCCGTGACAATGCTGGCCGTGGTGCTGTTCAGGATCGCGTTCGCCCGCGCGAGTTCCGCCATCGCGGCATCGCGCTCTAGCCCGACCAGCGCGATGTCTGGCTGGCGCGCGGCGATCTGCATCAGTGCGCCGCCGGCCCCGCAGCCGGCCTCGATCAGGCGTTCGCCGGGCCTGCCCGCAACGGCGGCAGCCAAGAGAGCGGCGTCCATACCCGCGCGATAGCCACTGGCCGGTTGGCGCAGCCGAACCCGCCCGCCCAAGAGGGCATTTTCGACGACCTCGGCTGTCAGGTGTGGCAGTGGTGCGACGGTCACGCGGCTTGACCCTTTCTTGGGCCATCACCATTGTGCGGTGCGTCGTCGTCAGGCAAGGCGGCGTCAGGATTTTCCGGCGCGATCCTTTCTCGCGCATGCCGAACGAGTAAGCTGTTGGACGCTGTCACCCTGGCCGAACCCCGCATGAAGGGTGACGTCGAGCCCCTGGTTCGGCTGGCGCGTGCCGACATGGCGGCGGTCGACCGGCTGATCGTGGCCCGCATGCAGTCGCAGGTGCCGGTCATTCCCCTGCTGGCCGACCACATCGTCGCGGCAGGCGGCAAGCGGCTGAGGCCCCTGCTGACTGTGGCCGCGGCGCGGGCCGCCGGTGCAAAGGGCGATATCGAGGCCCCGATCAAGCTGGCGGCGGCGGTGGAGTTCATTCATACGGCGACACTGCTGCATGACGACGTGGTCGATGCGTCGCAGTTGAGGCGCGGCAAGGTGGCAGCCCATCTGATCTGGGGCGCACCGTCCAGCGTTCTGGTCGGCGACTTCCTGTTCGCCCGCGCCTTCGAGCTGATGGTCGAGACGGGCCAGATGCGGGCGCTCGGCATTCTGGCGCGGGCCTCCAGCGTGATCGCCGAGGGCGAGGTGCTGCAACTGACCCGGGCCCACGACCTGAACCTGGATCAGGAAACCTATCTGCGGATCATCTCGGCCAAGACCGCCGAGCTGTTCGCCGCCGCTGCCGAGGCCGGGGCCGTGGGGGCCGGGGCGGGCGACAAGGCGGTGGAGGCTTTGCGCTCCTACGGCCTGAACCTGGGCCTGGCCTTCCAGCTGGCCGACGACGCGCTGGATTACGGCGGGTCGTCCGATGTGCTGGGCAAGAATGCCGGCGACGACTTCCACGAGGGCAAGGTGACCATGCCCCTGCTGCTGGCCGCCGCCCGCACGCGCGGCCGCGAGGATGCGTTCTGGGAGCGCACCATCAACAAGGGCGAACGGACCGAGGACGACTTCCGCCGCGCCCGCGAACTGATCATCGGCACCGGTTCGGTCACGACGACGCTGGACACGGCCTATGCCTATGCCGATGCCGCCAAGATCGCACTGAAGGCCCTGCCTGCGGGCGAATGGCGCGCTGCACTGGAACAACTGGCGGATTTCGCGGTCAGCCGCGCCGCCTGATCCCTACTCAGGCGATGATGTCGGGCAGGATCAGGTTTTCGATCCGGACGATCTCGTCCTTCAGCGTCAGCTTCTTGCGCTTCAGTCGCGCGATCATCAGCTGGTCCGGTATGGGCATGTGGCCCAGGGCCTCGATGGAGGCCGACAGGTCGGCATGCTCCTGCTGAAGGGCCTTCAGCCGGGCCTCCAGGGCCTTGTCTTCTTCGCTCAGAAACGGTTCGTCGTCGTTCATGGTGGTCCCCGGACGGGCGCTTATATCGTGCGACCGCTCAGGCCGGAAGGCGTTCGGCCAGACGGATCAGGCCGGGCCGCGGAATCGATGACGACCAGGTGCGGGCGACGGCCACCAGCGCATCGGTCGCGGGGCGAGCCGGTCCTGAGGCAGCGGGGCTCAAGGCCTCCAGCGCCAGCAGCAGGCGACGCTCGGCGTCCAGTTCGGTGGCCTTGACCTGACGGCGGACGGCTTCGCGATCGTCGTCGTTCATGTCGACAGCCTTGATCTTCAAGGCGCGGCGGACCGCCCGCAACGGCGCGATGGCAGTCTCTTCCCAGACGCGGGCCGTGTCGCAGGCGGCTTCGCGGGTATCCTCGTCCAGGGCGCGTCCCGTGGCAGTGGTCCAAGCCGCCCAGAGCAGGAGGGGCACGTTCTGGCCAGCGCTATCCTGCAGCTCGAGGCAGGCCTGGCCCACGCCGGGGGCGGCATAGGCGGTCAGGACCCAGGGCCACAGGCCGTCGCTTCCGCCGCTCATGCCTCTGGCGCGCCCTTGAGCCCGTCCCAGCGGCGTACGGCGGACCAGTCCAGCCCGAACAGGTCCAGCGCCCGCCCGACCGACTGATCGACGATGTCCTCGATGGATTTAGGCCGCGCATAGAAGGCGGGCAGGGGAGGCGCGATGATGGCCCCCATCTCGGTCAGGGCCGTCATGGTCCGCAGGTGGCCCAGGTGAAACGGCGTTTCGCGCACCATCAGCACCAGCGGCCGCCGCTCCTTCAGCACGACGTCGGCGGCACGGGTCAGCAGGTTGGACGTCACGCCGGTGGCGATCTCGCTCATGGTGCGGACCGAACAGGGGGCGACGATCATGCCGAGCGTGCGAAACGAACCCGAGGCGATGGTGGCCCCGATGTCCGCCAGTTTGTGCACCACATCGGCCCGGCCGGTCAGATCGTCGGGGGTCAGATCGGTTTCCTGCGACAGCGTCAGTAGGGCCGCGCGGGTGACGACCAGATGGCTCTCGACGCCCAGTTCGCGCAGGGCGTCCAGCACGCGCACGCCATAAGTCACGCCGGATGCACCGGAAATCCCGACCACCAGTCGCTGGGGCGGGTTCCGTATGGCTGTGTTCACAACTTCGGCCAATTCGGGCTCCAGGCTCTGTCTGTCTGTCCGGTCGGATCGGCGATCACCGGAATGTGATTCTACAGCCGGTCAAGCTGGGCGCTCACTAGTGGCGATACCGGGTCCGATGCGCAAGCCAGCGGGTCGGTGCCAGGGTGTCGCTATCGGTCCTTAGACATGGAGGCGAAAGCCATGACCATCGAAGCCCGTATCCGCGAACTGGGAAACCGTCATCGCAATCTGGATGAGACCATCCGGCGCGAGATCACCCACCCGGCCACGGATTCGCTTCGTGTGCGCGAGCTGAAGCAGCAGAAGCTCCGGCTCAAGGAACAGATTACCAGTCTGGAGGCGCGCGCCGGATAGCGGCGTCTCCGAAGTCCGAAATTGAAGACGGCCCCGGAGAGCAATCTCCGGGGCCGTTTTCTTTGGCGAGAAGACGATCAGTCCTTGGAGCCGAACACCGACTCCGCCGTGGGCTCGGCACCGCGGCGTTCGCGGGCCTCGGGTACGAACTCTTCCTCGACCGGCTCGACAGGGGCATCGGCGGGCTGCAGGGTTGCGCCGCCCTTCTTGGCGTCGTCCTTGGCCTTCTTGTCGGCGGCCTTCTTGACCAGGTCGTCCAGAACGATCTGACCGACCAGGCCCAGGGTCACGGGATCGACGGGCTTGATGTTGGCGCTGTTCCAGTGGGTGCGGTTGCGCACGCTCTCGATCGTGGACTTGGTCGTGCCCAGCAGCTTGGCGATCTGGGCGTCGGTCACCTCGGGGTGGTTGCGCACGAACCAGGCGATGGCGTCCGGGCGGTCCTGACGACGCGACACCGGCGTATATTTCGGCGCCGGCTTGGCGGCCTTCATCATTTCGGCATGGCGGCTGACCACGGCCTGCATGCGGTAGTTTTCGTCGTTCTGGGCCTTGTCCAGTTCCTCGCGGCTTAGCTGGCCGTTGACGAGCGGGTCGGCACCTCGGATGTCGCGCGCCACGTCGCCATCGGCGATGCCGCGCACTTCCAGCGGATGCAGTCCGCAGAAGTCGGCGATCTGCTCGAACGTCAGGGAGGTGTTGTCGACCAGCCAGACCGCAGTGGCCTTGGGCATCAGAATGTCGGTCATGCGAGTATTCCGGTTCTAGGACGGGGCCAGAAAGTCGGGCTCCGGATACGACGGCGCCCGGCCTTTCGACCGGGCGTTGATATCCCGGATATAAGCGCATTCTCTGGAAAAGAAAACGAAAGCCTGCAATCTCGTACAGCCAAGGTTCATCGCGGGTGTTGAACATTGGGGTCAGTGGCGCGTTGGGCGTCTGAGACTGAACATTGGGAGGGTATCATGTTGCTTGAAGCATTGGCTGCCGCGGCGATGATGTCCGGGGTCGAGGCCCCGATACAGGAACGCGGCGCACCGCGCGGCGACTATCGCGACAGCTGTAGCGGCGAATATGTGAATCGCGGGCGTCTGTATGCCGACTGTCGCACGCGCCGGAACGACATCCGCGCGACCTCGATCGAGCTGGCGCGCTGCTCCAGCTACGAGATCCGGAACAACGACGGCTTTCTGACCTGCGGTCCTTACCGTGGCGATGACGAGGGTCGGCCCGGCGGCGGCGGCGGCGGCTATCCGGGCGGTCCGGGTGGCGGCTGGAACCCCGGTGGTCCCGGCGGCGGATGGAACGGCGGACGTCAGAGCATTGTCGTCTACCGGGATGCCAACTATCGCGGTCAGGCGATGCAGTTCAACGGCGAGGTCGCCAATCTGCGCAATACCGGCATGAACGATGCGATCAGCTCGTTCCAGCTTCGTGGAGCCTGGGAACTGTGCACCGACGCCAACTTCGGCGGACGCTGCACGGTGTTCGACGTCGATGTGCAGAACATGGCCCAATGGCGTCTGAACGACAGCATCTCCTCGCTGCGTCCGGCACGTCGTGGCGGTGGTCGCTGGTAGCGATCAGACCGTCAGTACGATCTTGCCGACATGGTCGCCCGCCTCGAGCCTGAGGTGGGCGGCTGCGGCCTCCGCCAGAGGATAGGTCGCTTCCACCGGCGGTCCAACCTGGCCCGCTGCGATCCAGGGCCAGGCTACCGCCTCGACCTGACCGATCAGTCTGGCCTTTTCGTCGGCCGGACGCGCACGCAGGGTCGAGCCGGTCAGGACGATGCGCTTCATCATCAAGGCGGCGAGGTCGATCTCTGCTTTCGCGCCCGACAGCGTGGCGACGACGACCCAGCGGCCGAACCGGTTGAGCACCGTCTGATTCAGCGCGGCATAGTCCCGGCCGACCATGTCCAGAAGGACATCCACACCGCCGAAGTCCGCGATGGCGGCGCGCAGGTCGTCGACCGTGGCATCCAGGCTGAGGTCAGCGCCCAGTTGTCGCGCGGCTATAGCCTTGGTCGCCCCGCGCGAGGTGGCGATCACCCTCGCACCCGCCGCCTTGGCCATCTGAATGGCGGTGACGCCGATCCCGCTGGTCGCACCATGGATCAGCAGAGTCTCGCCTGCCTTCAGAGCGCCCGCTTCGAACACATTTGTAAAGACAGTGCATACGGTCTCGGGCAGTGCTGCCGCTTGGATGAAGTCAGTATCGTCGGGCACCGGCAGGGCATGCCGGGCATCGACCACCGCCAGCTCTGAATACCCGCCGCCGCCGAGCAGGGCGCAAACGCGATCGCCGATCGCCCAGCGGGTCACGCCGTCGCCGACCTGATCGACCTCGCCGGCCACTTCCAGCCCCAGCCCCGCTGGCGCGCCGGGCGGGGCAGGGTAGAGGCCTCGGCGCTGGAGAAGATCGGGACGATTGACGCCCGCCGCCCTGACCCGGATGCGAATTTCGCCGGGTCCCGCGACGGGATCGGGCCGCTCAACCAGCCGGAGCGCCTCGGCCGGTCCGGAACCGCCGTCGATGTCGATCGCCTTCATCCTGAGCGTCGTCCTTGCAAATGTCCGTGTCCCGGCGTTTCCTAGTCGGTTCTGACGGCCCTGGCCAAGGAGGAGGTGAGCATGTTCGAAGACAACGAACCCCGTCCCGCACGCGGCGCATCCCTGATCGCCGTGATCCGGGAAGACCTCGATCCCTATTCGGTCGAAGACCTGAAGATGCGGATCGAGACGCTGGAAGCCGAGATAGAACGCTGCCGCGTGGCCATCGACGGCAAGTCCAGCCAGCGCAACGCCGCAGACGCCCTGTTCAACTTCGGCCGATGACGGACATCTTGTGGCATGGCCGTTGCAGACCGTTCTCTCGCCGCGCGAAATCGTGCCGGTCGTGATACGAGTGCGCCTGTTCCATGAATCTGACTGAAGTCATGCCGATCGAAGACCCCGCCGCCCCCATGCCTGTCATGCCTGCCGGACGGGATCGCGCCGCCGTGGTGGACGATTTCGCGCGCTCGGAGCTGTTCGACCGCACCTTCCGCGAAGGAATGGAACTGGTCGAGGATACCGCCGCCTATCTGGACGGCGACGGGCGGCGCGAATCGCGGCTGCTGTCACGGGCCACGGCCCTGGCCTACGCCAGCGAGAGCATGACCTTGACGACGCGTCTGATGCAGATCGCGTCCTGGCTGCTGGTCCAGAGGGCCGTGCGGGAAGGCGACATGAGCGCGCTGGCTGCCTGCGACGCCCGCTATCGCCTGGCCGACCGCAAGCCCTCGACGGAACCCAGCCATCCGGAACTGCCGATCGCCCTGGTCGAATATCTGGTCCAGGCCGAGAAGCTGTACGACCGCGTCCTTCACCTGGACCGTCGTATGTACAGGGACGCGCCCGATGAGGCACCGACCAATCCGGTCCAGAGCCAGATGGACCGACTGACGGCGGCCTTCGGGCGTTAGGGCTTACGGTCCGACGTCGTTGGCGTCTGTCCGGCCATCGGCCACCACGCGCGGAAGGCTGACCGCGATGCCCAGGGCGTCGGCTAGTTTCGCGTCGCGGCTGTAGACATCCTCGCGGAAGGCCACTCGGCCCTGACCGTCGACGAAGGCCGTCCAATAAAGGAGACGCACCCCGATTTCGCGGCCCGTCTGGATGCGTTTGGTCTCGCGCGTGTCCTGGGCCGTGTCGAACTCGCCGAGCAGGGCGGGGTCGGGGGACAGCAGGATGCGCGCGAACTCGACCGCATTCTGCACCCGCACGCAGCCATGCGACCGCTGACGAACCGACAGGTTGAAGGCCGCCTTGGTCGGGGTGTCGTGCAGGAAGATGGCATAGCTGTCGCGCAGTTCGAACTTCACATAGCCTAGGGCCGCCTGCGGGCCGGCGCGCTGAACGACATTCCCCTGGGGTGTCACATACATGTTCTGGCTGGCCAGATAGCCCGGCCCACGTGGCAGGATTTCACGCCGGGCAATGCCGGCCGGCACATACCAGGGTGGATTGGCTACGACCGAGGCGAACGGCTTCTCAAGGCTGGGAGTCTGGTTCTCGGGGCTGCCCACGACCACCCGGTTGGAGTGAACGGGGCGTCCGTCCTTCCAGTAGACCATGATGGCGGCGGCGGTATTGACCTCGATCCGCTCGGGATTGACGTCGCGCTTCAGCCAGCGCCGGCGTTCCAGATTCAGCGCGATCTGGCGCGCGCGATCCTCGACGGAGGCGCCCAGCGAGCGCTGGGTCCCAGCGCCGATGCGCCCGTCGGCCCCGAGGCCATGCCGGGTCTGGAAGCTGCGAACGCCGGCCTGGATTTCGGCATTGTAGACATTGCCCGCCGAGGCCAGACGCGCTCCGGCCTCCGCACTCAGATCGCCTTCGGCGACCAGGCGCTTGATCAGCGGCTGGATACGCGAGTCGCTGGACCCAGGCTCGATCGTGCCGCCCTGGCGAAAAGTGGGCCAGCCGCCCGATGCGCTCAGGCGGCGGTAGCGGACATAGCCGGCCGACAGGTTGGTGTAGCCGATGTCGGTCGGAGCCAGACCCTCGAACCAGTCCAGCAGGCGGTTCTGGGCCAGAGCGTCGTTCAGGCCGGTGGGCAGATCGACGCGGTTCTTCTGCATCTCCCAAAGGTCTTCGACGTCCTCGGGCCGGACACGACCCTCGGCCAGGACGCGGCCATAGGTCAGGGCGGCAGCCGTGGTGCGAATCTCGGCGGCGCTGCGGTCGGCGGCCATGGCCTGGAAGTCGAAATAGTCGGCGGGCGACAGGCCGTGGCGCTCGGCCCGCATCGAGGCGGCCTGAAGTCCGCGCAGACGATCGGCTGTCCAGACGGGACGCCAGCCATTCAGCTCGTAGAAGGCGCGCACGTCGGGCTGGATTGCCTCTGGCAGGCGGGCCAGCTGGTCGTTGAAGCCGTTGTAGAAGGCGACGGCGGCCGGATCGCGGGTCTGTGCCTGCGCGGCCAGACCTGCCGCCGAGGCCATGGCCGTTACAGCCGCGCCCAGACCCAATTGCCTACGATTCATCTCAGTCGCATCTTTCGGCCGTCGATGCGGACACCACGTCCACGCCCCGCGACGGTCAACGCGTTCATATTACCGGCGTTCCGGCCAAACAGAAAGGCGCTGGGCCGGGGCCCAACGCCTTCGTGATCTGCAAACCTCAGGGTGTGGCTTTGGCGCACACACCGGCGGGTAGGGCCCTACTTCTTGATGAAGCCGGCGAACTTGTTGTTGAAGCGCGACACGCGGCCACCACGGTCCAGCATCTGCTGGTTGCCGCCGGTCCAGGCGGGGTGCGTCAAGGGATCGATGTCCAGGTTCAGCACAGCGCCTTCCTTCTGATAGGTCGAGCGCGTCTGATAGGTCGTACCATCCGTCATGGTGACGGTGATGAAATGGTAGTCGGGGTGTGTGTCGGGCTTCATGGTCGTCGTCCGTTGTCTCTGGCGCGATGACGATGCCGACCGTCGGTGCGCGAAAATGAGAAACCCGCCGTGCCTGTGACAACAGAACCCGGCGGGAATGAGCGGCGGCGTTTACACCGGGGGGCGTTCCGGGGCAAGAGGCGCGCACGATGACCGAAACCTTTGCCGCCCAGACCGATTCCGCCGACCTGAGGGCGCGGCCCGGTGCGGGCGCTCAGCTCAGCGAACAGATTTCGGAGGCAGCCGCGCGTCGCACCAAGTCGCGCGATGTGCGCCCCTTGTTGCGGCTGGTCCCCTATGCGCTGCGTCACAAGGGCCAGCTGGTCATGGCCAGCCTGTGGCTGCTGGCCTCGACGGGGGCGTCTCTGGGCCTGACGGCGACCGCACGGGGAGCCATCGACAACGGTTTCAAGGACGGCGGCAGTCAGTTGAATCTGTGGTTCCTGGTGCTGGGAGCCAACGCCCTGTTCCTCGGCCTGGCTACGGCGGTCCGCTATTTCTATGTGACCAAGAGCGGCGAGCGGGTCATCGCCGATCTGCGCAAGGGGCTGTTCGAGCGCATCCTGACGCTGGATCCGGCCTTCTATGCCAAGATGCGGACAGGCGAGGTGCTGTCGCGTCTGACGACCGACATCGCCCTGATCGAGACGTTGATGACGACCTCGGTCTCCTATGCGATCCGCAATGCGCTGACGCTGGTCGGGGGGACGATCCTGCTGTTCATCGTCAGCCCCAAGCTGACCGCCTTCGTCCTGCTGATCGTGCCGGTGCTGATCGTGCCGCTGTTCGTCTTTGGACGCACAGTGCGCCAGCTGACGGTTCGGTCGCAGGACCGGTTCGCGGGAGCCGTGGGCTTTGCGGGCGAGAGCGTGGACGCCATAGAGACGGTTCAGGCCTTTGGCCGCGAGGCGTCGTCCATCGCGCGCTTCGGCCAGGCGGTGGAGGAGGCGTTCGGTGTCTCCCTGATCCGCATGCGGGCCCGGGCCCTGATGACGGCCCTGATCATCATCGTGATGTTCGGCGGGGTCACCCTGGTGCTTTGGCTGGGTGCTCAGGACGTGATCGCCGGGCGGATGAGCACCGGCGCGCTGCTTCAGTTCGTTCTGCTGTCCGTATTCTCCGCTGCCGCCGTCGGCGCGCTGGGTGAGAGCTGGGGCGATGTCCAGAAGGCGGCCGGGGCCATGGAGCGGATTGATGAACTGATGCGCAGCCAGGCCGCCATCGCCGCGCCGCCCGTGCCGGTCGCCCTGCCGGAACCGCCGGTCGGTCAGGTGTCGATGACCGATGTGGGCTTCACCTATCCCGGCCGTCCCGACCTGCCGGCGCTGCGCGGCTTCAGCCTGACGGTGCGTCCCAGCGAGACCGTGGCCCTGGTCGGGCCGTCCGGCGCGGGCAAGAGCACGGTATTCCGACTGTTGCTGCGCTTCTACGATCCGCAATCGGGCGTAGTGTCGGTCGATGGGGTCGATGTGCGCGACGCCGATCCGGTCGCCGTGCGAAATCGCTTCGCCTGGGTCTCCCAGGAAGCGCCCCTCTTTTCGGGTTCCGCCAATGAAAACATCCGCTTCGGGCGCGAAACCGCCTCGGATGCCGAAGTCCGCGAGGCCGCTAGGGAGGCTCAGGCCCTGACCTTCGTCGAGGCCCTGCCCGAGGGGTTCGACACGCCTCTGGGCGAACGCGGCAAGAGCCTGTCGGGGGGGCAGCGTCAGCGCATGGCCATCGCCCGTGCGCTGGTTCGTGACGCGCCCATCCTGCTGCTGGACGAGGCGACCTCCGCCCTGGACGCCGAGAGCGAGCAGCTGGTCCAGATGGCGCTGGATCAGGCCATGGAGACCCGCACCACCATCGTCATCGCCCACCGACTGGCCACCGTGCTGCGGGCCGACCGCATCGTGGTGATGGAGGACGGGCGCGTCGTGGAGGAGGGGACCCACGCCTCGCTGATTACACAGGGCGGTCTTTATGCCCGGCTGGCGGACCTGCAGTTCAGAGGGACCTGACCGGTCACGCCATAAGAGCCGGGTCCAGATACTTTAGATTGGCCTCGCGTATCACCGCCGCCGCCTCGTCATAGAGGAAGGGCAGAAAGGCGAACCGTTCGCCCCGCGTCACCGGCGTCGCCTCGTGCAGGACCGAACATGAGAAAACGCAGGCTCCGCCCGGCGGCGGGCGATAGCTCCGGTCGCCGAACTCCGGAAACCGCAGGTCGCCGCCGTCATAATCGGCATTCAGATTGATGGAGACGGCGAACCGCCTGTGGGCTGTACCTCGGGTCGTATTGTCTCTGTGTGGCCGAAAAAAGCCCCCGGTTTCGGCATCATAACGTGCGACCAGATAGCGCTCGATCCGGGTCGGCTCGAAGTTGAAGACTTTTACGATCTGCGGCACCAGGCGCTGACGCAGGCGGGCCATGATCTGCTTCTGCAGCCTTTCGTCCTCGACGATCACATCACTGCGGCGCTTGTGATTGTCATCGACCATCAGCGTGGTCACCCCGTCGACCTCGCGCATGAAGCCTGAGGTTTCGCCGCCCTTGTCGCGATAGAGGGCGATCAGCGCTTCGCAGAACGCAGGTTCGAAAATACGGGGGGTGATCAGAATCGGTGCCAATCCGTCCGAGCCGGAATGATGGGCCGGAGGCGGGAGCTGAGCCAGCCGCTCGATCATCCGCCCAGCCTGATCGGGCGGTGCCGCAGCCAGCACATGCAAGGCCGGATCGATCAGGAACCAGCGATCCGTCGCGGCGGCCCCATAACGCGCGGCGATCGCGCCCTCGCTGTCGAACAGGAAACGCAGGCCTGGCAGTTCATCCGTGCGGCTGTTTCGCTTCGAATCGGGACCGACGATCAGCACGAAAGCGCTGGCGTGGACGTCATCAAATAACTTGCGTCGCTGCTCGAGCGTTCGAACCGCAGCATCGACGGCCGGTCCGGCATGAACGATGGCCAGCAGCAGATATCGTCCCGCCGCCGTGTCGAAGACGTAGCGCGGATTGCTCACTCCTGGCGTGGCGAACGTCGGTGCGGGCTCTCCGAACCCGGGGCCGGCCATCCGGTTCACCTGATGGGCTCCAATTCAGCCGCGATCCGTTCGGCCAGCGCTTTCAGAACCGCCGTGTCCGCCATCGGCGCATGGCCGTGGCCCTTCATCGGTCGGTCGGTCCAGCGCGGGACGATATGGAAGTGCAAGTGAAACACGGTCTGGCCGCCGGCCTCTCCGTTGAACTGCAGGATCTGGAAGCCCTCTGGCTTCAGGGCCTTTTCGACCGCCCGAGCCGTGCGCTGGGTCGCCGCGATGACGCGGGCCAGAACTTCCGGCTCGATTTCCAGAAGATTGCGGGCCGTCGATTGCCTGGCGATGACCAGGACGTGGCCTTCGGACTGGGGAAAGACGTCCATGAAGGCCAGAATGTGCTCGTCCTCCCACACCTTCACGGATGGAATGTCTCCGCGCAGGATTTTGGCGAAGATGTTGTCGGGGTCGTAGGGGGCGTGAAGGGTCATCGAAATCTCCTGACCCATCGTTGCGAATGAGGGGAGCCGGATCAAGCGGTTGGCGTTATGGTCAAGGTTCTGACCGGAGGCTTTGCCATGCTGCGTTTCATCATTCAGTTCGCCGTGACCGCCTTGGCCCTGTGGCTGGCGGCCCAGGTCGTGCCGGGTGTGGCGGTGGCTTCGACCACGACACTGCTGATCGCGGCCCTGCTGCTGGGGATCGCCAATGCGGTGGTGCGGCCGATCCTGACCATTCTGACCTTCCCGTTGACGGTCATCACCTTCGGCCTGTTCCTGCTGGTGGTGAATGCCGCCGTGATCGGACTGGTCGCCATGTTCCTGGAAGGCTTCGTTGTCGACGGCCTGTGGGCCGGGATCGGCGCGGCCATCGTGACGGGCATCGTCAGCTGGATCGCTGGCTGGTTTATCGGCGGAGACGACCGGGGCCGCCGCACACGCTGACAGCAGTCGTGTCGGCTGAGGGCTAGCTTATTCCGCTGCCGTCAGCGGCTCATCCAGGGCTTGGACTTGCCCGCGGCGATCCGCGCAGCCTGCTCGCGCTGAAACTTGCCGCCTTTCGGCGGTGTCGGCCGGGCGTTGATGGTCGCCTGCTTCAGCCGCAGGGCCTTCTGGATCGGTGTTTCGCTCGGTGGCTGTTCGACAGCAGCCATCGGCTCGGGTTCGGCGTCGTTCATGGCGCAAGCCTAGCATGCGTCGCCAAGGGAACGCCCAACGAAAAACGCCCGGCCATTTGACCGGGCGCTTTCAACGGGATCAGGATCAAGGGATTACTTGATCTTGCCTTCCTTGAACTCGACATGCTTGCGCGCGACGGGATCGTATTTCTTGACGACCATCTTTTCCGTCATGGTGCGGGCGTTCTTCTTGGTGACGTAGAAGAAGCCGGTGTCGGCGGTCGAGTTCAGGCGGATCTTGATTGAAGCTGGCTTGGCCATCGAAATTACCTCTGCGACGGCGAAAGCCGCTAAAATATGAGGCGCGGAACATACTCAGGCGCGCCCGGAAGTCAACGCGCATTGCGCAGCGACCTGCATTGGCGGCGATTAGGCGATCTGGAGCCTCACGGCTAGGGTTCGCCGATGAAACAGATCGCCCTTGCCGCCGCCGCGATGATAACACTCTCTGCCTGCGCGACCACACCCAGGCCTGCGGCTCAGCAAACCGCCTTCATGGCCAATCTCAACGCCTTGTGTGGCCAGCGATTCGTCGGGCGGGTCGTGACGACCGACGCGGCGGATGCCGATTTCGCCAGCCAGCGCCTGCTGATGCATGTGCGCGACTGTTCGGCCGAGGAGGTCCGTATTCCGTTCTGGGTCGGCGAGGACCGATCCCGCACCTGGGTGATCAGCCGTAACGAGGAGGGGGGCCTGACGCTGAAGCACGACCATCGCGACCCGCAGGGCAATCCGGATGGCCTGCACTGGTATGGTGGCGACACGACCAGCACGGGAACCGCCAATCGTCAGGAGTTTCCCGTCGATGATTTTTCCGTCGAACTGTTTAACGCGGGCAACGCAGCCGTCTCGACCACCAATGTCTGGGCCGTCGAGGTCCATCCCGGGCGGATCTATGCCTATGAGCTGCGCCGCGCCAACCGCCACTTTCGGGCCGAGTTCGACCTGACCCGCCCCGTCAGCGAGTGACGGGACGGTGGGATCAGGCCGTCAGCCGCCGCTGACGATACCGCAGGCGACGCGCGCACCCGATCCGCCGATGGGCTGGCTGACATAGTCGTCGGGCTGGGCGTGGATCATGATGCTGGAGCCGTCGGCGTCGAGCAGGTACTGGCCCGGGCCGCCGTCAACGAGCGCGGCCGTCGTCGTGAAGACCTCGGCCATGCCGCGTCCGTCGGCACCCACGTACAGATTGGGCAGATCGCCGGCGTCATCGCCGTCCTGGTTCAGCAGGCCGTGCGGCTTGGCCTCTGCACTGTGCTGGACGTGTCCACCTGCGGACTGAAACGCCGGGCCCTCGCACTGACCCACCGCATGCAGGTGCAGCCCGTGCCAGCCGGGCGTCAGGCCGCTGGCCTCGACCCGGATCAGGACGCCGGTCGGGCCCTGACGGAAGGTCGCCGTGCCGGCTGACGCGCCTTGGGCATTCATCAGCGGAGCCTGGGCGGTCGCGCCTACGGTCGCCCGCGTTGCGCCGTGATTCATACCGTGACCGGCATGCTGGGCCATATCTTGCGATTGGGCGCAGGCGATCATCGGAAGGCTCATCAGTCCGGCGGCGATCAGGGGCAGGCGCATGGGCAAAAATCCTTGTGCATTGAACGAATGCCCGGTCGCGGCGACTTTGCCTTGGGCGGGCCAGACTGCTAGAAAACGCGGTAGCGGATCACGTTCCGATTCCGGCCATTTAAAGCCCGATTTCCTTGACCGACGACAGCTATACCAATGCCGCACCCTCTTCGGGCGGCAGTGACATTTCGACCATCACCATCGAGGACGAGCTGAGGCGCTCCTACCTCGACTACGCCATGAGCGTGATCGTGTCCCGGGCCCTGCCGGACGCGCGCGACGGGCTGAAACCCGTGCATCGCCGCATCCTGTATTCGATGCACGATCTGAAGATGTCGCCCGACCGCGCCTATTCGAAATGCGCGCGTGTGGTCGGTGACGTGCTGGGTCGGTTCCACCCGCACGGCGACGCCTCGGTCTATATGGCCCTGGTCCGCATGGCCCAGCCCTTCTCCATGGGTCTGATGCTGGTCGATGGCCAGGGGAATTTCGGCTCGGTCGACGGCGATATGCCGGCCTCCATGCGTTACACCGAGGCCCGGATGGCTCCGGCGGCGGCCGCCCTGCTGACTGACATCGACAAGGACACCGTCGATTTCCAGCCGAACTACGACGAAAAGGAGCTGGAGCCCGTCGTCCTGCCGGCGCGGATTCCGAACCTGCTGGTCAATGGCGCGGGCGGCATCGCCGTCGGCATGGCGACCAATATCCCGCCGCATAACCTGGGCGAGATTATCGACGCCTGTGTCGCCCTGCTGGACGATCCGAACCTCGGCGAAGAGGCGTTGCTGGACATTGTGCCCGGCCCTGACTTCCCCACGGGCGGCGAGATCATGGGCCGCACCGCGCCCCGCAACGCCCTGCGCGAAGGACGCGGCTCGGTTATCGTGCGCGGCAAGGCCACGATCGAGACCATCCGCAAGGATCGCGAGGCCATCGTGGTCACCGAACTCCCGTTCCAGGTCAACAAACAGACCCT
>CALRXI020000024.1:0-26892 GCA_943372125.1 Brevundimonas vancanneytii
CCTCCCCCGGTGGGGGAGGAATGTGGTGCCATCATCTCAAACATCCAGCACCCAAGTGTCCTTGGTTCCGCCGCCCTGGCTGGAGTTGACGACCAGCGATCCGGCCTTCAGCGCGACGCGGGTCAGGCCGCCGGGCGCGACCTTCACGCCGTCCGGGCTGGACAGGACGAAGGGGCGCAGATCGACGTGGCGGCTGGACAACTCGCCTTTGTCGAGCGTCGGCGCGGTCGACAGTGCCAGCGTCGGCTGGGCGATGAAGTCGTCGGGATCGTTGATCAGTTTCTTGCGGAAGGCCTCCACCTCGGCCTTGGTCGAGGCCGGGCCGACCAGCATGCCATAGCCGCCGGACCCGCCGACCTCCTTGACCACCAGCTGATCGAGGTTGGACAGCACCTCTTTCAGCGCTTCCGGCTCGCGGCAGCGCCAGGTGGGCACATTCTTCAGGATCGGCCCCTCACCCGTATAGAAGCGCACCAGTTCGGGCATGTAGGTGTAAACGGCCTTGTCATCGGCCACGCCGGTGCCGACCGCATTGGCCAGCGCCACATTGCCCGCCTGATAGGCCGTCATCAGGCCCGGGACGCCCAGCGCCGAATCCGGGCGGAACATCAGGGGATCCAGAAAGTCATCGTCCAGGCGGCGGTAGATGACGTCCACCTGCTGGCGGCCCTGGGTGGTGCGCATGAAGACATGGTCGTCATCGACGAACAGGTCGCTGCCCTCGACCAGCTCCACGCCCAGCTTGTCGGCCAGGAAGGAGTGTTCGTAATAGGCCGAGTTGTAGGGCCCCGGCGTCAGCAGCACGATCGTCGGATCGGACCCTGCCCCCAGCGGCGCGCAGCCGCGCAAGGAAGCCAGCAGCATGTCGGCATAGGTCTCGACCGGGCGCACCGGATAGTCAGCGAACAGGTCGGGGAACAGCCGCATCATCATCTCGCGGTTTTCCAGCATGTAGGAGACACCCGACGGCGTGCGGCAGTTGTCTTCCAGCACATAGAAGCCGTCCTCGCCAGTGCGGACCAGGTCCACGCCCGCGATCTGGACCCAGATGTCGCGCGGCGGGCGGCGGCCCTGCATCTGCGGCACATAGTAGGGATTGGTCAGCACCAGTTCGGCCGGGATGATCCCGGCCTTCAGACACTCCTGTTTGCCATAGATGTCGGACAGGAAGGCGTTGATGACGTTGACCCGCTGGACCAGGCCCGCCTCTAGCCCCGCCCATTCGGACGCCCCGATGATGCGCGGCACGACGTCGAAGGGGATCAGCCGCTCGCTCGATTCCGCCTCGCCATAGACGGCGAAGGTGATGCCCATGCGGCGAAAGAAGAGCTCGGCCTGGCGCGACCGCGCCTGCAAAAGGCCCTCCGGCGCGTCCGCCAGCCACTGGGCGAGACCCCGATAGCTGTCGCGGACCTCGCCGCCCATTCCGGACATTTCGTCGAACGCCAATGCGGCTCCTGCAGGCTGATGCGTCCGGTCAGGGTGGACCGAGACACAACAGCGTTGCAACAAGATTGTTGCACCGCGGCGACGACGAAATCAGGGGGTGCCCGATGCCGCCGATGCCGGTGCTGCCGCGACCTGACGCGGGCCCGCATTCTTGACGTACTGGTCCAGCCATCGAACCGTCTCCCACAGGGTGTGGCCGACGGACTCGCGGGCACGATAGCCGTGGGCCTCCAGCGGCAGGACGACGTAGCGAACCGTCGCCCCCTGCCCCTTCAGCGCGGCATAGAAGCGCTCCGACTGCACGGGGAAGGTGCCGGAGTTGTCGTCCGCCTCGCCGTGGATCAGCAGGATCGGCTCATTGACCCGGTTGGCATAGGTGAAGGGCGACATCTCCTGATAGGTCTCGGTCGCCTCCCAATAGGTGCGCTGCTCGGCCTGGAAGCCGAAAGGCGTCAGGGTCCGGTTATAGGCCCCCGAGCGCGCGATGCCGGTGCGGAACAGGTCGGTGTGCGCCAGCAGGTTGGCCGTCATGAAGGCCCCGTAGGAGTGACCGCCGACGGCGATCTTGTCCGGATCGGCCACGCCCCGATCAACCACTGCCTTGACAGCCGCCTCGGCCGAGGCGCTCAGCTGTTCGATATAGGTGTCGTTGGGCTCGGCCCCGTTCACGCCGATGATGGGCATGGTCGGATTGTCCAGCACGGCATAGCCCTGGGTCAGCAGGAACAGGTGGCTGGACCCGCCGGGACGCACGAAACGGTTGTCGGTATCGACAACCTGACCGGCCACGGCGGCGTCGGTGAACTCCGCCGGATAGGCCCACATGACCAGCGGCAGCGGGCCGTCGCGCTCCTTGTCGTAACCGGCCGGCAGATACAGGGTGCCGGACAGCTGGACCCCGTCGGCGCGGGTATAGGTGATCAGCTCCCGCGACACCCCGGCCAGTTGCGGCGCGGGATCGGGGAAGGCGGTCAGGGCCGTGGCCGGAGCCGCCGCCTGATCGTCGTCAAGGCTGCGGATATAGAGGTTGCCCGGCATATCCTTCGTCTCGCGCCGTGTGACCAGACGGCGGCCCTCGTCGTCCAGAATGCCGACCAGGCTTTCATAGGCTCCAGGGGCCGAGGTCCAGATCCGCTCGAACTGGCCCGTGTTCAGGTCCATCGCCGCCAGGAAGGGATATTCCCCCTGCCGCGTCGCGCCCGCGCCGGTCATCAGGACGCGCGAGCCGTCGGGGGTGAAGCGCATGACGTTGAAGCCATTGCCCGTCGGCTGGGACACCGGCGAGCCGGGATCGTTGTAGCGGTCTTGGTAGTTGCGCTCCAGAAGGACGCGGCCCTGACCGGGGTCCGACGGATCGACCACATAGCGGGTCTCGTTGCGGGTGTTGAACCACCGGCTGCCGACGATGGCCAGATCGTCGCGACCCCAGTCGACCCCGCCATAGCGTTCGTCCAGATCGATCAGCTTGACCGGCTGGCCATTGAACGGCGCGGCCAGCATCAGGACGCGGTCGCGGACCTCGGAGGCGCTGCGGGAATCGCCGCCGTCCTGGGCTTCGGCCCAGACCAGGGTGGCCGGGGCGTCGGCGCGCCACTGGACCGCGCGCGGGCCCGGAGCGACCGAGTCAAATGGAGTTGGGATGTTGTCGCGCAGGGGCAGATCGGCGACCTGATGCACGACCCGGCCCTGCAGGTCGGTGACCGTTACCTCGGACGGGAACAGGCTGGCGGGCACCACATAGCTGTAGGGCTTCTTGACGCGGGTCTGCAGCACATGCGCCCCGTCGGGCGACACGGACGCCCCCAGGATCACGCCGGGCTGGCCGATCGGTCGGACCGTCCCGTCCAGCGACACCACCGCCAGCTGAGAGGTGAAATAATGGTCGAACAAGGCCTCGTCGCCCGCATCGGACAGCAGGTCCTGATAGGTCCGGGTCGGGGCGGCGCGGCCGCCGGTCTCGGAAATCGTCGGGCCGGCGGGCGGACGGGTGGTGTCGGGGGCGGCACCACGCCCCGCAGGCACCATGCGCACCACGAGGCCGGAGTTGTCGGGCAGCCAGTCGAACCCGGCACCGGCGGCGGCATTGACGTAGCCGTCGGCCACCTTGCGCGCCGTCGCGGCAGCGACGTCTGCGACCCACAGCTCCATCCCTTGCGGTGCGTCCATCAGGAAGGCCACCGACTTGCCGTCGGGCGACCAGCTGGGTGAGGTGAAGCGTGCATCGGCAGGCAGGCTGACCGGACGGAGGGCCCCTCCCTCGACCTGCTGGAAGCTCATGCCCGTCAGCCAGCTGATGCGGCTGTTGGCCGGGCCGTTGTTGCGCGGATTGATCCGGTAGCCACCCAGCCGCAGCATGGGCTCGGCCAGCTCGGCGATGGACGGCAGGTTGGACCGGTCGAACAGGGCCAGGGTCTGATCGTCGGGGCTCAGTGACGGGGTCGGCGTCGGCTTGGTATCCAGGATCTGGGCGATCGGAGCGGGCGGCTGCTGATAGGTGACCCCGTTCTGGGCCTCCTGGGCCAGGACCGGACCGGCAAGGGCGGCCAGAAGCACGAACGCGGGCAGAGCCCGGCCAAGCAGACGATGACGCATTTCAGAACAGTCCCATGACACCCCGCCAGCCCGACGGGAGCGGCACGCTAGGAGGCGACGTGCCCTTGGGTCAACCCTTCCCCGTCCGCTCATCCCGGCGAAAGCCGGGATCCAGTTCCGTCCAGCTTGGCGCGGGTGTTTCAGGCCAGCGACCGCGCACGCACCGCGACACCGATCATCCAAAGCTCTGGGTCCCGGCTTTCGCCGGGATGAGCGGACTATAGATATTCAGGTCGGAGGGCGCGGCTCGGCCGCTTCCTGACCGGGAAAGCGGGCATCCTGCCAGCTGTGCCAGATGTCGCGCATGCCCTGACGCGGCATGTCGGTGCCGACCTGGGCCAACTGATCGACCCAGACCTCCGACACCCGCCCGACGGTTACGGACCACCAGCCCGGCGGCTGTTCGCGCGACCAGTTCAGCGGGGAGACCGCGTTGAAGATCAACATAAAGGCCGCGACAACCATGATGACGACATCGGTCCAGCGGCGGTCGGCGGCCGCCACGGCCTCGGCATCGAGCGGCGGTTCGACCGGATAGAGACTGCGCCCGAAGGCGCGCAGCCGTCCGCGGAAAGTGCGCAGGTCATGAGGGTCCGCCTCCGGTATCCAGTCGCTGACGGGATCGGGCCCGGTGGGGGTCGGTGTGCGATCGGGTTCGTGGGTCATGACTCCTCCCGCCTCAGAACTGGAAATAGATGAAGGGGGCGACGCCGTCGGGACGCGCGGCCTCCAGGATCAGGAAGGCGGCGGACAGCAGCAAGCCAAAGGTCAGGGCCGGAGCCTCCTTGAGCCGCACGGCCACCCCCTCGATGGCGCGGGGCGGCAGCCAGTGCATGGCCAGACCGCCGACGACCAGCACTAGCAGAAGCGGCGTCAGCGCCAGAATGGGACCGGGTCGGCCCAGACCCTGCAGCATGGCCATGGCCATGCCGAAGCTCTCGGCGCGGAACAGGATCCAGCCCAGGCAGACGATGTGGAAGGTGACAATGACACCGATGACGGTCGGCATGACCTTGCGGTTGCCAAAGACGGAACGACCCAGCCGCTCGACCACCTGGACGAAGCCGTGCAGCGCACCCCAGGCCAGGAAGGTCCAGGCCGCCCCGTGCCAGAGACCACCCAGCAGCATGGTGATGAAGACATTGCGGCAGCTGGCCCACAGCCCCTTCTTGCCGCCACCCAGCGGGATATACAGATAGTCGCGCAGCCAGCTGGACAGGCTGATGTGCCAGCGCCGCCAGAAGTCCTGCATCGAACTGGCCCGGTACGGCTGGTCGAAGTTGCGCGGGAAGGAATAGCCCAAGAGCGCCGCGATCCCGATCGCCATGTCGGAATAGGCCGAGAAGTCGCAATAGATCTGAACCGCATAGCCATAGACGGCGAAGGCGATGTCGACGCTGCTGTAGGCCGAGGGATCGAAGAAGACCGGATCGACCAGATTGACTGAAATTTCGGTGGCGATGATCGACTTCTTGAACAGGCCCCAGACGATCAGCAGCAGGCCCCAGGTGGCGGCTTCGCGCGTCAGGCGGGGGGCCTTGTCGAACTGGGGCAGCAGGTCCGAGGCCCGCACGATCGGCCCGGCGACCAGATGCGGAAAGAAGCTCATCAGCAGCATGACGTCCAGCAGGCTCCTGGCCGGCGGGGTCGTGCCGCGATGAACGTCCACGACATAGCTGATGCCCTGGAAGGTGAAGAAGCTGATCCCCACCGGCAGCAGGATCTGCAGGATCTGGATGTCGCGCCCCCAGCCCAGCGGGGCCAGCAGGTTGGCGAACTGCTCCACGAAGAAGCCGTAGTATTTGAACGTTCCCAGGATCAGCAGATTGGCCGTGACCCCCAGCACCAGCAGCCATTTGCGCCGCTCGCGGGGCCGCCGCGCGATCATGGCCGCAATGCCCCAGTTCAGCACCGCCGACAGGATCAGCAGGGCCACGAACCGCTCGTCCCACTGGGCATAGAAGAACCAGCTGGCCAGCAGGAGGAAGATCTTGCGCGACCGGTTCTCCGCCCCCAGCGCCCAGGTCGCGAAATAGACGATCAGAAAGAAGACCGCGAAGGCCAGGGTCGGGAACAGCATTCAGTCTATCCCGGCGATCAGGCGGCAGGCCGGGCGGCGGCGGCGGGTTGCGGCCTCGTCAGTCCCGCGTCGCGCACCAGTTGATCGACGATGCTGCCGCTGACATGCATCACCCCGGCCAGGGACAGATGCATACCATCGTCCTTGCGCATGAGCACGCGGCGACCGTTTGAATCCTGGCCATAGGCCTCATAGCCACCCTGCGCGTCGGCGGTCAGGGGCACCATGTCGATGAAGGTCGCGTTGGCGGCCTGCAGGCGGCTGCGGACCAGGTCGTTGATGATCTGCATCTTGGCGTTGAAGGCGTCGCTGCGCATGCGCGGATTGCCGACCCAGTAGACGGCGATGTCGCGGCTTTTCAGCAGGGCGATAAGGTCGTCGACCCGCTTGCCATAGATGGCCTTCCAGCCGTCGCTGCCGAAGGGATGGACGGTGCCGTCGATCTCCATTCCCTGGCCGTCATTGGTGCCGAAGGCGATGATGGCGACATCCAGATCGGCATTGGCCAGCTGTCCCTGGGTCTTGGCCTGAATGTCCACGAAGTCGTATCGAGCCAGGCCCGTCGCGGGTTGGGTGAACTTGCTGACCGTTACATTCGGATAGACCTGCATGTCGCGGTACAGGCCGGTGTAGAGGTCCGAGGCCATGGAGTCGCCGAACACGCCGATCTTCAGCGGACCTTGGGCCAGACGCTGTGACAGGGGCGTGACCGTGCGGGTATCGACCCCCGCCGTCGGCAAGGCCGGGCGGATGGTCTCGGCGGCCGGGGCAGGCGTGGGCGCATCGGGGGTCGCGGAAGCTTCGGCTGCCTGGCCATTGCCGAGCATCAACGTCGGATGTCGCAGCCATTGCCGCCCATCCGGCGTCAGGGCCAGACCCGCCACGACCCCGACCACGAAGATCAGGGTCAGGGCATTGATGACCTTGCGCACGCTCATTCCCAGGGTTCCCAAAAAGCCAGATTGTCGCACCGACCTTTACGCTTTTTCGCTGCCGTCTCCAGCCCCCCGGACCCTGACGAAAGATGTCGGCCTGTTTGCGCGGATCGCGCATGCCGCCTTGCGCTTGCCCGCCCGCGCGGGGAAAGCTAGACACGGCTGAAGACCAGATATTCATCAAAAGATGAAAAGAGGAAGCGATGCGGAAGATTGTCTCCGATGCGCGGGCGGCGCTGGACGGGCTGACGTTCGACGGCATGACCGTCATGTCCGGCGGGTTCGGCCTGTGCGGCATTCCCGAGAACCTGATCGCGGGCCTTCGCGACAGTGGCGTCAAGGGGCTGACCGTCATCTCCAACAACGCGGGCGTGGACCGCTTCGGCCTGGGCCAACTTCTGGAAACCCGCCAGATCGCCAAGATGATCAGCTCCTATGTCGGGGAGAACAAGGAGTTCGAGCGCCAGTATCTAGCCGGTGAGCTGGAGCTGGAGTTCAACCCCCAGGGCACCCTGGCGGAGCGCATCCGCGCGGGCGGCGCGGGCATCCCCGCCTTCTTCACCGCCACAGGCGTGGGCACTTTGGTGGCCGAGGGCAAGGAGGTGCGCAACTTCGATGGCCGCGACTATGTCATGGAAACCGGCCTCGTCGCCGACCTGGCCATCGTCAAGGCGTGGAAGGCCGACGAGCGGGGCAATCTGGTATTCCGCAAGACCGCCCGCAACTTCAACCCGATGATGGCCACCGCCGGCAAGGTGACCCTGGTGGAGGTCGAAGAGATTGTCCCGACCGGCTCTCTGGACTCCGACCACATCCATACGCCCGGTGTCTACGTCGACCGCCTATTCGTCGGCACATTCGAGAAGCGGATCGAGCAGCGAACCATCCGTCAGAGGGAGGCCGTCTGATGCCCCGTACCCGCGAACAACTGGCCGAACGCGCCGCCAAGGAGCTGCAAGACGGCTTCTATGTGAACCTGGGCATCGGCATCCCGACGCTGGTGGCGAATTACATCCCGGAGGGAATGGAGGTCACGCTGCAGTCCGAGAACGGCATGCTGGGGATGGGTCCGTTTCCCTATGACGAGGACGTCGATGCCGACCTGATCAACGCGGGCAAGCAGACGATCACCGAAATCCCCGAGAGCGCCTATTTCAGCAGCGCCGACAGCTTCGCCATGATCCGCGGCGGCCATATCAACCTGTCGATATTGGGGGCGATGGAAGTGGCCGAGAACGGCGACATCGCCAACTGGATGATCCCCGGCAAGCTGGTGAAAGGCATGGGCGGGGCGATGGATCTGGTTGCCGGCGTCAAGCGCGTGGTGGTCGTGATGGATCACGCCAACAAGCACGGCCAGTCCAAGGTGCTGAAAGCCTGCACCCTGCCCCTGACCGGCACCGGCGTGGTCAGCCGCATCATCACCGACCTGGCCGTCTTCGACGTCAAGCCGGACGGCGCGGGCCTGGAGCTGATCGAACTGGCCGACGGCGTCACCCTCGACGAGGTCGCAGCCAGAACCGAGGCGACCTATACGATCGCGCCCGGCCTGGCCTGATGTGACTTAGGCCGCGTTTGCCTCGGTCCAGGCCACGATCTGGGTGTTCAGATCGCGCGTGGCCAGATCATAGGCCTCGACGATGGCCCCGACGCGATTGGCGGTGGCGGGCTGTTCGACCGTGAAGATGCGCTCCACCTTCACTTGCCGCTCCGGCAGGGTCAGCAGGCGCACGCGGGCCGAGACGACAATCGTCGGCACAGCTTCAGGGGCCGGATAGCGGGTCTCGAAAGAACGCACGTCGATGTCCAGCGAACGGGTGCTGCGGGCCAGTTCGCGCGGTCCGATCAGGCGAACGCGCGTGGCCTGGCTGGCGAAGGCGTTCTCCAGAGCGTCGGTAAACAGATCGGACGCGGGCGAGATCCAGCGCGCGCCGCCGATATAGGCGGTTTCCGTGCCCGTGACGCCCAAAAGCTTGTCGCCCTCCGACGCCTCCGGCATTTCGGCGCGGCGCATCGCAACCAGGATCGGATTGGCCACCAGCGTCGCCGTCTGACCCGAAACCCCGCCGAAGCGATAGGTCTGGACCGGATCAGGGCTGGACAGCAGGGCGCAGGCCGACAGGGAGAGGGCGGTCGCGCCGACGGCAGCGAGACGGAGCAGGTGAGAACGGATCACGGTTGAACCTCCAGTTCACGGGTCGGGGCGCGGCCTATGAAGTCACGCGGGCTGGCACGGACCTCATCGACGAGGCCTTCCAGCGAACGCGTGGCGTCTTCCAGCCCCTGGATCGACTGTTGCAGTTGCGGCAGGCCGGTGGCGGTGAAGTCGGTCAGCGGACCCTCCACACCCTCGGCCGTGCGGTTGATGGTGGCGATGGCCTTCTGGGCATCCTCGGCCGCCTTGTTGATGTTGGCCACGGCGGAGCGGCCGTCGGTCTCAACCAGACGACGGGCCTCGGCCCCAAGAGCTTCATATTCGCCGATGGCCGAATTGGCCTTGGTCAGGGCCTGCTCCAGCTGTTCGAACATGCCCTTGCGCGCCTCCAGCTCGGCGGTCAGGGATTCGACGTTCTTCAGGCTTGTCGAGAAGCTGCGGACATTGTCGTCGGACAACACGCGGTTGATGCGGTTCAGCGCATCAACCGTCTGGGCCAGCACGGTACCAGAGCCGCTTAGCAGTTCGGCGATCGGCGACGGCTGGCTCTGGATCACCGGAATGACATTGTCCGGATACTGGCTCTTCAGGATGGCGCTGTCGGGGTCGCCGGCGGTGATCTGGATGTAGTTCAGGCCAGTGATGCCCTGCGGTTCGAGCTGGGCGCGCGATGAGACGCGCACGGGTGTCGTGCCATCGACGCGGATGCGCGCGATGACCTGATCGCCCTTGTTGGGGTCCAGGTTCAGGTCGGTGACCTCACCCACGCGGATGCCGTTGAAGTGGACCTCCCCGCCTTCCGACAGGCCGCGCACGGGTCCGTAGAAGACGATGTCATAGACGTCGTAATCGTTGTTGAACTGCAGGCGGGCCAGCCAGATGGCGAAGACCGCTAGCGCCGCCAGAAGGGCGACGGTGGCGATGCCAACGGCGGCGTAATGTGCGTCTCTTTCCATGGGTCGGCTCTCCTCAGGCCGCTTTCGATCCGGAACCGGCGCGTCCGCGCGGGCCCAGGAAATATTCCTTGATCCAGGGGTGGTCCGAGCGCTCCAGCTCGCGGACCGGCGCCTTGGCGACGACATGCTTGTCGGCCAAGACAGCCACCTGGTCGGTAATGGCGTAAAGGCTGTCCAGATCGTGAGTGATCATGAAGACGGTCAGGCCCAGATCGTCCGACAGCTGGCGGATCAGATCGTCGAAGGCCGCGGCCCCGATGGGATCGAGACCCGCCGTTGGCTCGTCCAGAAAGACCAGCTCGGGGTCCAGCGCCAGGGCACGGGCCAGGCCGACACGCTTGCGCATGCCGCCCGACAGCTCGGCCGGCTTCTGATGATGCACCTCGGGCTTCAGGCCCACCATGGCGATCTTCATCTCGGCCAGTTCGCGGATGACGGCCTTGGACAGGTTGGTGTGCTCCACCAGCGGCGAGGCGACATTGTCCAGCACGCTGAGCGACGAAAACAGGGCCCCCTGCTGGAACAGGATGCCGGTGCGGCGTGTCACGTCTGCGGCCTGATCCTTGGTCATGTCAGCAATGTCGTGGCCGAAGATCTTGATGGAGCCGGCCTCGGGCTCCTTCAGGCCGATGATGGTGTTCAGCAGCACCGTCTTGCCGGTACCCGAACCGCCGACCACGCCCAAGACCTCGCCCCGAACGACGTCCAGATCGAGATTCTCGTGGATCGGGGCCTGATCGCCGAACTGGCTGACCAGACCGCGCACCTCGATCAGGTTTTCCGGCTTGTCGCCGGCCGGAGCGGCGGCTTCGGTCTTGTTCAGAGTGTCCGTCACAGGTTCAGCTCCATGAAGATCATGGCGAAGACGGCATCCAGGAAGATGATGGCGAAGATGGCCTGTACCACGGCGGCGGTGACCCGGCGCCCCAGGCTCTCGACATCGCCGGCCACGGCCATACCCTGGCGGCAACCGATGGCGGCCACGACGATAGCGAAGACCGGCGCCTTGACCATGCCGACCAGCAGGTGATTGCCCATCATCGGGTCCTGCGACATCTGCTGGATGAAGAAGATCGGACCATAGCCCAAGACGCCCCAGGTCACGAGCAGGCCGCCGAACAGGCCCGTCACGATGCCGACGAAGGTCAGCAGCGGCATCATGATGACCATGGCCGCCAGCCGGGGAATGACCAGGGCCTGAAACGGATTGACGCCCATCACCTGCATGGCATCGACCTCCTGCGTCATGCGCATGGAGCCGATTTCCGCCGCGAAGGACGAGGCCGAACGGCCGGCCAGCAGGATAGCCGTAATCAACACGGCCAGTTCGCGCAGGACCGACACGGCCACCAGCTGAACCGTGAACACACCGGCCCCCAGCTGCGACAGCAGATTGGCCCCCAGCAGGGCGATAACGGCGCCGATGAAGAAGTTGGTCACCGCGATGATGGGCATGGCGTCCAGCCCGGCGCGCTCGCCCTGACTGAACCATGCTGCCCAGCGGATGCGGCCGGGATGTTTGAAGGCCGTGCCCACCGCCACGATCAGACGGCCCAGGAAAGCCATGGAGAGCATCGCCTCCATGGCGATGTCGTGGACGCCCAAGCCGATCTTGCTGAAGAACCGGACGACGGGCAGCGGACGACGCGGCGGCGGCGCGCTTTCGCGCTCCAGCTTCTCGACCATGGCATAGGTGCGGCCCGCTTCGGGGCGTTCGGACCAGGCCTTTTCGGGCAGGACGCAGTTGGAGGCTTGAACAATGGCCAAGGCTCCGGCGGTGTCGAAGCGGCCGAGATCCTTCAGGTCCACCGCATCGACGCAACGCTCATGCAGCTGCTCGTCCAGACGCCGCGAAACCCGGCCCAGCTCGGTCGCGGTCCAATCGCCGGTCAGCCGCAGGGTCAACCCAGCCGCGCCATTCTCGTCGATCTGAAAGTCCGCTGCGGCCATGCCTCTACCTAAATCGCCCCGTCGGCTTTGGCCACGGCAAAGCTCATCAGCCGATGACAACGCGGCCACGCCGTATTCGTTCAGCCACAGCTGACGATACGTCTCAGAGTGTGTCGCGGACGCGCGCCAGATCCTCGACGAACCGCAGCCTTTCCGCCGCCCGCCCGGCCTCGTCCGGAATGCGCAGCAGATAGGACGGGTGGGCCGTGATCATCAGGGTCGCGCCGTCGTCCAGTGCAATCGGCTGTCCCCGCTCCTTGCCGATCGTCACCTTGCGGCCCAGCACACCCAGCGCCGCTGTCGCGCCAAGAGCCACGATCAGGCGCGGTTTGACCAGCCGTCGCTCGCTGTCCAGCCACCAGCGACAGGCCGTGACCTCTCCGGCCACAGGCGTCTTGTGCAGGCGGCGCTTGCCGCGCGGCTCGTGCTTGAAATGCTTGACGGCATTGGTGACGAAGGCCTGATCGCGGTCGATGCCGACTTCGTCCAGCGCACTGTTCAGCACCTGACCGGCGGGACCGACAAACGGCTGACCGGCCAGGTCCTCCTGGTCGCCGGGTTGTTCACCGACGATCATCAGGGGCGCTGCGGTGGCGCCCACCCCGCACACGCCTTGCGTCGCATCGCGCCACAGCGGACAGCGGCGACAGCCCTGAACGGCGCGGTTCAGGTCGTCGAGCGAAGTGGGCACATAGTCTTCGGCGACCTCACCCTTGCGGACGATCGGCGACAGCGTCTGGGCCAGGCGCGGGTTTGGCGTGGATGCGGGCGCGGCGACCATCTGCTGTTCGCGGGCCGACGCCTGGGCGATCAGCTCGGGGATCAGCGCCGCCTCGGGCAGGTTCTTCCAGTACCGCTTGGGCATCTCGCCCTGCATGGTGCCGGTCTTCAGGCGCGCCGGATTGAAGGTCGAGGCATAGTAGGTCTTCCAGAACTCCTCGATCTCGTCCTCGGTCGGGGCCATGTCGCGCGTGGCGGGCGGGCCGAACGTCAGGGCCTGGGCGTCCCAAAAGGCGCAGCCGTCCGGCGTCAGAATGGACCACCGCATGGTCGTGAACCGCCGCATGAAAAAGGGTGCCGTGCGCTCCAGCACCAGATGGGCTGGCTCGAACCAGGCGACCCAGGCCTCGCCGTGATCGTCCTCAACCTCGCGAAAGCGGACGAAGGCCTTCATCTTGTGACTGGCCCGGCTGACATTCTTGGCGCGCTCGAAGGCGTCGGCGACATCGATGTCGGTGACCACTTTCATCAGATCGGGCTCGTCCCGCAGTCGCCAGAGCAGGCGATACAGCAGGTCGAACCGGTCGGGCGAGCGGTGCAGGATGACCGCCTGCGCCAGATCGACGAAGGCCTTGGGGACCGCGAACTCCGGTGTGGCCTTGGTGACCGGCCTATCCGCGGGCGGTGCCGCATCGAACAGCCCCCCTTGATCTTCGCCTCCGGCTACGACGAAGCGCGCCTGCGACGGATCCACCCCCTCCAGCCGAAAGGCCCGCGCGGCCTTGCGCCAGCCGTCGAAGTCGATCTCGCTGGCCAGGGTCGCGACCCGCATCAGAACAGGCTCAGTTGCACCGGCTTCTCGACCGGCGTCAGGCGTGCCCGCAGATCGGCGGCATCCGTCAGGCCGCCCGGCGTCCAGTCCAGGGCCGTGATGAAGGGTCGGACCTTGTCGATGCCGCGGCACAGTCGCCCGATGTCCTCCAGCCGCAGCGTCCGCCAGCGACGCACCTGCACGATCCGGTTGACCGACTTCACGCCCAGGCCGGGCACCCGCAGCAGCATCTCGCGCGGGGCGGTGTTCACATCGACCGGGAACTGCGCCCGGCTATTCAGCGCCCAGGCCAGCTTGGGATCGATGGCCAGATCCAGCATGCCGTCCACCGTCGCCTCGCCGATCTCGGGCGGCGAAAAGCCATAGAACCGCATCAACCAGTCGGCCTGGTACAGGCGATGCTCGCGCATCAGCGGCGGCTTGGTCAGGGGCAGGACGCTGGACGCATCCGGTATGGGCGAAAAGGCGGAATAGTAGACGCGGCGCAGGCCATAGCCGCCATACAGCGACGCCGACCGGTCGATGATTTCCGTGTCCGGTGCGCCGTCCGCCCCGACGATCAGCTGGGTCGACTGGCCTGCGGGCGCAAATTTCGGCGGCTTGATGCGGTCCTTCTTCGACGGCTTCGCAGCTTCGACGCCCAAACGCACCTGGCTCATCGCCTTCTTGATGACGGCCACATCCTTCTGGGGAGCCAACCGGTGCAGGGCCTCGTCACGCGGCAGTTCGATATTGGCCGACAGCCGGTCGGCATACAGCGCCGCTTCCTCGATCAGGCGCGGATCGGCCTCCGGGATCAGCTTCAGATGGATATAGCCGCGAAAGCCGTGGTCGATCCGCAGCGTCTTGGCCACCAGAACCAGCTGCTCCATCGTATAGTCACCCGAGCGGATGATGCCCGACGACAGGAACAGTCCTTCGATATAGTTGCGCTTGTAGAAGTTCAGCGTCAGGGACACGACCTCATCCACATCGAACCGCGCCCGCTGCACATTCGAGGACGCACGGTTGATGCAATAGACGCAGTCGTAGATGCAGAAGTTGGTCAGCAGGATCTTCAGCAGGGAGACGCATCGCCCATCCGGCGTATAGGCGTGGCATACACCCATACCCTCCGTCGATCCGATGCCCTTGCCGCCCATGGAGTCGCGCTTGGTCGTGCCGGACGAGGCGCAACTGGCGTCATATTTGGCCGCATCGGCCAGGATCGACAGTTTCCGCTTGAGATCGAGCTGCGCCATATGTTCGCATTATGTTCTCGTCCCTGAAAATTTACCAGAGGCCGGGTGTCGCAGGCTGGCTTTTACGGCAAAGGCACGCTCAACATCCGTGCAGGCTTGGTGCCGCCCTCCACCCGGTCGCCCGTGGTGAGGACGATCAGGCGAGCGTCGGCACCCTGGCCGGTCAAAGCGACACTGGTACAACTGTCGCAGCCTTCGCTCATCACGGTCCGGCTCGTCCCGTCCGGGGCGATGGCAACGAGCGTCTGACCATGGGTTGCGCCATATAAGGTGTCGTCAGGACCAAAGACGAAGTCGTCGACCGGGCCAGGGCTGGCGAAGGGCGTGAGGCGACCGCCCGGCGCGCCGTCGGCCGTCAGGCCGATGCTCTGGATCGTCCCACGCGAGGGGTTGGAAACATAGACGCGGCCGCCACGCACCTTGATGCCGTTGGCACCGGGCCTGAACGGCTGGGTCGCGGGATCGGGGAACAGGCCATCGTCCACCAGCCAGGGCGACAGAGCGCCTGTCGAGGGCACTAAGGACCAGATCGTACCAGCGATGGAGTCCGCGATCAGGACGCGATCGGCTGCGATGCCGAGAACACCATTCAGGAAGCGTGCGTCGGGGGCCGCGACGGTGCGGATTATCTGACCGTCGGCACCCAGCAGCAGGATCTGGTTTGTCGTCGTGAAGGCGGGTCCGTCCGTGAAGGAAGCCCCGTGCGCACTGATCAGATAGCCTTCATCCAGAGTGACGATGCCGACCGGATGCGCCGGCAAGGTGGCCAGTACGGTAACGGTCCCTGTCGCGTCCCGCAGCCGAACGGTCTTGTCCAGATAGCTGGTGAAGACGATGCCCCCGTCCGGCCGGACCGTCAGATTCTCCAGAAAGCCCCCCGGCAGGCTGAACAGCGTTTCGACCGTCGGCACCACAGCCTGCGGCTTTCGAGCAATTGTCGAGGCGGCCGGCGAGCAGGCCGCTGTCCAGAGGCCGGTCGCAGCCAGGGCGACGACGAAAAGGGGTGAGCGGGTCATGACAAACTCCAGAGAGAAGGGTTCAGAAGCGGCGGGTCAGAGTCAGCTGAGCAAAAGTGGCGTCACGCCCTCCCGCCTCGGTCACGCCGTCAAGGGCGTCGGCGAAGACGAGCGAGGCGGACAGGTCGAGCGAGGGCGTCAAGGGGCGGGCAAGCACCAATTCATACAGGACGGCGGACCAGCGGGCGTCGCTGGCGGGGACGATCAGGGGGCGACCGGGGTTGGCGTAGACGGCGTCGTCCAGCGACTGTCGGCCCAGCAGGACCGTGTCCAGCGTCAAGGCAAAACCTTGATGGTGCGACGCGCGCTGAGACCGATGTTGATCTGGTTGGCGGGGAAATACAGCGGCGCGGTCGAGAAGACGCCCAGGTTCGGATAGAGCGGATCGATGGTGCCGGCAGTATTGTCCGTCGGGTCGTCGTCGCCGCTCGCCACGCCCACCTGAAACCCCCAACGGGTACCCGAAACAGTACGGCCTACATCGAGGGCTCCACCCCATGCGAGGGCATCGCGGTCGCCAGTACGACCAGTCTGGAACGCACCCTGGACGCTGCCGTCCCAGCCCTCCAGCAACCAGACATGTCGCAGACCGATTGTCTCGCGTCGATCTGCCCCGGTGGCCAGATAGTAGCTGGACCGATCGCGCTTGCGCGAGAACCAGAAGATCTGGGTCACATGTCGCGGTGCTCGACCGGTCAGGTCCAGCGTCATCCCACCGAACCGTTCGCCATCATCGACGTCGTCGTCGAAGGATTCACGGCCGATCACAACCGGACGACCGGCGAAAGTGGTCAGCGTCATGCCCTCACGGTCCAGCGTGACCTTCGCGGCATCGAACGCGCGACGCAGCGTCACTCCATCCCGCAGGCCAACCAGCCGATTGCCGGCGAAGGTCAACTCCTGTCGTCCGGCTTTTAACGTAAATCGACCCATTCTCGTCGTCGTCGGCAGCTCGACCCAGGCCTGAGCCACGTCCAGCCCACCCGCATCAAACGGCCGTGGTCCCGGCTCGCGCCCGTCCTCGTCGGCATAAGACAGTTGGGCGTATAGGCGAGGGCCAGAAGCCCAGCGAACCTCGGCAGAGGCAAGGGCGCGGTGGGCTAAGGATTCAAAATCCGCCTCCGCCAAGCCGAAATCGAGGTTGTCAAACGCCTCGACGCGGACGCGATACTCGGCCGTAAGCGTCAACTGTGGCGCGGTTTGCGCCATTGTCGTCCCGGAAGCCATCCATGCCGGGACACCCAGGATCAGCACCCACAGATGGCGTAACGTCGTCATTTGTCACATTAGGCCACTAAAGCGTGACAGTTCGCGGACAACCCGCCCGTCGATTTGGAGGCTTCGATGTTCAAGCCAATGTTCTTTGGGGTCGCGGCGGTCGCCGCTTGCCTGGTCGCCACATCCGTGGCCGCCCAGAATCCCGATCCAAACGCCAATCTGCCGGCCAGCACCCGGCTGGCCCTGCCGGGCGAGCGCCACGCGTGGATGGCACCGCTTGTCGGGGACTGGAAGGTCGAGATGCGGGTCTATCCCGGCCCCGGTGCGCAGCCGATCGTCGCCGACACCCTGACGGCCAGACGTGAGTTGATCCTGGGTGGACGCTATCTGCGCGAGGAACTGACCGGCACATTCGGGAACGCACCCTCAAGTCGTCTGGCTATCCTGGGCTACAACAATCTGGACGGTCGTTTCGAGCTGACCACCTTCGATACCTTCGAGCCGGGTCAGATGGTGTATCTGGGCGACGACGAACCGACGGCTGCGCGCTTCTCCATGGAAGGCGAAAGCACCGAAGCCGGGCTGGGGGCCACGCCTACGGGACGCAAGCGGGACCTGCGCTTCGAGTTTGAAATTGCGCCAGAGCGGTCAGTTGAGCGTATATATGTGCGCTATCCCGGGGAGGCGGAGTTCCTCTTCGTCGAGCAGATATTCACGCGCTGAGCGTCAGCTCAGATAGTTGAGCAGGGTCGACTGGCGCAGCTGGCTGATCACCTGGGCCGAGGCCTGGATGGCGACCTGCGAGAGCTGCAGATCGGTCACGGCCTTCAGCATGTCCGCGTCGGTGCGATCCGCAACGAGGCCATCCAGAGAGGCGATCTGGTCCTTGTGGCTGGCGATCAGGGTCTCGACCTGATTGGCCTGGGCCCCGGTCATGGCGGTCTTTTCCGTCACAGTTTTCCCCGCTTGATCCAGCAGGGTCAGCTGGCTGGTTAGAAAGGTCTTCTGCGCCTCGGTCAGCTTGCCGGTCAGCGGTCCTTGCGGCCCTTCATGGAAGGCCTGAATGTCGCGCAGGATGGCCAGGGTGTCGGTGCCCAGTTCACTGGCCAGGACGCCGGTTTCCAGCGTGGTGCCTTCGGCCACGCGGCTCGCGGTCTTCAGGCTGTCGTTGCGGAACTGGGCGGCGAGCGGTCCGGCGGTCAGGTCCGACATCGTCTGGGCGGCCAGAGGCTCCACATCCACCGACGAGCCAGCGAACAGATAGTTGCCCTGGTGCTTGGTGTTGAGGCCGCCCCGCACCGTCTGGAACAGGCCCTCCAGCTCGGTCATCAGCCCGACGCTGCTGTCGGCCGCGATCGCATTGCCCAGGGCCGCGCGGATGTCCTGTGTGCCGTCGCCCACCCGGTTCATCGCCAGATCCTGCGACGTCAGGCGTGCGGCGACCGAGTTGGATGTATCGAGAAACCCCTGCAACCGCGCCGACGAGCCCTTCAGCGCGGTCAGAGTCTCCGACTGGCGTCCGAAGCCGACCAGATCGGTGGCGTTCTTCTGGGTCGACACACGTTCCTGGGCGTCATTGGCCTTGATCTGGGTGTTCATCAGATTCAGCAGGGCCGTCTGATAGTTTCCGAATGTGGCTACCCGCGTCATCAGACCATCCCCAGCAGCGTGTCGTACATGTCTTTGGCGGCCTGGATCATGCGGGCCGAGGCGTTAAAGGCCTGCTGATAGGTGGTCATCAGCACCAGCTCTTCATCCAGGTTGACGCCCTCCTGCGAAATCTGCCTGGCGCTGGCTTCTGTCGCCAGGGCGTCGGCCGTCTGGGCCCGGGTCTTGGCGGCGGCGGCCTTGCCGCCGATATCGCCGGCCAGTTCGGACGCATAGCGCGACACCGACATGGACCCGCCCGCGGCCCCGCCCGCCGACTGGAAGGCGCTGGTGCGCTGGCCGGCGTCGGCCAGCAGCAGGGCCCCGCGTCCGTCGCCACTGGTCAGGGCCGCCGATCCTGCGGCTGCGCCCAGATTCAGCTGGGCCAGGGCCAGATTGGCCGGGCTGGTGCGGATGTCGGAGCGGATGGTGAAGCTGTCTGCGCGCGAGGCCCGCGTCCCCTCCCCGATCCCGAACAGGGCCGAGACCGAAACGCCCGAAGGCACCTGCCGCGTCCGGTCGTCCAGAACGCTCATGGTCGGCGACGGATTGCCCGCGCCCGTGTAGCTCAGTGCCCCGTCGGCTCCCAGGCTGAAGCTGCCGTAGCGACCGACGCCCGTGATCGGATCGTTCAGGGCCGTGATCAGATCGCCGACCGTTCCGCCTGCGGGCACCGCCACCTCGATGTCGCGGATGCGTGCGCCGCGCTCGTCGGTAAAGCGGAAGCTCATCGTCTCGCCGGCGGTGAACCCGTGGGCCGAGGCGGCGGTCAGGCCGGTGTCGTAGATGGCCGGGGTGTCGGTCGAGACCAGATCGTTCATGCCGAAATAGTGGGAGAAGCCCCGTCCCGCCTTGTTTGAAGCGGCACCTGCCGGATCGGCGATGGAGATGCCGCTGCCCGCCGGGGCCTGGATGCTCAGCTTGCCGTCGACGAAGCTGGCGGTCGCCCCGCCCAGTTGGCCGTTCAGCGTGGCCAGGAAGGTGGTCGGGTCGGCCGCGACGCCGTTGATCGTCATGGTCGCGCCCGAGAAGACGATGTCGGCCCGGCTCTGGATCACGCCTGCGGCATTCACCACCGCGATCGTCGTCTGGCCGGTGAAGCCCGCCAGAGCCGTCTCCAGCGACTGGCCGACATTGCGTCCGGTCAGGCGGTTGGGGGCCGGCACGGCGGTATTGGCATTGTGCGCGCGATTCAACTCGTCGGCGACATGGCTGACCAGTTCGGCCAGACGGGCGGCGGCGGCGGGCGCGTCCACGTCTCGCAGTTCGACCAGGCCCTTGATCTCGCCCGAGGTGATGCCGTCCAGCAGGGCCCGCTTCTGGCCGCTGGGCTCGGTGACATAGATTTCGTTGAAGGCGCTGGTGCTGGTGACCGTGCCCGTCGGGTTGTAGCTGATCCTGCCCACGCCCTGGCCGGCCAGCATGGCCCCGCCATTGGTGCGCACCGTCACCCCGCCGATCGGGCGCTGGGTGATCTGCACATCCATCAGCTTGGACAGTTCGCCCAGCAGGGCCGACTGGGCGCTCTGGGCCCCGGAGGAGTCGCCCTTGGTCGCCGAGGCGCGGGCGATCTCCAGGTTCAGCCCCTCGATCTGTTCCAGAAGGCTGTTGGCCTTTTCGAGCGCACTCAGGATGCGGGCATCGGCGTCCTGGCGAACCGCATCGATCTGCTTGCTGATCCGCCCCGCCTCGTCGAACAGGGCCTGGGTCTTGAACAGGGCGTCCTGGCGGCTGGGCGAGGACGTCGGGTTTTCGCCGCTGGCCGCAAAGGCCGAGAACAGGCTGTCGATCTGGGAGAAGAACCCGTTGTCGCCGCCGGGATCGCCGAACAGCGACTGGATGCGGTCGTACAGTTCATAGCGCACGGTCTGGCGGGCGGACTCGGCGCCCGCCTTCATGCTGGCCGCCTGCAGGAAGGTGTCGGTGGCCAGGCGGATGCGCGCGATCTCGACGCCCGAGCCGATGCCTGTGCCTGTCAGGGTCTTCTGATCGGCAATCTTGCGGACATAGCCTGGCGTATTGACGTTGGAGACGTTGTCCGAGATCACCCGCAGCTGGGTTTGGGCCGCCGACAGGCCACTGCTGGCCGTGTTCATGATGGCGTTCAGGGTCATGCGATCGGCCCTCCGTCACGGGCGGCACTAGGCAAGGCCTGCCATGCCACATGCGCTTTTTGCCCGGCGGCGCACGCGGGCGCTCCCGTCAAGTCACTGATAATACGCAAGATCGTGTTTCGCGCCTGGGTCATGACCGATCAGGCGCGCAAGGCGCGGGCCAGACGAACAGGCGGCGCAAATCGCCCTTCCTACCGGGCAAATACCGTCACCACGCGGCAAGTTTGATCACAGCCGTTCGGGCTAAGTTGGCAACAGGTGCGGGCTTTTGTTGTTTTAATACAGACTCTTGGGTCTGGCTACGCCGTTGGCCCGCGACTTGCGGCGGAGCTGCCGAATGTCCGGCGCAGCAGGCGCCCTCGTCCTCTCGCTTCACCGCGAGCCGTCACGGTTTCATGTCAGCCACCGCCGTCCTCAATCTGATCGCGCCCTCCGCGCCGTTGCCTGTCCAGGCTGCGGGCGATGCCGATGCGTCGATCTTCGGCGATCTGCTGTCCGATGTCGGAGCGGGCGACGGCGGCACAAACAACAGCGTGCCGCCCCAACCGGCCACTCAGCCTGCTCGCATAGCGACGAAGGTCGCCGGCAACACCGTGGCCGTGGACGGCAGCGCACCAGGCAGTCTGATCGACCCCACGGGTCTGGGCACTCTCCAGACCCAGCCCCCTGCCCCGATGGACGAGACCGGGCTCACCGAGGTGACAGACGTCGCCTTGACCTTGCCAGGCCCCGCTGCCGAGGCTGATCTCTCAGCGTCTGACGCTGGCGTAAAGACCGACGATCAGCCCCCCGTCATGCCCCTGCCCATCGTGCCCACGCCCGTGATCGCAACGGCGTCGATAGCAACTGCGACATCGACCCCGCCGGTGGTCCTGCCAGACGTGACGGCCGCCGACGCCGCAGAAGCCGCCCTGCTGGCTGCTGCCGCCGAGGCCGCGACCGACGAGGCCCAGACCCTGCCGCCCGCCGCCACCGACAAGACCGCAGCGACGACGCCCCCTGCGCCCCAGGTCCAGCCGCCCGCGCCCGCGCCGCTGAAGCCCGCATCCGAACGCACGGGCCGCACCCATGACGGGCTCACCCGCGACGGGAGTGAGACCAAGGTGTCTGCCGATGGCGTGACTGTGACCACCACCGCATCAGCCCCCTCGGCGACTCCTGCTCCCGCGCCGGGCAAGACCACCGCGGACGCCGCCGCGCTGCCGTCTGCGGCTGCCGCGCTGACAGGCCAGGCCGATCCGTCCGGCGACCTGAAAGCCGATGGGGCCACAGCCTCGCTCGATACCGCCAAGGCGCATGCCGAGGCGGCCGTCAGCCATGACGCCAGCCTGTCGACCCTGTCGCGCGCCACGATCGATGCCACGGCCCAGATCGCCGCTCAGATCATCCGCAAGCTGGACGGCAAGTCGACCCGGTTCGAAATGGCCCTGACGCCCGACGACCTGGGACGGGTCGACGTCAAGCTGGAGATCGACGCCGAGGGCCGCCTGGCCGCGCGCATGGCCTTCGACAACCCCGCGGCCGCCGCCGATCTGCGTGGCCGGGCCGATGAACTGCGTCGCCAGCTTCAGGACGCGGGCTTCCACGTCCCCGACGACGCCTTCGAATTCGCCGAGCGCGACAGCGGCTCCAGCGCCTTCGACCGCGGCTCGTCCGACCACAACGACAACCAGCGCCAGAACCGCGCCTTCTCCGCCGCCTCTCGCCTGAATGCCGAAATCGATGTGGCCCAGCCGCCGCGCTGGATGTCGCTGTCCCTCTCGCCCTCGGGCGTGGATTTGAAGGTTTAACCGATGGTCGATTCCATCAGCACCAATACCGCCACGACCCGGATCAACTCCGGCTCGACCATGCTGGCCTCGAACTTCGAGACCTTCCTGACGCTGCTGACGTCACAGCTGAAGAACCAGGATCCGCTGTCCCCGGTCGATTCCAACCAGTTCACGGCCCAGCTGACCCAGATGGCGGGCGTGGAGCAGCAGCTGCTGACCAACGACCTGCTGAAATCCCTGGTCGCCGGTCAGGGTGGCGGCAGCCTGGCCAATGCGGCCAACTACATCGGCAAGGATGCCACCGCCGCCTGGGCCGCGACCAAGCTGACCGACGGCAAGGCGACCTGGAGCTATGAGCTGGCCAACACCGCCACCGACGCCAAGCTTCAGGTGCTGGACGCCCAGGGCAAGGTCGTCTGGGAGGGCACCGCCCCCGATAAGTCCACCGGCGTTCACGACTTCACCTGGGACGGCAAGACCACCAGCGGCGTCAATGCCACCGAAGGCGGCGTCTACACCCTGAAGATCGTCGCCAACAATGCGACCGGCGGCACTGTCGACAGCCAGGTCCTGACCCGCGGCCGGATCACCGGCGTCGAGATGTACAACGGCGAGGCCTATCTGACCGTCGGCAACTCGATCCTTCCGCTCTCTACCGTGATCGCCCTGGAAGAAAACCGGACGGCCACGCCCACCCCCACTCCAGCGAACGATGACGGCGAGGACGGCCTGATGGCCTCCATCGCCTCGGCGCTGAACCCCCTCAAACTGTTTTCGTAAAGGACCCGAGCCATGTCTCTGAATAGCGCCCTGTGGGCCGGTGTTTCCGGCCTGTCCGCCAATGCCGCCGCCCTGGCCTCGATCTCGCAGAACATCGCGAACGTGAACACGGTCGGCTACAAGCGCACGACCAGCGAGTTTCAGACGGTCATTAACGGCCAGTCTGCCGGCACCGGCTATTCCGCCGGCGGCGTGATCGCCAACACCCGTCACTATACCTCGCAGGGCGGGCAGCTGCAGCGCACGACCTCCAGCACCGATCTGGGCATCGCCGGCCAGGGCTTCTTCGTCGTGACGGAAAAGCCCGAGAACCTGACGCCGATCGACGCGCGCCTGTTCACCCGGGCCGGGGCCTTCACGCCCGACGACTTCGGTTTCCTGAAGAACACCGCCGGGCTGTATCTGCAGGGCTGGCCAGTCGACTCCGAAGGCAACATCGCCACCGACCCGTCGGACATCAACCGTCTGCAGTCGATCAACATCGGCTCGGTCGGCGGGGCCGCCGAGGCCACCACTCGCGCCCAGTTGAACGCCAACCTGCAGTCCAGCCAGACCATCTCGGCCGAGGCGACCGCCGCTTCCACCGTTCCGGCCGGGGCGGATGCCTATGATCCGACCACCAACTCCATGGCCATGTACGACCCCGACACGGGCGTGGGCGTGAAGCCGGACTTCACCATGTCGATCCCCGTCTCGGACTCCAAGGGCGGCCAGCGCACCGTGGCCCTGTCGTTCCTGAAGGGCGTCAATCCGAACGAATGGTATGCCGAAATCCACGCCGTTCCGGCCTCGGACATCGAGGGCGGGGCCAATGGCCTGATCAAGAGCGGCCGCATCGTCTTCACTCAGGACGGGCGTCTGGACCCCACGGCGACTGCAGCCTTGGGTGCCAATGCCCTTTTCCCGGATCTGAACGCCGCCACCCTGAACATCGGGGCCTCTGACGCTGCAGCGGCACCGGGCGCTGTGAAGTGGGCCACCGGCCTGGGTATCGCGGCCCAGCCCATCAATCTGGCGCTGAACGCCTCGGCGGGCGGTATCACGCAATACAGCAGCGCCTCGGCCGTCCAGTCGGTAAACACCAACGGCACCGCCTTCGGCAACCTGGCCAGCATCGAGATCGACAAGGAAGGCTTCGTCACCGCCATCTTTGACAACAGCGTGACCCGCCGCATCGCCCAAGTCGCCATCGCCACCTTCGCCAGCCCGGACAATCTGACGGTCGAGGACGGCAATGCCTACCGCGTCAGCCGCGGCTCGGGCACCTTCAACCTAAAGACGGCGGGCACGGGCGGTGCTGGCTTCATCGGCGCCTCGCAGCTGGAGGCCTCCACCGTGGACCTGTCGGCCGAGTTCACCGGCCTGATCACCACCCAGCGGGCCTATTCCGCCTCGTCCAAGATCATCACCACGGCCGACGAAATGCTGGCCGAACTGATCAACATCAAGCGCTGATAAAGGCCTGAACGGGGGGAACGGCGCATGGACCGATCGATGAAAACCACGCGGGTGGACGGAGGGGATTTTAGGATTCCCTTCACCACGACGCTTAAACGGCCCTTAGTCGGGTCGCGCTACCTTGCCTGCTCAGTGTGGTGGTGAATGAGGCAAAAGCCCATGTTGCAAGAGCGACGTCTTAATACCCAGGGTGAACAGTATGTCGTGGGGCCCACGGGTACGCCGCTGACCCTGCGCGACCTGCCGCCGCCCCATACCGATCGCTGGGTCATTCGCCGCAAGGCCGAGGTCGTCGCCGCCGTTCGCGGTGGCCTGATCAGCCTGGAGGACGCCCTGGCCCGCTATCGCCTGACGGCCGAGGAGTTCCTCGCCTGGCAGAAGGCCATCGACAAATGGGGCATGCAGGGCCTGCGCACGACCCGCATCCAGCATTACGGCCGCGACGACTGATCGGCCCGATCTCTCTCCCCGACGGCCAGCGGCCGCTCCTGACAACAGGGGCGGCCGTTGTCGTTTTGACGTGCCTCCACGCTCAGGCCTCGAAATCGCGCCGTTCAAGGCCTAGATAGCGGCCATGACCCTGACCGAGGACCTTTGCCCGATCCCCGACATCGCCCCCGTGTCGTCTGAAGGCGACATGGATGCGGCGGTCGAGGCTGCGCGCGCGGCGGTTGGCCTGCCGGTCGGGTCGCGCGTCGTGGCGGCCATGTCTGGCGGGGTGGACTCCACTGTCGTGGCGGCCCTGCTGCACAAAGCAGGCTATGACGTTGTCGGCGTGACGCTGCAACTCTATGACCACGGCGCGGCCCTGAAGAAGAAGGGTGCCTGTTGTGCGGGTCAGGATATCCACGACGCCCGCCTCGCCGCCGAGATGCTGGGCATCCCCCACTATGTCCTCGACTATGAATCGAAGTTCCGCGACGCGGTGATCGATCAGTTCGCCGACAGCTATCTGGCGGGTCAGACGCCGGTGCCGTGCATCCGCTGCAACCAGACGGTCAAGTTCCGCGACCTTCTGGACGTCGCCCGCGACCTGGGGGCCGAGGCGATGGCGACGGGCCACTATGTCCGCCGATCCGTCACCGATGGCCGCGCCCAGATGCGCAAGGCGGTCGATCACAGCCGCGACCAGTCCTACTTCCTGTTCGCCACGACGCGCGATCAGCTAGATTACCTCCGCTTCCCCCTGGCCGATCTGGAAAAGCCCCAGGTGCGCGGCGTGGCGGCGGCGCTGGGCCTGCGCATCGCGGCCAAGCCGGACAGCCAGGACATCTGCTTTGTGCCCAATGGCGACTATCGCACCCTGATCGACAAGCTTCGCCCGCAAGGACGCGAGGCGGGCGAGATCGTGCACATGGATGGCCGCGTCCTGGGCAATCATGCGGGCATCACCGACTACACGATCGGCCAGCGCCGCGGTCTGAACGTCGCGGTCGGCGAGCCGCTGTTCGTGACCCGGCTGGACCCGGCGAAGCGTCACGTCATCGTGGGACCGCGCGAGGCTCTTCTGACCGCATCCCTGACGCTGGACGAGACCAACTGGCTGGGCGACGAGGCGACCATGCAGGATGCCGCCGAGGCCGGCGTGCCCGTCCTGGCCCGCGTCCGTTCGACCCGCCCGCCCTCCCCCGCCCGACTGTCCGTGACGGACGGCGTGGTGGCCGTGACCTTCGACCAGGGCGAGGAAGGCGTCGCGCCCGGCCAGGCCTGTGCCCTGTACGACCCCGCCGATCCCGATCGCCTGCTGGGCGGCGGCTTCATCAAGACCACGACGGCCGTTGTCTGATCCCGCCGAAGATGCCTGGGCGCTGGGCGTTCGCCCAGGCCTGCCGTCCGAGACGCGCTATCTGGTCGAGGGCTTTCCGCGCGATCGCTGGGTGCGCAGCGAACTGGATCAGACGGCGGCCTTCTGGCTTCAGATGCACGACGGCTTTCGCGACCATCAGCGACACATGGACGATCTGGTCGACCGGTGGC
>CALRXI020000025.1:0-24460 GCA_943372125.1 Brevundimonas vancanneytii
CAGTAGCCGCGGTCCCACAACATTACGGTGCCGCCGCCGTACTGGCCCTTGGGGATGGTCCCCTCGAAATCGCCATAGTCGAGGGGATGGTCCTCCACCTCCATGGCAAGGCGTCGATCCCTGGGATCGAGAGAGGGGCCCTTGGGCACGGCCCAGGAGCGGAAGGTGCCCTCATACTCCAGCCGCAGGTCGAAATGCAGGTGGCTGGCGGCGTGTTTCTGGATCACGAACCGCAGCGCCTCGGAGGGCACGACACGGGCGGCGTCACCGGACGGTTCGGCCGTCTGGGCGAAGTCGCGCATCCCCTGGTAGGTCGCAAGCTTGGAAGGTACCATGGCTCTGTTCCCGCACGTCTAGGATGATGGGCTAACGAATGTCGCCGTCACACGATCCATGCCGCTATGGCAGAGCGCGGTGAATCCTTTTCGCGCTACACGCGTTGGAGCTCCAGGAGACTGCCATGACCCCGCAAGAGACACGCCGCTTCAGCGTTCATGCTCGCCACGTCGACGCGCATCATTCGCGCACCATCGAGGAAAACTCTTTCGAGGCGGCGGCCGTGGCCTATGTCGAGGACTTCCATCCTACCGTCACCGACGATCCCGACATCGCTGTCATCGTGCGCGAGATCGCCTCGGGCCACGAACACTGTTTCCGGATCGATCTGGAGACCGGAGAGGCCGCGCCCTGCACCTAGGGAGCGATTCGGGCGTCAGAGACGTTGAGGTCCCGATCGGCGCACACCCGCGCACAGGGAATCCGTCATGGCGTCACGTCCAAGCTGGCAGGGGCATCTGAAGCTCTCGCTCGTCACCTGCCCGGTGGCGCTCTACACGGCGACCAATTCCGGGGGAGATGTCCACTTCAACCTCATCAACCCCAAGACCAACAACCGGATCAAGATGATCACGACCGACCCGGACACCGGGCCCATCGCGCGGTCCGAACTGGTCAAGGGCTATGAGGTCTCCAAGGGCGAATACATCCTGCTGACGGACGAGGAGATCAAATCGGTCAGGCTGGAAAGTACCAAGACGATCGAGATCGAGCGTTTTGTGCCCGGCGACGACATTGACCGCCTTTATTGGGACAACCCCTACTATCTCGCGCCGGAAGGCAAGATGGCGCAGGAAGCGTTCGGGGTCATCCGCACCGCCATGGAGAGGTCCGGCCAGATAGCGCTGGCCAGGGTGGTGATCTCGACGCGCGAGCGCATCCTGGCGCTGGAGCCCCGGGGAAAGGGCATCCTCGCCTATACGATCCGCACCGATGCCGAGGTCCGCAAGCCCGACGAGATCTTCGCCGGCATCAGCACGGCCGATCCGGACCCTGACATGATCTCCATTGCCGAGCGCATCATCGAACAGCAGGAAGGCCCCTTCGATCCAAGCCAGTTCGTCGATCGTTACGAGGAGGCGCTGAAAGCCTTGATCGAGGACAAGAAGAAGGGTCACAAGCCCGCCAAGGTCGCCGAGCCCGACGACACCAACGTCGTCGACCTGATGTCGGCCCTGCGCGCCAGTCTGGGCAGCAAGGCCAAGCCGGCCGTCAAGGCCCCAGGAAAGCCCAAGACAAGGGCCGCCGCCAAACCTGCGGCCAAGCCGCGGGCCCGCAAGACCGCCTAGGCGGTCCCCCCGGCCTTGCGATAGGCGGTACGCGCCGCGACAACTTCTGCCGTGGCAGCCTTCCGTTTCCTTACGTAGTCGGCCTGGGCGGCGGAGCGGTCGGCATCCAGCTCCTCCTGTCGCCGCCGCAACGCAGCCTCTTCAGCCTTGCGTGCCGTATCGATCTTGCCCAGCGCCGCCTCCGCGCGGGTCAGGGCGGTGCGATCCACAGGCGGCACCTTGGGCTTCTTAGGCGAGGCAGCCTTCAGATCGGCTTTTGCGGCGGGTCGTTTGGATAGGTCCGGAACCTCAGGCAAGCTGGTTGCCTCCAGGGCGAACGGCTCAGTCGACCCGACCGCGCGCTTGAGCACTACGCCCGGCTGGGCCAAGGCAGCGGCCACGGCCGCCGGATCATTGATTTCATGGGCCTGGCCGAATGCGAACAGATCCTGACGGGTCTCCCAGGCGCGCAGGGCCGCCGCGCGGCTCGGGACCGCGACGATGGTGTCGTAGAATCCGAACGGGGCCTGGAAGACCTTGAGGCGTCGGGTCGGCGTCTTGGCCATCGCCTGATCCTGTCTATGAGAACTGCATGCTCAAGCGTCGCTCCAGGCGGAAGTTCCACGGTGGGCCGTCGAAGGCCGCACATCGTGGCCGGATACCGATGGACGGTGGGCCTGCGGTAGTCTTGCTCTTTACCAAGTACGGAACGAACAGCGCGCGAGCGGTGCCGCCGCCCAAAAAACTCGCCTCTTGCCCTTACTCGCGCCGACCGGGTCATCCGGTCCGGATCCATCAAATATCCAGTGGCTCGACGGGACGCTCTGCCAGCACAAGGAACAGGTCGGCTTCGAAGCCGCTTGGCGGATACCGAAACCTTGCCTCCCTGGTACTGGCTTCGACAAGCCGAGAGCCGAATCCCCGTTGTCTCGGCTCCTTTACAGCGGGGCCGCCCGTCTCTCGCCAGTTGAGCGACAGCAGGCCTTCGTCGGCCGTCCAGCGAATATCGATACAGCCGCCTGGCTGGCTCAGTCCCCCATACTTGGCCGCATTGGTCGCCAGTTCGTGGACGATGAGCCCCAGGTTCAGTACGGTTTCGGCCTGAAGCCAGAGCGCCGGTCCGTTCAGACGATATTGGTCCTGGTCAAAATGCGCCAGTTCCGCATCGAGTACATTGCGGATGTCGGTCCCCTCCCAGACTTCCCGGGTCAACAGATCATGGGTGGCCGACAGGGACATCAGCCGGGCCCGGAACCCCCTGGAGAAGCCCTCGAGACTTTCGGACTTGCGGGCACTCAGGGTTGCGATCGAAAGCACCTTGGCCAGGGTGTTCTTCACCCTGTGGTTCAACTCATTGATGAGAATACGCTGCCGGGTCTCGCTCTTCTTCAGCGCCATGAACGCCACCCGGTGGGCCGTCACGTCCTGGATCGTCCCGACGAGGCGCTCCGCCCTCCCCGATCCATCCGCCAACATCTTGCCGCGCACTTCCAGCCAGCGTCCGTCGCGCATCTCATAGTCTGCCTCGTAGTCGCTGACCTGCCGTATGGCCTCGCGAAGCCGGGACTCGCGCTCGGCCGCGCTTTCCGGCGTCAGCAACGGGGCGACCATGGACTTGGCGAAGGGAGCCTCCGGACCAAAGCCCAAAAGCGACCGGCCGGTCTCCGACAGGGTCAGACGGTCACGCGCCACGTCGAACTCCCAGTAGCCGAGCCGCCCGGCCTGCATGGCCTGAAGAAGCACCTGCTTCTGGTCGACCAGACTGGCCCCAAGTCCGAGAAGCAGCAGCAGGAGGGTGAGATTGGCGACGCCCAGGGCCAGCCACAGGGCGGGGATGGCCGATGGATCAGCGGCTTGCGAACCGGGGGTGAGAATGAGGGCGGCCATGGCCGTATAGTGCATGGCCACGATCCCGACCCCCAACAGCGCCGCCGCCAGGGCCCGGCCTGCCCGTCTGCCGTCCCACCGCGCTGCGGTCAGTGCTCCCGCTGACGCCAGAAAGGCCACGATGACGGAGGTTGCGACCCACTCGGATCTGTATCCCACCATGGCGGCCGTACGCAGGGCGGACATGCCGACATAGTGCATGGCCCCGATGCTGAGGCCCATCACCAGACCTCCAATGACGACTCGCCACGGCGATGTCCCCGGCTGGGAGGTTATCCAGAAGGCGACCGCAGTGCCGGAAATCGCCAGCAGGAGAGAGCCGACTGTCAAACCGATATCGTAGGAGACCGGCGCGCCGGGATCGAACCCCAGCATGGCGATGAAATGCATCGACCAGATGCTGACGCCCATGGCGACGGCGGAGAGCGCAACCCATCGCCTTTGCGCCCGTGCGCCATGACGTCTGGCCCGTGCGAACAGGTCTAGCGCCGTCCAGGCTCCGAAGATGGCCACGGCGGTTGCCAGCAAGGGATAGATGAGATCGGGGTGTTGGTGCACGCAAACTCCGGACAGCGCCGCCATCGGTTAGCGCAAGCCCGTTGGGTGCGCCACAAACTCTTGATCGCCCGGACCGATAGCAGGCTGGGCCTACTCCATGACAGACGTTTACAGGGGCCTCTCGTCCCGCGCCGCCTGCCGAGACGCACTGATCGAGCGAGACCCTTGGGAGGGCGGCCCTGCGATCACAGCCAGAACGCTGGGGGGCGCGCCCAATTTCGGATAGTCCGGGAACCGGTAGCCGCGTGGCCCTATCACAGCGTGTTGCTCTGGTGACCGATGGCGTCAGGAAATCGCACGCCGCCCCGACCGCGGCCGCAATCAGGAGGGGGCCTGGATTGAAGTCCAGCTGCTGGGCCAGATTTGCACCGACAGGCGCGACGATCAGGCCGGTCCGGCATGTTGAGAAAGGGGGTCACCGAGCAGCTCCCGGCCGGTCCGGCACGCTGGGATTTTCCATCAAGGCCGAACATACCGCGATCGGCCATCAGGCCCCAGAAAGCTTGCGTCGAACGGGGCGATCTGCGCTAGGAACGCCGCCCGCGTTCACGAGGCCTCCGATGTCCGACTCCAGCCAGACCACGATCGGGATCGATTTCGGCACCACCAATACCGTGGTGGCCATGGCGCAAGATACCGGTGACAGCCTGGTGGTCTCCTTCGACGCCCCCTTCGGACAGGTGACGGCGTTCCGTTCGGCTCTCAGCTTCCAGACCGAACCGACCAGGGGCGAGCATCCGCCGCAGCGGCTGGTGGAGGCCGGGCCGTGGGCGATCGATGCCTATGTAGAGGAGGCGTTGGACACCCGCTTCATCCAGTCCTTCAAGACCTTCGCCGCCAGCGCGGCCTTCACCGAGACCACCATCGACAACCGACGCTACCGGTTCGAGGACCTGCTGGGAGCCTTTCTCCTGCAGCTTCGACGCCGGGGTGGCGAGCCAATGACCAGCCTGCCCGCCCGGGTCATCGTCGGTCGCCCGGTCACCTTTGCCGGCGGCTCTCCCGACGAGGCCCTGGCCCTGCGCCGTTATGAGGACGCCTTCGCCCGCCTGGGCTTCACGGACATCCGGTTCGCCTATGAACCCGTGGGAGCCGCCTTCTTCTTCGCACGCACGCTCAAGGCCGACGCCACGGTCCTCGTCGCCGACTTCGGCGGCGGGACGAGCGACTTCTCGATCGTCCGCTATGCGCGAACCGAGTCGGGTCTGCAGGCGACGCCATTGGCCCGGTCGGGGGTCGGCGTGGCCGGCGACGCCTTCGACTACCGGATCATCGACCAGCTGGTCTCGCCCGAACTCGGCAAGGGCAGCGCCTACCGCTCCCTCGGCAAGACCCTTCCCGTCCCCCAGCGCTACTTTGCGGCCTTCGCCCGGTGGGACCAGCTCGCCCTACTGGGGGCCTCCAGGGACATGCGGGACATCCGGGCCCTGGCGCGCACCGCCACCGAGCCGGAAAAGCTGGAACGTCTGATCGAGATCCTCGACGACAATCACGGCTATGCGCTCTATCAGTCCGTCTCCGCGCTCAAGGTCGCACTATCGGAGGCCGAAAGCGCCACTTTCGCCTTCTCGGCCGGTTCGGTCTGCATCGAAATGCCCGTTGCGCGCGCAGAGTTCGAAATGTGGATCGCGCCCGAACTCCAGGCGATCGAAACCGCCGTCGATGTCGCCCTCCTTCAGTCCGGCCTCGGCCCTGACCAGATCGACAGGGTCTTCCTCACCGGTGGCACCTCGTTCGTCCCCGCCGTCCGGCGGATCTTTCAGTCTCGGTTCGGATCCGATCGCATCGAGACGGGGGGCGAGTTTGAATCCATCGCCTCCGGCCTGGCCCTCATCGGCCGCGAGCGCGACCTCGACGTCTGGAGCCATCGCCTGCGTCCCGCCGCCCGAGCGGCAAACGACCGCTCTGACATCTCCCAAAACCCATAACCCCGAACGGAAGACCCCGCCATTTTCGGACGGGGTCTCTGTTGGGGGAGATACTAAAGGCCGGATTTAGGTCCCGGTGCCGAAACCGTCGGACCCGCCAGCTCCGGCAGCGCCCTCCCCGCCTGTTGCCGGACCCGTCTCGGTCTTGCCAGGCTGGGGCGCGTTCGTGCGGTTTGGGTCCGGCAGCGGGTTGGATGTTTCCGGATTGGGCTCCTGATCACGGTCGGCTGTCACATCGGTCATGTCGCGGCTCCTGTTTGGCAATACAGGAACAAGGCTCGAGAACGCAGGAGCGTTCCCTGCCAGCGGGCCTGCCTCGGCGTTGCACTCTTGTCCTCCGAGCGCCAAGCCCATCGCGGGCCGATCGTGCTCGGGCCAGCTCCAACGTTGGCTATGCCCGCCTACAGCAGGCTCCCTTTACCCGTAGATTCCGGTTCAGAGACTGGCACAATCTCAAGCGCCCCTTCCTGCAATGCCTGCTGCAGCGCCTTCGCCTCGCTCCAGGGCCCGCGCATCCAGGTCTCGCGTTCCTCGGCCGTCGTCAGGATCACCGGCATCGCCTTGGGGTGGACGGACTTCACCGGCTCGCTCGGCTCGGTCGTCAGGAAGGCGAACAGGTCGATCGTCTCCATTCCCGTTTTGACCTTACGGACGCAGGACCAGCCTCGAACGTGGACTCCAGCAAAGAACGCTAGGGGCTCTGGATCCTGTCCGGCCAGACGGAACCAGACCGGACGGTATCGGTCCTCCGCATCGCGTCCTGGCTCGCTGAAGGCTGTGAACGGGACAAGGCAGCGATTGGACGGCTCCAGCCAAGGCTTCCAGTGGGTCGAGGTGGTGTTGCGTACATTGGTGGTGCCGCTGTCGGGCTCCATCTCCAGCAGGCGAGGGAAGTCGACCTCCTTGCCCTTGGCCCTCAACTTGTCGGCCCGCTTTGTCGCCGTATCGAACAGGGCCTTCCTGGACGACGGCATGCCCCAGCGTGCCAGCGCCAGTTCCATCTCCCCATCCAGGCCATGGCGGACGATCGGGGCGGGATAATCAGGATAGACATCGCCAGGTGCCAGATTGCCGACGCTGGAGTTCATCGCTCTGGCGATGTCCAGAATAGCCTGCGGCCCTGACCGTATCCGGTAGAGGTTGCACATGAGGCGAGCGTGTCACGGCGCCCTGGTAAAGTGGAGTCGGGCGGGTAGGCTTTTCCAGCGATGACGTACTGGCGTCGGCCACGCGCGATCGCCTCTTCAGACGATCATGACCCGTTCCGTGCGATTCGCGTCCGCAAGAACATTCCTCCAGCCCCGTGTCGGCATCACCGACGTTCGAGCGACACGGTGATGGCGCAGTGATCGCTGAGGGCGTCGCCCTCATAGGTCTTCTCTTCGAACCCGACCTGATCCGACGCCGCGCGGCGATCCAGGACGATTTGATCGATGAAGTCTGGATAGCGAGGATTGCAGCGGGCTCCCGTCATGCCGGCCGCGAGGCTCAGGTCCGCATCGGAAGGCTCACCGTCGTCCCAGTCGGCCCAGACGGTGTCGCCCGCCTGCGCCAGCCGGCGGTTGAAATCCCCGAGCACCGCAAAGCGCACGCCTTCGCCCGCCCGGCGGTCGATCCAGTCCTCCATGACCGGCACCTGCTGCATGAGCACCGGACAGGCTTCGTTGCGGTCTCCCGAGCTGCAGCCGGACTTCAGATGGACGGACAGCAGACGCATCGGCTCACCGCCCTGTGGCCGCACCACGATATCAACGCCCGAGCGCAGATCGGAATTGCCGAGCTGCAGGGCCACGAGGTCGGCTTGACGATCGAAGGTCAGCCCCCTCCGGATAGCAAAGCCGGTCCGCTGGTCCCGGATGGTCAAGCCATCCCGCCCCCGGCAGGCCCCGCCCCGGCCTGACCCCACACGCTCCTCGACCACCACCACATAGCGGGTCGGATCAAAGACCCGCTCAACGGCCGCCTTCGATTCGACCTCCTGGACCGCGACCACATCGGCGTTCAGGGCCTCGGCATAGGCGCGCAGCGCCTGATAGTCCGCGTCGGTCCGCGGGCGACATCCCATGCCATTGGCCTCGGCGAGATGCTCCATGTTCCATGCGGCCAACCTGAGCGGTCCACGCTCCGCAGGCGCAGGCCAGGGCGCGCCGAGACAGCCCGATACCGAGAGGGATAGACCAGCGACGAGGACGGCGAGCGGCGAGGTGTTCATGCTGGTGCTTATGCATGTCGTCACAGTCGCCGGCCAGAGGGTTGGAGCCTGTGTGCGGCCCCCCGGGTTTCACTAGGCCTCCCGTCGTGCCGCCCTCACGTCAGCCACGATCGCCTTCCGCTGCTTCTCACAGGCCAGGTTAAGACCTTCAATTTTGCTGCCATAGGTAATTCCTGGCATGCGCCTGTCGGAATGTTGAAGGGCCATCATGGATGAACTCTTTTCCCGCACGGAGGTTGACGGTATGGGCCAGCACACTCCCGCGGACCTTTCCCATGACCGACGCCGACCGAATGGAAGCTCTTCTGGACCTCGTCGACAAGACGCGTGAGGCCCAGCCAGCGCAGAGCGAGCAGCTGGTGGTCCAGGGCTATGCGGAGCGTCAAGGCAAGGGCCGCTACTGGCCGACGCGAGCCGGCTGGAATTTCCTGGGCGACCTCGGTCGCCCGTTCGACACCCGCTGAGGCAGACCACAGCGCTCACATCGCTCCCCGCGCCCGATAGTGCGCCTCCACCATCCTGGTTCTTGCAACACCTTCGCCTCTAGTTCGCCGGGGATAAGGACGGTGCCGCATTGACTCCAGACCGAAATGAGAACCAGAACATATAAGGAACATTCAAGCCTCGGAAAGGAGGTCGCCATGAACAGTCGACCGGCCCCAGAGCTCGCCGATATCCGCGCCCGTATCGAGCGGCTGGAACAGACCGGCCGTCCTGACTGCGGTGTCCTGCCCTTCGGTGTCCGTCCGGTGGATGCGGCGCTGCCCCAGGGCGGACTGGCGCTGGGAGCCCTGCATGAGGTGGCCGGGGGCGGCGACGGGGCCGTGGACGGAGCGGTGGCGGCCTTGTTCGTGGCCGGCATCGCCGCACGTCTTCCCGGTCAGATCCTCTGGTGCGTGACCCGCCCGGATCTCTTCGCCCCGGCCCTGCAGCAGGCCGGGCTGGATCCCGGGCGCGTTCTCTATGTGGAGGCGGGGGACGAAAAAAGTCTCCTCGCCTGTTTCGAGGAGGCCCTCCGGCACGGCGGCATCGGGGCCGTGGTCGGCGAGGTCTCCCGGCTGTCGATGACCGCCTCCCGGCGTCTCCAGCTCGCAGCCGAGACCTCCGGCGTCATGGCCCTGGCGGTGAGGCGGTGGCGGCGGGCCACGGACGCGGCGGATTTCGGCCAGCCCACGGCCGCCACCACCCGCTGGCGGGTTAGCCCCCAGCCCTCCTCTCCCCTGCCCGCCCCCGGCGTCGGACGCCCGCGATGGTTCGTCGAACTGATCCGCTGCCGGGCGGGCGACTGTGCCGATTTCACCTTGGAAGCCTGTGATGAGAAGGGCCGTCTCGCTCTACCTGCCCAACTGGCCGATCGACCGGCTGTATCGGCGCCTCGACGTCGCCGCGCCGCCGCCTGAAATACCGGTCGTCCTGGTCGGCCGGGATCGGGGACGCCGCCTCGTTACCGCCTGCGGTCCGGTCGCCCGGTCTCACGGCCTGCGTCCCGGTATGGCGGCCAGCCAGGCCCAGGCTCTCGTGCCTGGCCTGCAGATCCATCACGCCGATGCGGCGGGCGACGATGCCGCGCTCGACCGCCTCGCCTACTGGGCGCTGCGCCACTATGCGCCGGTCTGCGCCGCTGACGGTCCCGACGGCCTGGCGATCGACGCCACCGGGGCGGCCCACCTCAAGGGTGGCGAAGCCGATTTCCTCTCGGACCTGGAGGCCCGGCTGGCTGCGGCCGGCATCCATGCCCGCGCGGTCATGGCTCCGACCTATGGCAGCGCCCATGCCGTCGCCCGGTTTGCGCCAGCGGTATCCATCGTCCCCGATGGCGAGATCGGCCGGACGATCGGCGACCTTCCCTTGGCGGCCCTGCGCCTGCCGGACGCACTCCTGCCGACCCTGACGCGGCTCGGGTTCCAGACCATCCTCGATCTCGAACGCCAGCCCCGCGGCCCCCTCACCCTGAGGTTTGGACCCGACATCGGCCGGCGTCTCGACCAGGCCTATGGGCGCAGCTTCGAGCCCATCACCCCGGTGATCGACCAGACCCTCCCCCGGGCCGAACGGCTGTTCGCCGACCCCATAGGCGCCCCCGAGACCCTCGCGCGTTATGTGGCCGAGCTTGTGGCCGACCTGTGCCTGGCGCTTGAGCGCGATGGTCTGGGAGCCCGCCGGCTGGACCTGCACTGCCAGCGCATCGATCACCGGCTGGAGACGGTCCGGGTGGCCACGGCTCGGCCTCTCAGAGATCGCCGCCGCCTGACCCGTCTTCTCTGCGACAGGATCGAGACCATCGCGCCGGGCTTCGGGATCGAGCGGATGACCCTGACCGCCTCCACCGTGGAGCCGCTGGACTGGCGGGCGGCTCCGTCCCGGCTCGGCGAGGCGGAAGCGCCGGACGTCTCCGGCCTGATCGATGTCTTGGCCAACCGTATCGGCAGGGATCGTCTCTATCGGCTGACGGCCGTCGAGAGCGATGTCCCCGAACGCTCGGTCCGCAGGACTGCGCCTCTGGCGCCGGATACCGCGACCGCCCCGGACTCCGCAGCGACCTGGGCCTCGGACTGGCCCCGACCCGCCCGCCTGTTCCGACCGCCCGAGCGGGTGCAGACCATGGCATTGCTGCCCGACAATCCACCCACCCACTTTACCTGGCGTGGGGTGCGGCGGCGTATCCGCCGGGCGGACGGACCCGAGCGGATCCACGGCGAATGGGCACGCAGCGATGCCGAGCTCTGGGCTGTGCGCGACTATTTCCAAGTCGAGGACGAGGCCGGGGAGCGGTTCTGGCTCTTCCGAGCCGGCGATGGGGAGGACGCCCGTACCGGCCCCCAGACCTGGTTCATCCATGGCAAATTCGGATGAGATACGCCGAGCTCCAGTGCGCCTCGCACTTCTCCTTCCTGCGCGGGGCCAGCAGCTGCGAGGAGCTGTTCGGCCAGGCGGCCGCCTGCGGGATCGAGGCCCTGGCCATCACCGACCGCAACAGCCTGGCCGGGATCGTGCGGGCCCATGAGGCGGCCCGCGCCACAGGGGTGCGCCTGATCGTCGGCTGCTACCTGCAGCTGACAGATGACACCAAACTGATCGTCTATCCAACGGATCGCGCGGCCTATTCCCGCCTCTGCCGTCTGCTGTCGATCGGCAAGCGCCGCGGCGGCAAGGGCCGATGCCGGCTCGACTGGGAGGATGTGGCCGGCCATGCCGAGGGCCAGATTGCGATCCTGGTTCCGGACCTTGCCGACGGCACCGCCCACCGGGCGCTGGAGCGGACCGTCGAGATCTTCGGGCCGCGCGCCCATCTCGGCCTCACCCTGCGCCGGCGCCCGCGCGACCAGATGCGGCTCTATGACCTCAGCCGCCTGGCCGACGACCTGGGCGTCTCCACCGTGGTCACCAATGACGTCCTCTACCACCACCCGGACCGGCGGATCCTGCAGGACGTCGTCACCTGCATCCGCGAGGGCTGCACCCTCGATGCCCTTGGCTTCAGGCGGGAACGCTCGGCCGACCGCCACCTGAAACGCGCCGCCGAAATGCACCGGCTGTTCGCAGCCTATCCGGACGCCCTGGCCCGCACGCTCGAGATCGCAGACCGCTGCCGCTTTTCCCTGGACGAACTGTCCTACCAGTATCCCGACGAGGTCAGCGTTCCCGGCCAATCGCCCCAGGACACCCTGGCGCAGTTGACCTGGGAGGGCGCTGCGGTGCGCTATCCCGACGGTCTGCCGGACAAGGTTCGCAGGAGCCTGGAGCATGAGTTGCGCCTGATCGGCGAGCTCGGCTACGCCCCCTATTTCCTGACCGTCCATTCCATCGTGCGCTTCGCCCGCAGCCAGGACATTCTCTGCCAAGGCCGGGGGTCGGCGGCCAACTCGGCCGTCTGCTTCGTACTGGGCATCACCGCCATCGATCCGGAGCGCAACGACCTTCTGTTCGAACGCTTCGTCAGCCAGGAGCGGAAGGAGCCGCCGGACATCGACGTCGACTTCGAGCACGAGCGGCGCGAGGTGGTCATCCAGTGGATCTTCGAGACCTATGGCCGCAACCACGCGGCCCTGTGCGCCACCGTCATCCGCTACCGGTCCCGGGGTGCCCTGCGTGATGTCGGCAAGGCCCTGGGCCTGTCCGAGGACCTGATCAAGAGCCTCTCCTCCCAGGTCTGGAGCTATTCCAGCGAAGGCGTGGAGGACAGGCATCTTGCTGAACTGAACCTCAACCTCGAGGACAGACGCCTGCGTCTGGCGCTTGAACTTTCGAGACAATTGATCGGTTTCCCGCGCCACCTGAGCCAACATCCGGGCGGCTTCGTCCTGACGCACGACCGGTTGGACGACCTCGTCCCCATAGAGCCGGCCGCCATGAAGGACCGCCAGGTCATCGAATGGGACAAGGACGACATCGATGCGCTGAAGTTCATGAAGGTCGATGTCCTGGCGCTCGGCATGCTCAGCTGCATGAAGCGCGGCCTGGATTTGCTGGCCGAGCACAAGGACATCACCCTCGACCTGGCCACCATCCCGGCCGAGGACCCGAAGACCTATGCGATGATCCGCAGGGCCGACACCTTGGGGACCTTCCAGATCGAGAGCAGGGCTCAGATGGCCATGCTCCCCCGTATCAGGCCCCGGACCTTCTATGACCTGGTGATCGAGGTCGCCATCGTCCGGCCCGGACCGATCCAGGGCGACATGGTCCATCCCTATCTGCGCCGGCGCGAGGGCCGCGAGCCCGTGGTCTATCCCACGCCGGAGCTGGAAAAGGTGCTCGGCAAGACCCTGGGGGTGCCGCTGTTCCAGGAACAGGCCATGCGCGTGGCCATCGAATGTGCCGGCTTTACCGCTTCAGAAGCCGACCAGCTGCGGCGTGCCATGGCGACCTTCAAGGTTACGGGCGGCGTCAGCCATTTCCGGGACAAGCTGATCGACGGCATGGTCACGCGGGGCTATGCTGCCGACTTCGCCGAGAAAACCTTCAGCCAGCTGGAGGGCTTCGGTTCCTATGGGTTTCCGGAGAGTCACGCCGCCTCCTTCGCCCTGATCGCCTATGCCTCCTCCTGGCTCAAATGCCACTACCCGGAGGTCTTCTGCGCCGCCCTCCTCAATGCCCAGCCCATGGGCTTCTATGCGCCAGCCCAGATCGTACGCGATGCGCAGGAGCATAAGGTCGAGGTCCGGCCGGTCTGCATCAATGCCAGCCGCTGGGACTGCACCCTGGAGGCCGACACCCAAGGCGACCGTCTCGCCGTCCGCCTCGGCTTCCGCATGGTCAGAGGGCTGGCCAATGCCGCCGCCGCCCGCCTGATCGCGGCCCGCTCAGATCGTCCCTTCATCTCCGTCGACGAGGCCTGGCGCAGGGCCAGGGTGCCAGTGCAAGACCTGGTGCGGCTGGCCGAGGCCGACGCCTTCCGCCCCGCCCTTGGGCTGGAGCGGCGAGAGGCGCTCTGGGCCATCAAGGCCCTGCGGGAGGAGCCTCTTCCCCTGTTCGCCGCGGCAGCCACCGAGGACGGTGAGCCTGTGTCCGAAGTCTCCGAACCCGCCCCGAGCCTGAGGGCCATGGCTCCGGGTCGTCAGGTTGTGGAGGACTACACCCATACGGGACTGACCCTACGCGACCATCCCCTCACCTTCCTGCGCGGCACGCTGCAGAACCATCACGTCATGACCTGCGCCGAGGCCACCGGCATGCGGGACCGCCGGTTGACCCGCGTCGCGGGTCTGGTGCTGGTGCGCCAGAAGCCCGGCAGCGCCAAGGGCGTGATGTTCATCACCATCGAGGATGAGACGGGCGTCGCCAATCTGGTGATCTGGCCCAGCCTCTACGAGGAACAGAGGCGGGTCGTCCTGGCGGCCAGCATGCTCATCGTCGATGGCCGGGTCCAGCGCGAGGGGGAGGTCGTCCACATCGTGGCGACCCGGCTGCATGACGGCTCGAACCTGCTGGCTACGGTGGGCGAAAGCGGCGAAGCCTTTCCCCTGCCTCATGGGCGCGGCGACGAGGTCCACCATGGCAGCCTGCCCGACCCCCGCAGCGGGCCACCCCGCAACCCGCGCGCGCGGGATATCTTCGTCCCTGATCTGGGGACGGCTGTCATCCAGCCCAGGACCCGGGACTTTCGTTAGGGCTCACCGGCTCAAGGCGGACGACAGCTGGCTGGCGCGAGGACCCGCACCTCAGAATGACGACCGCTCTGTGCCAGGACAGGCGGCGGGCCGCAATCGGCTCTCCATCACGGTCACGGCCCTGCCCTTCAGGAGGACACGTTCCCCCGCCAGCTGCGTCTCGATCACACCGCCCCGCCCCGGATACAGTTGATGGAAGCGCAGGGCGGACCGTCCGAGCTTCTCACTGAACAACGGGGCCAGAATGCAGTGGGCAGACCCTGTCGCCGGATCCTCCTCGATGCCACATCCAGGCGCAAAGAACCGGTCGACCACATCAAAGGCCTCGTCCGACCGGGCACAGACCACGACCTGTCCAGCCTCGACGGAATGGCCTTTCAGCTGCGCAAGCGCCGCCATGTCCGGAGCCACCGCTCGAACCTCGGCCTCGCTGGCGAGCACGGCCACGATGTACCGCCCTGTCCAGACTTCCTGAGGCCTGACCCCAAGGGCGTGCGTCAGGGCGTCCAGATCACCGATCCGGCGCGGTGGGTCGGACGGAAAGTCCATGATGTAGCGATTGTCCTCGCGCCGCACAGTCAGTTGCCCCGACCGGGTCTGAAAGATCAGTTCGTGCGCATCTGCCCCTAGCTCGTCGAACAGGACGTGAGCGGCCGCAAGAGTGGCGTGACCACAAAGGTCGACTTCCATGGTCGGGGTGAACCAGCGAAGATCGAACCTTGAGGCTGCGAGACCCACGCGGAGAAAAGCCGTTTCTGACTGGTTGTTTTCGCGAGCGAGCGACTGCATCCAGGCGTCATCGGGCCAGTCCGCGAAGGGTTCGACGACACAGGCCGGGTTGCCCATGAAAGGCTGGTCGGCAAAGGCATCTACGGTCCATTGACGCATGACATCTTCCCTGCCCGACCCTGACGGCCCACGAAACCTTGTCTAGCAGCCTTGAGGCCGATCATCGCGCTTTCGACGGATCGAACTGAATACGGAACGGCCTGGCGAACCGACATTCGGTGATGCCTTCGGCGCTCATACCTCGAGCAAACGATTGAACCCGTTCCAGACGTTTGCGGTTTGGTCGGGGGGACGGCGATGGCCCAGCCTTTCCATTAGCAAGGCCTGGGCTCAGATCCCGGCCATGCCTTCGCCGTCCGAACTCTGCACCTCCGGTGCCGGTAACAGGGCCTCCTCCAGCCGTCGTGTGGCCTCTGCCAGCTTGCTCCGACTGGCCGCCCTTCGTCGCCAGGGGCGCAGGCTGTCCTGCGCCGAAATGGGATCGCCAAGGTGGAACGTGGCCACCAGCCCAGCCAAGGGACCCAGAGGCCTCGACTGCAGGGGCTGGAGCCGACCGTGACCGCTCGCGATGAGGGCTTCAATCGCCTGGCCCAGACCGCCCCGGCTGGCCATGGAATCGCGCACCGTCGCCGCATCACAGCCCAGCCAGTGGGCGACCAGGCGATCACGGAAGACCCTGACGCAGGAGGAGCCCCCGCCCTCATTAGCCGTCGAGGCATCCAAGATCAGGTCGCACTCGGTGTCGAACCCCTCCGACCGATTGTTCATATTACTGGAGCCCAGCCGGACGTAACGGTCGTCGATGATCGCCAGTTTGGCGTGGACGATGATCGCCTCTCCGGTCTCGGTCAGAGGACTGTAGGCCCTCAGCCGACCATGACGGTCTGCGAGCTCGAGCTGGCTCAGGAAGGCCGAACGTGTCCGGTCCATGGTTAGCTGATCGAACCAGCTGGGAGAATGCTGCGTCGAGACCAGCACGACCTCGGGGCCCTCCGGCTCCTCCAGTCGCAGGGCCAGGGCATAGGCCACGATCGGCGAGGTGAAATACTGGTTCTCGAGGTAGATGAGCGTCTTCGCCGAGGCGATGGCCGCCAGCGTTGCCGCCTCCCCCTCCCGTCGCTCCTCGAACGTGTTCCAGGGCGCCTGGGTCCGGGCAATGCCGACGGTTGCGCCGACCAAGTCCGGACACACATCGACCGGCCACGGTAGCGCCGGGGCCAGCGATGGCGTGGCAAGACGCTCGCCGGTCGCCCGCGCCCAGCGTTCCCGGAACAGCTCGCCCAGGGTCGCGGCAGGCGGACCATCGACCATGGCCATGATCTCGTGTCGACAGTCGTAGCACGGGGCCTTGCCGGGCTTTTTGGCCCGGCGCTCGTCGGGGTCGCGGTGTTCAGGCGTGTCCCAGCGGTCCGGCCCGATATCGCAGCTTCCGACAAAGGCGATCGCATCGTCCACGATCACGACCTTCTGGTGATGGGAGGCCCCCAACGGCAGCGAACCGTCCAGCTCAAACTCGACCCGCGAACCCGCGAAAAAGGTCCGGCTGCGCACCGGAAAGAAGCGTTGGCTGGCGGCCACCGGCAAGGCCGACTGCCAGCAGAGGATACGGATGTCCAGATCGGCCCGAGTGTCGGCGAGGTCGCGCAGGAAGGGCCCGATGCAGAGCGGTTCAGTCCCGGATCCGTCCGGCTCGTGGGCCAGAACCGTATCGGGGTCGAAGGCCCAGTTCAGGAAATGAATGGACCGTGTCGCCGAGGCCATGACGGTCCGCGCGGCCTCCAGATAGGGCTCCATGTCGACCAGCAGGGCCGCGCGCGGCGCGGTTTCCACACGCCAGCAGGTCACTCCCGCCTTCAGCATTCCATCCCCCGCCCAGCCTGAGTCGCCTCGCGCGCCTGCAGGCACGGCCAAGCTAACGCAGACGCGAGTCTTTGGCTGCGTCCTTTTGCTTCGATAGGCGCGAAACGGCGACCGAAGTCCGTCCCTTCATGACTATGTCCAGGTCAGCAACAGATCAGGGCGCGATGCAGCCCTCAGTCGGCGGGCGGGTCGGCTGGCCGCCCCGACGCTGACTGCGCCGCATGCCGACGCATGGCCAGGACGAGGATGTAGGCGATCGGAAAACCCATAATGAACCCGGTCGTTTCCAGCACGGCCGCACACACGATCACGACGATCGCGACCATGACCCATTCGGCTATGGTAAAGGATCTGACGTTGGCCTTGATGGTTTCTAGATTCATAAATGCCCCCCCACGTAGTCCAGACCCTATCAGGTCCCGGCCCAGGGTCACGTGAATTACAGGACATCTGAGTGGAGGCTGGATCCCGTGATCGGGCACGACGGCATCAACGCCCCGAGCGAACCCCTGCGCGGTCTTTCGCTGCCTTTACGGCCTCACGCCTGGAGGCATCATCGCCTGCACCGACGGCGTCATGCGCGTCATCGACACGGTGCTTCTGCCCGAGGGCTGAGGCTTGTTCCAGGGATGATATGGAGGCGCCCCGCAGCCGCCGCCTATTGTCATTATCGGCCGCCAGTGCGGACGCGAGCTAATGGTGCCTACAGGTCGGCTTCGCGCCAACCGCAGCTGTCCGCTCGGCACTCTTTGCGGACACCAAATCTTACCGGGACGGCTCCGCTTTGAAGCTTTCCAAAGTTTCACGTGTCATCCCAATCCGGAAAGTCGATGCTTCCGCAAACTGTCCTGGAGGCCGGTATGGCAAAGCTAACCACCAGACTAGCCGTCCTTGTCGCTGGGCTGGCCCTTTGCGGAACCGCTTCTGCGCAAAGCGCGGCACCAATCACAGACAGGGAGGTGGTCGGTGACTGAAGGCTCGTGATAACGCCTGTCCAAGGCCAAGGTAGAAGCGTGACCTTCCAGGCCAGGGACGGAAGCGAGCGGCTGGAATTTCAGTTAGCGATCACGTCTCAGTCCAATGGCCGCCTCAACTGCATTGTCGATGGCGATCGCGCTGAGTGCAGGATTCGGGGCAGCGGACTTCGCATCGCCGTTCCTGGTGACGGCTTCACGATGATTTACACGCTGAAGAACCGATCGCCTGGGGGTTTCACCGGCGAGTGGACCTGAGGGTTCGTCGCCTACCGGTAGGGGGAATTGTCGGTTCCGTAAACATGATCCGCCGTTAACTTGAAGCATGACCAAAATCATAATTAGCCGGCTTGGATCAGACCAAGCGTGGTTTGGCGCCTTGTGAGATGCGCTTCATGGCGTGAATAGACCTTGGTTAGGGGCAGCGCTCCCCGTTCTCAAACCACGTGATGAGATGGCATATTTGTGACAACCTGACTGCAGGCGGCGAGTCCTACATTAATGCTTAAGGTTCGGATTTTATCGGTCGGTGAATAAGTAGATTTCTGGGATGTGGGCGTGCATGGCATCCGAAACTCAAGCCGTCGGTCTCAGTGAACTCGTAGCCTCCCGCAAGGAGCAGCTGCAGCGCATCAAGGATGCCGGCCTCATCGAACAGGGCCGAGTCTTTCTCCTGTCGCTGGAGCCCATCAAGGCCGAGATCGGCCTGCGCTGGCCGCATCGCAGCGAGACCGTGTGGGAGGGCGTGGAGCGGGCGCTGTCCAAGAGCCTCCCCCCGCCCGATGTCTTTGTCCGTCTGAACGACACAACCATCCTCGTCGCCATAGCCTCATGCGACAGCTATGAAGGCCAGACGCGCTGCGTCGCGGTCCTGCGGTCCTTGCTGTCCTTCTTCCTGGGCCGGTCCGCAGACACTGACATCTCGCTGTCGCGCATATCAGGCATCGAGGGAGATGCCGTGAACGCCAGCCGGGTCGATATCACGGCCCCGGTTCCACCGTCGGTCCCGCCTCCTGCTGCCGTCCCCGGTCGTGCGCCCGAGGACTGGATTCCACCCCTGACCGAGCGCCGGACATCCGGTCTTCACAACTTTTCCCACTACGGCCCCCTCCCCTATGTGCTTGAGGTGGTGCCGGTCTGGCGGCTCGATCAGGAGACGATCAGCGCCTATGCCGTGCGCCTTAGGCTACCGGACCAAGTGGACCGATTGTCGGACCTCGACCAGGAAGTCCTGAGCCATCTGACGCTCGGGCACCTGCTCCCCATACTGGAAGATTACCGCAGGGAGGGGGCGACCTTCGCCGTCATCGTTCCGCTCGCCTTTGCGGCCCTGTCGGCGCGTCGACCCAGGGCCGCGCTTTTCGGACGCTGCGCGGCCGTCAAGGATGTGATGCGGCGGGCCGTGATCGCGGAGATCACAGAACTCAACCCGGGTATTCCGGTCGGCCTGCTCCGCGAAACCGTGGCCATGATCAAGCCCTTCGTTCGGGTCGTGACCGCCACGGTTCGCACCACGGCCGACGTGGGTGCAGTCTACCGGGAAGCGGCCTTCCACGGCGTGGCCGTGCACTGGAAGTCTGGCCCGGTCGCAAGCATGGAGACCGTCCTTCAGGCGGCGCGCCGGCGAACGCCAAATCTTGTGGTCCACGAAGTGCCTGGGGACGTCGCGCCGGACACCCTCAAGACGCTCCGGGCCACTCACGCCACCTGGATCGAGGAGGCGAAGTTGTCATGAGAGAGGACCTGGTCACCGTCGCCTACCGAAGCCGCGCCGACCACAGCACGATCACGGAGTGCGTCCTCGCCGAGATCCTGACGACCGCTCAAGCCTGCAATATTGATCACCGTGTCACGGGCGCGCTCGCCTACGACAGTGGTTATTTCGTACAGGTCCTCGAGGGATCAAGCGCGGCAGTCGATTGGATCATGCGCCGCATCCGGGCCGACCGGAGACACCACAGCCTGGATGTCATAGGTCCCCTGCCCGCCAAAGCCCGCCGCTTCGCGGACTGGTGCATGGTGTGCCTCTCGAGCGAACCAGGCCTGCGCGACAGTCTAAAGCCGCTCATGACCGACTGGGCGACGCACGGCCACCAGGCTCCCGAGCTTTTGGCCCAAGCGCTGGATGGCGATCTGCCGAAAGACATCCAGAGCTCTCCATCCGGTAGAACAGAAGGCGGTTCAACATGATCACACTGCCTACGGGCGAGCGCGAGGCCCATCGAGTCGAGATGGTCCGATCCTTTGGGCTGCTCGACCAGAAGCGCGCCGCCCAGCATGACGAGATAGCCTCACTGGCGCGGGATGTCGCCGATACGCGTTGGGGCCTGGTCACACTGGTCGATGCCGAGCGGGTCTGGTTTTCAGGGGCAGCGAATATGTCGGGTGACCAGTATTGCCGCTGGACATCGTTCTGCACCCATACCATCGCCGATCCGGACCAGATCACCTGGATCTCCGACACGCGCGACGATTTCAGGGTCAGCCGACTGTCGTCGGTCGTACAGGCCCCTCATATCCAGTTCTACAGCGGCGCGCCCATCGTCGTGAACGGCCATGCGGTCGGTTCCGTCTGCGTCTTCGACGACCAACCCAGGCCTTACGATCCGGGCCTGGCCCGATCATTGTCACGGCTGGCATCCATCGTCAGCGAGGATCTCGCAGCCCGTCATCGCGAGAAGGCGCTGCGGACCGCCCTGCTCGCCTCCGCCGATGCCCTGATCCAGTGCAATGATCACGGCGTGATCACGGAATGGTCGGAAGGCGCGGCAGCTCTGTTCGGCTTTTCACAGACAGAAGCGCTGGGACGGAACATCGATATCATCGTTCCGGAGACGCACAAGGCGGACCACAACCGCGCCTTCGAACGCTGGCGCCTGGGCGGCGGTGCGCGCGTCGGAACCCGCCTGGAGCTGAGGGCCTGCCGCAAGGACGGCAGCGACGTCGATATCGAGCTGTGGATGTCGGTGGCCCATCTGCATGGCGTACCCCACATCCACGCCAATATCCGCGACATCTCAAGCCGGACGGCGCAGGCAGCGGCCTTGCGGGAGGCGACGGCCGCGGCCGAGGCGGCCAATCAGGCCAAGACCCTCTTCCTGACCAATATGACCCATGAACTCCGCACCCCGCTCAATGGCGTTATCGGGGTGGTCGACCTGCTTTCGAAGACCGGGCTGTCTGCCCACCAGACGGAGCTTGTGACGATCGTCAAGACCTCGTCGGAGCATCTGCAGCAGGTGATCGGCAATGTCCTGGACATCGCTCGGATCGAAGCCGGGGAAATGACGATCGAACAGGTGCCCGTCGTTCTACCCGATCTCATCGAAAGCGTCGCCGCCGACGCAAGACTGGCCGCAGACCGCAAGGGCATCGCCTTCGATCTGGAACTCTGCCCGGACCTCCCGACCGAGGTCACCGGCGATCCGATGCGGCTGCGGCAGGTGCTCGCCGGCCTGCTCTCGAACGCGGTCAAGTTCACAGACGCAGGCTCCGTGACCCTGCGCGTCACCCGCACCGGCAGCGCCTGCCGGTTTGAAGTGACCGATACCGGGATCGGATTCACCGCGGATCAGCGCCGAACGATTTTCGGTCGGTTCCAGCAGGCGGACCCGAGCATTAACCGCCGGTTCGGGGGCAGCGGTCTGGGCCTGACCCTCTGTGCCGAACTCACGGGAGCGATGGGCGGCACCCTCGACTGCCAAAGCGAGCCGGGCCTAGGGTCGACCTTCTGGTTCGCGATCGATCTCCCGCCGGTCTGCGCCGTTCCGGAGGGCGACATCTCGAAGCGGGATGCGGCACCGGCCATGCGGGTTCTCGTCGTGGACGATAACCCAACCAACCGTCGCGTGGCCGAGCTCATGCTCTTGACGCTCGGCGCCGATGTCGCCTGCGCCCAGGATGGCGACGAGGCTGTGGATGCCTTTCTCACGGGTCGCTTCGATCTCATCCTGATGGACATGATGATGCCCGTCCTGGATGGTCCGGCGGCCACGCGTGCCATCAGGGCCATAGAAAGCACCCATGGTCGGCCCCGCACGCCCATCTTCATGCTGACCGCGAACAACCTGCCTCACCACATCGAGACCAGCCTGGAGGCCGGAGCAGACCTGCATCTGGCCAAACCCATCACGCCGGCCGCACTGTTCGACGCCATCGAGAGGATGGACCACAAGGACGATCACGAGCTCCGCGTTACAGGCGCCGGCGGCTGACGCCAGACCCTGCCGGTGCGAGACGCCAGCATTGACCACGGGTGCATCCCGATCTCATCGCACAGCGACTGAAGCCATGCATGCACCGTGAGCGCACTAAACCGTGGCCTAAACAACTCGGCCGATGATCCCGCCCATCGGCCCTGAACCAGACGAGACCCTGTTCCTGAAAGCAGGGTCACTCAGGTGCGGGAACCCAAAGTTCCGACATCTGCCCACTGATCATTTGGCCCGGCTCATCACAGCCGCAGTCCGAACCTCGGCCCAAGCCAGATCATCAGGCTGTAAAGACTGATGGTCAGCAGGCATCCAGCGATCAGTGCTGCCCAGAAGGTGACGCCGGCTCTCAGCATGGCTAGGATGGCGAGAAACAACGGCAGGGACGGCAGGACGAACCAGAAGGTCGCCTGCGCATGGTCTGCCATGTTGGCCGCATCCGGACGAGCGCGCCATAGCCAGATCATGCCGAGCACTGAGATCAGCGGCAGGGACGCGATGAGTGCGCCAAATCCAGGATAACGTTTGGAAACGGTCGAGATCGCCGCGATGATCACGGGTCGGGGCGAAGTGCCACCGTCATGATGACCTCTCCGGGGTTGGGGATGGCAAGGTGGAGGCGGAGCCGGGCCACAGATTGGCGGTAGGTTTGCAACGACACATCACGTGGACCTTCGGTTAGGACGAAACGGCAGGTGATCCAGCCAAGCGCGACGGGGGCCGTCGCCGGTCCTGTCCCGGCCATGCACCAGGCTGTAGAGCGCGGGTAGGACCAACAAGGTCAGGATCGTCGAGGAGATGATCCCGCCGATCACGACCGTGGCCAGCGGCCTTTGCACCTCGGCCCCGGCCCCGACGTTCAGCGCCATGGGCACGAAGCCCAGGCTGGCGACCAGGGCGGTCATCAGCACGGGCCGCAGGCGGGTCAGGGCTCCCTCGCGGATGGCTTCTCCCAACGGCTTGCCCTCCTCGATCAGGTTCCGGATGAAGCTGACCATCACAACGCCGTTCAGCACGGCCACGCCGGACAGGGCGATGAAGCCGACCGCCGCCGAGATCGATAGCGGCAGGCCCCGCATCGCCAGCGCCGCCACCCCCCCGGTCAGGGCCAGGGGCACGCCGGAGAAGACGATGGCGCTGTCCTTCACCGACCGGAACAGGGCGAACAGCAGGCCGAAGATCAGCAGCAGCACCACCGGCACGACCAGTTGCAGACGTTTGGCGGCTGAGATCAGTTGCTCGAACGTGCCGCCGTAGCTGATCCAGTAGCCGGCGGGCACCTCGACTTCGGCTCCAACCTTCTGCTGGACCTCTGTTATGAATGAGCCCAGGTCGCGATCGCGCACGTTGGCAGTAACGACAACGCGCCGCTTGCCGTCCTCGCGGCTGATCTGGTTCGGCCCCTGCTCGACGGCGATGGTGGCCACCTCTTCCAGAGGGACGAAGGCCCGTCCACCGCCGCCATTGGATGGCAAGGGAATCTGCAGGCGGCCGATCGCGTCGGTGTTCTGACGCATGTCTTCGGGCATCCGAACGACCACGTCGAAGCGGCGGTCACCCTCGAACACCTGGCCCGCCGTCATACCGCCGATCGAGGCGGAGACGACCTGTTGGACGTCATCGAGACTCAGACCCAGCCGCGCCAGCGCGGCGCGGTCAGGCGTGATCTGAAGCACGGGCAGGCCAGTGACCTGTTCGACCGCCACATCCTGCGCACCGGGGATGCCGCCGATGACGCCTTCGATGGCCTCGCCGGTCTCCAGAAGCTGGTCTAGGTCGTCGCCGAAAACCTTGATGGCGACGTCGGCGCGAACGCCCGAGAGCAGTTCATTGAACCGCATCTGGATCGGTTGAGTGAACTCGTAATTGTTGCCGGGAATCAGTTCGACCGCTTCCCTCATCTCCTCAACCAGTTCGGTCTTGGGTTTCCGGGGATCGGGCCATTCGGACCTGTCCTTCAGCATGATGAAGGTGTCTGCGACCGAGGGCGGCATGGGATCGGTGGCGACCTCGGCCGTGCCGATCTTGGCGAAGACCCGCTCGACTTCCGGGAACTTCGAGAGACGCCGCTCCAAGGCCGTCTGCATCTGCACAGCCTGCGTCAGGCTGGTGCCGGGGATGCGAAGGGCGTGCATAGCGATGTCGCCTTCATCCAGGTTCGGGATGAACTCCGACCCCATCTGCGACGCACCGAGTCCAGCGATCGCCACAAGGGCGATCGCGACGCCGACGAAGGCGAACCGCAGCCGCAGGGCCACGTCCAGCGCGGGCTCGTAGAACCGGTGCGCCCCGCGCATGATGAAGCTGTCCTTCTCCTCGACCTTGCC
>CALRXI020000026.1:0-24412 GCA_943372125.1 Brevundimonas vancanneytii
CCGAGAAGTCGCTCTCGGCATAGCCGGAGATGAACATGACCGGTGCATCGCCCAGATAGGGCCGGGCCTTCTTGAGCAGGGAGGGTCCGTCCAGGCCCGGCATGATGACGTCGGAGATCATCATGTCGATGGTGCCCGCATGCTCCTCGGCCAGCAGAAGGGCTTCTTCGCCGTCGGCCGCCTCGATCACCTCATAGCCGCGCTGGCGTAGCAGTTTGGCCGCGATCAGCCGCACCGCCGCCTCGTCCTCGACGAACAGGATACGGCCCGTGCCGGAAACGTCGCGCGGGGACTTGGCCTTCACCTCGACCGGCGCGATCAGGGCCAGCTCGGCCTCCGCGGCTTCGGGCAGGAAGATGCGGAAGGCCGCGCCCGCTCCGTCCAGATTGGACACGGCGATATGGCCGCCCGCCTGTTCGACGATCCCGTAGACGGTGGCCAGGCCCATGCCGGTGCCTTCATTGACGGCCTTGGTCGTGAAGAAGGGCTCGAAGATCTTGTCCAGCAGTTCGGGCGGCACGCCGGGGCCGGTGTCCGACACCTCGATCAGGGCGACGGCCTCGGTCGTCGGCGTAGCCCAGCCAAGGGCGCGGGCCGCGTCGGCGGTCAGGCGGCGCGTCTTGATGGTGACCACCCCCGCCCCCGGCTCGACCACGCCACGCATGGCGTCGCGGGCGTTGACGGCCAGATTCATCACCGCCGTCTCCAACTGGCTCTTGTCCGCTAACACCACCGGCAGATCGCGGCCGTAGTCGGTCTCCAGCCGTACGTCCTCGCGCAGCAGGCGGCGCAGCAGGACAGCAAATTCCCCGACCAATTCGCCCAGATCCAGCCGCTCGCGCCGCACAGTCGATTTGCGCGAGAAGGCCAGCAGTTTGCGCACCAGATCGGCGGCGCGAATGCCCGTCTGGCGGATCTGGTTCAGGCCGTCGTAGGAAGGGTCACCGACGGGGTGACGCTCCAGAAGCTCCGACAGCTGAAGCTGGATGGCGGTCAGCAGGTTGTTGAAATCGTGGGCCACGCCGCCCGCCAGCTGACCCACGGCCTGCATCTTCTGCGCCTGGGACAGCTGAAGTTCCATCGACTTCTGGGCCGAGACGTCGAACAGCCAGACGCGACGTCCCTCCCCCTCTGGCGCGACATAGAGGTGCAGCATGCGGTCGGGAAAGGCGCGGGCCACCAGTTCGATCGGGCCGGACGATCCTTCTTCCAGACGGCTCCGCGCCTCGGCGACACCCGTCGGTTCGAACAGATGACCGAAGGCGGCGTCCGCGGCGCTGGCCGGGCCGGTCAGAAGGGCGAGCGCCGCATTGGCCTGTTCCACCTTGCCGGAGAAAAGGTCATCGGCCGCGATGACCGCCGAGCCGAATGGGGCCCCTGCCGCCATGGCGCGGCTCTCTGCCGGATTGGACGCGTTGGGGGCAACGGCGCCCTGCACAGGCGCAGGTGCAGGGATGGCTGTGTCGGGCGCGGACCGGACCAGGAACCGTCCCTCCCCCGCCTGGGCGATCAGGACCTCCTGCTCGCGCTCGCCGATGACGACAATGGCCCGGCCCTGATGCCCGGCGCGGGCCTGGGCGAAGGCGATATAGAGGGCTGACGCGGACTTGCCCTTGGGCAGGGCCGACATCGTGCCGTTGGCCTCGGACCAGGCCCGGTTGCAGGCCAGCACCTGGCCGGTCGCCCAGACGACGACGGCAGGCTCGCTCAGGGCGTCCAGCATCTGGCGCAGGGTTTCGTCGGCCGCAGGCTTTCGGTCTGCCCGCGCGAACGCCAGCATCCCCAGAAGGGTCACCGTGCCCACCGCAGTGATCAGGATCAGGCCGGGCGCGCTGGCAGGGTCCGCCCTCAAGGCCGGATAGGCAAGGGCCGCCGTGGCCAGCACAAAGCCGACCACCATCAGCGGCAGAAGGATATCCAGCCTGGGTTTGGGTTCGGTCCGGGTCATGTCGGCTCTGGCAGTCTTCGGCCCGAATCAGAGGGCCGCAGGCGATAGTGAGCCGTCAGGGCACCGGTTGCGAATCCGGCTTCGCCTCAGGCCGCCCGTTGCAGTTCGGCCTTGGCATCCGCCGCGGCCTGAATGCGGGCCTCGGCGATGGCGTCGGCGATCAGATGGGTCGAGCGGCCCTCGGCGGCGGACCGCTCCAGTATCTCTTCGAACGTCTCGATCAGGCGGGCCAGCTTGGCCTCGACCCAGGCCGGGTCATAGGCCCCGCCCGACAGGCGCGCGTTCATCTCGGCCGCCACATTGATGATGCCGCCGCCGTTGACGACATAGTCAGGCGCATACAGCACCCCGCGCTGGAACAGGATGTCGCCGATATCCGGGGTGGCCAGCTGATTGTTGGCGGCCCCGACTACCGCCTTGACCGTCAGTCGGTCCAGGCTTTGGGGGTTCAGCGTCGCACCCAGGGCGCAGGGGGCATAGATGTCAGCCTTGACGTCATAGATGGCGTCGGGGGCCACGATCTCGGCATTGGTGCGGGCCGCGACATCGGCCAGCAGGGCGGTGTTGACGTCGGTCATGATGAGCTTCGCACCCGCCGCATGCAGCTTGTCGGCCAGATAGCCACCCACGTGGCCGATGCCTTGCAGGGCGACGGTCAGGCCGGTCAGATCGTCCTGCTTCCACAGACGGCGCGCCACGACCAGGGTCGAACGGAACACGCCCTCGGCCGTCACCGGGCTGGGGTCGCCGGAGGCTTCGGGGCCGTCGGACAGGCCCAGCACATAGGGGGTGACCTTGCGGGCCTCGGCGATGTCGGACACCGACACCCCGACATCCTCCGCCGCATAGTAGATCCCGCCCAGGGTATCGACCGCGCGACCGAAGGCGCGGAACAGTTCGGGCGTCTTCTGGGTTCGGCTGTCGCCGATGATGACCGACTTGCCGCCGCCCATCTCCAGATCAGCGATGGCGTTCTTGTAGCTCATGCCCCTGGACAGCCGCAGCACGTCCTCCAGCGCCTCCTCGGCCGAAGCATAGTTCCACATCCGCGTGCCGCCGCAGGCCGGGCCGCGTGCGGTCGAGTGGACGGCGACGATGGCCTTGAGACCGGTCTTCTCGTCGGTAAAGGCGTGGACGCCTTCATGGTTCGCAAACGACGGCGAATCGAACAGGGTCTTGCCCATAAGCGGATACTCCCGGGGTATTTTATTGTTGGCGCGCGTTTACGCCGGGGCGCTTAACACGGCAAGCATGGCGGTTTCGCGTCACTAGGCTGCTGGTCAACCGGACGCATTGCCAAAGACCCGACTGTCGCTGACGGTGCCTTCTTCAGCGCTGCCGCTTGGAGCGACTCTCATGATGAAGCCGGTCCTGCGTATCGACGACACAGGTGCGAACCCCTGCGATGGGCGGCCCGTCATCGACTGGCCCAAGGCGATCTGGAACGGCGGTCTGCTGGCCATCGCAGTGATCGGCGGGCCGCTGTTCTTCACATGGTCGGCGTTCGGTCTGTTTCTGGTCCTGACCTATCTGACACTGCTGATCGGACACAGCGTTGGCATGCATCGCATGCTGATCCACCGCGCCTTTCAGTGCGGCAAGCCGATGGAGCGATTGCTGATCTATGTCGGCACCCTCGTCGGCGTCGCCGGTCCCATCGGTATCATCAAGGTCCACGATATGCGCGACTGGGCGCAGCGGCAGGCTCGATGCCACGACTTTTTCGCTCATCGACGTGGACTGCTGCGCGATCTGTCGTGGCAGCTTTTCTATCGGTTTCGGTTCGAGCGTCCGCCGGTCCTGACCATCGAACCGGGGATCGCGAACGACCCCTTCTATCGCTTTCTGGAGGCGACATGGCGCTGGCAGCAGGTACCGCTGGCGGTCGTCCTGTTCCTGATCGGCGGCTGGCCGTGGGTCGTCTGGGGCGTTGCCGTGCGGGTGATCGTCAGTACGGCGGGCCACTGGACAATCACCTATTTCTGCCACAACCCCGGCGCGGGGCGATGGACGGTAAAGGGAGCCTATGTGCAGGCCTCGGACCTGCCCGGCCTCGGCCTGCTGACCTATGGCGAATGCTGGCACAACAACCACCATGCCTTCCCGGAATCCGCGCGCATCGGGTTGGAGCCGGGACAGATCGATCCGGGTTGGGCGGTCATTCGTGGGCTGGAACGCGCGGGCTTGGTCTGGAACGTCGGCAGACCGCGCGACCCCGGCCTGAGGGAAGACTTGCAGGAACGGATCGCTCTCTAACCGGGATCAGCGCCGCCGCGCCGCCTCCAGCGCCGGTAGAACAGGCCCCGCTCCTGACGGCAGGGGCGCATCGGCATTCCTCAGCCAGGCCGCGACGTCGCGGTACATGGTCTCGGCCTGCAAGTCGCGGTTTAGGATGTGCCAGCCGTCGGGATAGTAGCCCGTGCGAAAGCCGGGGCGGTCACCGGCCTGTTCGAGGGCGCGGCGCATGGGGGCTTTCTCGATGACGTTGTCGGAGGCCCCGTACAGCAGCAGGGTCGGGGCCTGGATGCGGCCCAGCCGGACCGAGGCGCTCTGCATCAGGTCGACCAGCCCATACAGGGTGTCGAAGCGGGTGGAGATGATGCTGTTCGGATCGCGGCCGTTGCGGAACAGCTCCACGCGATTGTCCGACGCCGGGTGGTCGCGGATCGCCCATTCGGGGGCTTCAACGGCGCGGGGGCCGGCGACGCGCGCGGCGATCCACAGGGCGCTGGAGCTCAGCGGGCCTTGAGCGGACCAGCCCCAGACGCCGGGGGCCAGCAAGATGACGCGGTCGGCCTGGGGCGGGCGGTCCGAGCCGAAGGCGGCGACGGCGACCGAGCCGCCCATGCTCTCGCCGACGACCGCGATGGTGGCGCGAGGATGCCGGGCGCGGGCCAAGAGGACGGCGGTGCGGACATCCTCGGTCATGCGAGCCTCTCCGGCCCAGACCCCGCGACCGGGGGCCTGGCCAAAGCCGCGCTGGTCGATGGCCCAGGTCTCGATCCCCCGCTCGGCCCACCAGGGACCGGCAAGGCGGAAGGAGGCTCTGGAGTCGTTCATGCCGTGCAGTGCGATCAGCACGGCCCAAGGCTCGGACCCATCGGTCGGGGCCCAGCGCGCGAGCGGGAGACGAGCCCCGTCGTCCATGACCAGGGTGCGGTCCTCTACGGCGGGACCGGCGAAGGTGGCGGGCGGGGTCAGTGGCGGCTGGATGGCGGGCGTGGCGCAGGCGGCCAAGGCCGAGGTCAGCGCGAGGGTGCAGAACAGCGTGGCCAGCGAACGGATCATGCGCCCAGAATGCCACGCACCCTCTGGCGAAGATACGGCACGACCTCGTCCTCGAACCACGGACTTCTGCGCAGCCAGGCGGTGTTGCGCCACGACGGGTGCGGCAGGGGCAGGACCGACGGCGCATAGTCGCGCCAGGCCCGCACCGTCTCGGTCATGTTGATCTTGGCCCGGTCGCCGAGGGCCCAGACCTGGGCATAGCCACCGACCAGCAGGGTCAGTTCGACCCGGGGCAGTTCGGCCAACAGTTGGGGTCGCCAAAGCTCGGCGCAGCGTTTCGGCGGCGGATAGTCTCCACCTTTCGGGGCCGTGCCGGGATAGCAGAAGGCCTGGGCCGCGACGCCCAGACGACGGTCGGCATAGAAGGTGTCGTAGTCCACCCCCATCCAATCGCGCAGGCGATCGCCGGACGGATCGGTAAACGGCAGGCCGCTTTCGTGGACCCGGCGGCCGGGGGCCTGACCGCAGATCAGCAGGCGGGTCTCTGGAAAGACGCGAACCACCGGGCGCGGCGTGTGCGGCAACTGGCCCAGACAGGCCCGGCAGGCGCGGATGTCGGAGAGGATGGCGTCGAGGGCGGTGTCGGCCCGATCAGATGAAGTCGTCATCGTCCTGGAGCACGGCCGGCAGGGCCGCCACGGCCGCCGCCGTCTCGGCCTCGGTCGGCAGGCGAAGGCGGATGACGCCCTTCACCGCATTCGGATCGACGGGCTTGCCCTTCTTGGTGATGGTCAGCCTGCCCTGACGCATTAGCCCCAATGCCACGCCGCGCACCTTGGGCAGCATGCGTTGCCACTGTTCGGGCTGCAGTTCCTTGGCCACTTCGGCCGGTTCGATGCTCTTGCCGCCGACGCCCTTGGGGTCAGCCTTCGCCAGTTTTTCAAAGATGGCGGTTTCGATGGGGTCGCTCATCGTGCCTATATGCTGCATTGCGAGACGAACACCAAGGCATCGGGCCGACAGCGGTAGCCGACGAGGGACAGATGGTTGCGAAGATCACGGTCGCGGAGGGCGAGTTCGCGGGCTGGCAGACCTATGACTTGCACGGCACCTTCGACACGGTGGTGGGCCCGTTCTATTTCAGGCCGGACCCCGACGGGCGGATGCGCTGTGCGTTCCGGGCCGAGGCCAAACACATGAACGCCGGGCACCGCATGCATGGTGGCTGCCTGATGACCTTTGCCGACATCGCCCTGTTCCAGACCGCCTATCAGGAAATGGAGGGCGCGTCGGGCGTCACCGTCTCGCTGGACTCGACCTTCATCGACGGGGCCTATGAGGGCGAGCTGGTCGAGGCGATGGGCGAGGTGGTGCGGGCGGGCAAGAGCCTGATCTTCGTGCGCGGCCAGATCAGCACGGGTGACCGCATCCTGATGACCTACTCCGGCGTGATCCGGAAATTCACGCCGCGAGGCTGACCTTCGATCCGTCGATGATGTCCTGAAGGATCCTGGCCATGCGCCGGTGAAGTTCGGCGCACTGCTCGTCCGTCAGATCGTCGGCACTGAGTTCGCCGCCGATCGACATACCCATCATAAAACCGGCCGCCAGACGGGCCCGGATCGGCGCATCATCGCCGCCCAGCCAGCTTTCGAACGGGCTGAAGAAGCATTGCTGGCTGTTGCGCTGGACCAGTTCCGCGGCCTTGGTCGAGCCGATAGAGCGCAGCAGGATCAGCATATGCTCCAGCTTGCCCTGGTCCTTTTCCTTGTAGATCGCCTCGTGCGCCATGCGGTTGCCGAAGTCGGCGCGGTCGATCTCTGTGATCCAGCTCTTGTCGCCCGAGGAGTTCAGAACGGCGATGAACAGGTCTTCCTTGGAGCCGAAATAGCGGGAGATCAGGGCCGCATCCACACCGACGTCGCCAGCGATGTCGCGCATGCCGACGTCGTCATAGCTTTCACGCGAGAAACGATGTGTCGCCGCTTGCAGGATGGCCGCACGGGTGGCCTCGGCATTTCGGGGTCGCGGCGCGACATTACAAAACAATATGTGATCTCCTGAATGGCCCCACCGCCTATATGGCCTTGTCATCGCCTGTTGACAAGCGTGAGCGGGTTCACCATTAAGTCACCGGGCGTTGACTAACGGCTTCCTCCCCGATCGCCGTGGTCGACAATGACAGGGTTCGCTCCCTACTTCTGGAGACTATCGTTCATGCGCACGGTGAAGATCGTGGCCGCGTCCGCCCTTGTGGCGGCCGCGCTCTATGGCTGTTCCCCCCGGAGCGAAGCCCAGGCCCCGCCCGCCCCCGCCGTGACGGTGGCGACCCCGCTGGTGCAGACCATCCAGGACTGGGACGAGTTCACGGGCCGCTTCGAAGCGACGCAGGACGTCGAGGTCCGCGCCCGCGTCGGCGGCTATATTTCGGCGGTTCATTTCCGCGACGGCGACTTCGTGCGTCGCGGCCAGTTGCTGTTCACGCTCGACCCCCGTCCGGCCCAGGCCGCTCTGGCCTCGGCGCGTGCGACCCTGGCCCAGGCCCAGGCCCAGCTGACCCTGGCGCGCAGCGAATATGCGCGGGCCCAGACCCTGCTGGAATCCCAGGCGGTATCGCAGGCCGAGGCCGACACCCGTCGCGGAGCGGTCCTGACCGCCGAGGCCGCCGTCGCCGCGGCCAATGCCGGCATCCGCGCCCGCCAGCTGGATCTGGAGTTCACCCGCGTGGTCGCCCCGATCTCGGGCCGGGTGTCTGATCGCCGGGTCGATCCGGGCAATCTGATCGGCGGGGGCTCTTCCGCTGGCGACATCCTGACCACCATCGTCTCCAGCGCCCCGATCTACTTCACCTTCGACGGCTCCGAAGCCGTGATGCTGAAGTATCAACGTCAGGCCCGGAACGGCGCGGCCCCCATTCAGGTCCGCCTGCAGGACGAGAGCACCTACAGCCGGTCCGGCACGCTGGACTTCACCGACAACGCCATCGACACCGCCTCCGGCGTCATTCGCCTGCGCGCCGTGGTGCCCAATGCCGACGGCTTCCTGAAGCCCGGCATGTTCGGCCAGGCGCGTCTGGCCGGCTCCGGCACCTATCAGGCCATGCTGGTGCCCGACGCCGCCATCGCCACCGATCAGGGTCGGCGCAGCGTCCTGGTCGTGGCCGCCGACGGCACGGTCGCACCCAAGCCGGTGGTGCTGGGCCCGCTGGTCGACGGCCTGAGGGTCGTGCGCTCAGGCCTGGCCGCCACGGACCGCGTGGTCATCAACGGTGTCCAGCGCATCCAGCAACCCGGCATGAAGGTGCAGGCCACGGCAGGTCGCATCCAGCCGGTCGCGCAGCAGAACCAGGTCCCGGTGACCACGGCGGCCCCGGCCTCCAGCGCCACCTTTGCCAACAGCGTCTCGGGCGACTGATCGCATCATGAATATCTCACGCTTTTTCATCGACCGGCCGATCTTCGCGGCCGTGGTCGCGGTGTTCATCACCCTGCTGGGCGTCTTCGCCTATCCGCTGCTGCCCCTGTCGCAGTATCCGGAGATCGCGCCACCCACCATCACCGTCAACACCGCCTATGCCGGGGCCTCAGCCGAGACCCTGGCGGAGACGGTGGCCGCGCCCATCGAACAGGAGATCAACGGCGTCGAGGGGATGCTGTACCTCCAGTCGTCCTCGACCTCTGACGGGGCGGTGTCGATCACCGTCACCTTCGAGCCCGGCACCGATCTGGATGAGGCACAGGTCCTGGTCCAGAACCGCGTGGCCCTGGCCGAACCGCGCCTGCCCACACAGGTCCGCCAGATCGGCGTGACCGTGAACAAGCAGGAGAGCGGCTTTCTGATGATCCTGGGGCTGACCTCGCCGGACGGCAGCCTGAACAACGACTATGTCGGCAACTATGCTAACTCGACCCTGCGGGACCGCCTGCTGCGCATCGAGGGCGTCGGCAACATCACCATCTTCGGCGGCGGCAACTACTCCATGCGGGTCTGGATCGACCCGGCCAAGGCGGCCGAGCGCGGTCTGAACGCCACGGACATCACCGCGGCCCTGGCCAGTCAGAACATTCAGGCCGCGGCCGGTTCGATCGGCCAGCCGCCGTTCGCGACCAACGCCTCGGCCTTCCAGCAGCCGATCCAGGTTCAGGGTCGCCTGTCCGATCCGGAAGAGTTCGCACAGATCGTCATCAAGACGGACGCCGAGGGACGCGTGACGCGTATCCGCGACGTCGCCCGTGTCGAACTGGGGGCTCAGGATTACGGCATCCGCGGCTATTTCGATGGCGAGCGTGGCGTCGGTATCGCCGTGGTTCAGCAACCGGGTGCCAATGCCCTGGGGACCGCCGAGCGGGTACTGGCCGAGGTCGAGGCCGTGCGCGCCGAACTGCCTGCAGGCATGAAGGTGGATGTCGTCTACAACCCGACCGAATTCGTCGCCAAGTCGGTGGAGTCGGTCCAGCACACCCTGATCGAAGCCGTCGTGCTGGTCGTCCTGGTCGTGCTGATCTTCCTGCAGAGCTGGCGGGCGGCGATCATTCCGATCGTGGCCATCCCCATCTCGCTGCTGGCCACCTTCGCGGTGCAGCTGGCCCTGGGCTATTCGATCAACTCCCTGTCGCTGCTGGCCCTGGTGCTGGCCGTCGGGATCGTGGTCGATGACGCCATCGTCGTGGTCGAGAACGTCGAACGCTACATCTCCGAGGGGCTCAGTCCCAAGGAAGCCGCCTACAAGTCCATGCAGGAGGTGTCGGGTGCTCTGGTTGCGATCGGCCTGGTGCTGGTGGCGGTGTTTATTCCGACCATGTTCGTGCCGGGCATTCCGGGCATCTTCTATCGCCAGTTCGCGGTGACCATCGCGGCGGCAACAGTGGTGTCGACCTTCATCTCCCTGACGCTGTCGCCGGCCATGGCGGCCTTGCTGCTGAAGCCGCACGCGCACCATGACGAGAACGCACCGCGCAAGACCGGCCTGTGGAACACCGTCAAACACTATGGCGGCTGGGCCGGCCGTAAGTTCAATGAGGGCTTCGCCTGGCTGTCGGACCGCTATGGCCGTCTCACCGGGCGTCTGGTCCGGATGGTGGCGATCATGCTGTTCGTCTACGTCGGTCTGCTCGGCCTGACCGCCTGGAGGCTGGTCGACACGCCTTCGGGCTTTATCCCGGACCAGGATCAGGGCTTCCTGATCGGGGTGATCCAGCTGCCCGCAGGGGCCTCGCTGGAGCGCACCGAGGCGGTCATGAAACAGACCAACGACATCATCGCCAAGACCGAGGGCGTCGATGGTACCGTGGCCTTCGCCGGCCTGGACGGTTCCAGCTTCTCCTTCGGGTCCAATGCCGCGACGATCTTCGTGCGCCTGAACGACTTTTCCGAGCGCGAGAGCAAGGAGACGGCCGCCGCCGCCCTGGCCGGAGCCATCACCGGCTCGGTTCAGGGGATCCAGGACGCCAACATCTTCGTCATCGCCCCGCCCTCGATCCAGGGTCTGGGCAATGGCAACGGCTTTGTGATGATGGTCAAGGACACGGGTGCTGCGGGCTATGGCGCCCTGGAAGGCGCGACCTTCGCCATGATGGGGGCCGCGGCCCAGGCCCCCGAGACGGTCCAGCAGGTGTTTTCGATCTACAACACCGGCTCGCCGCGGGTCGAGGCCGACATCGACCGCGACAAGGCCCTGATGATGGGGGTGCAGCCGAACAGCGTGTTCGACACCCTGGGCATCTATCTGGGCTCGTCCTACGTCAACGACTTCAACTATCTGGGGCGGACGTTCCGCGTGACGGCCCAGGCGGAGCCGGCCTATCGCGACGACATGGCCGATATCGCCAATCTGAAGGTCCGGGCCAACAGCGGGGCCATGGTGCCGATCGGTTCGGTCGCCAACCTCAAGGAGACTTCGGGACCGGCCCGGATTGTGCGTTACAACCTGTCGCCTGCGGCAGAGTTGCAGGGCCAGGCCGCGCCCGGCGTGTCGTCCGGACAGGCCCTGGCCGCCATGGAGGGGATTGCCGCCAGCGCCCTTCCGCCGGGCTTCACTTACGAATGGACCGGGCTGGCCTATCAGGAGAAGGCCGCATCAGGCGGTGCCGCGATCATCTTCGTGGTGGCCGTGCTGCTGGTCTTCCTGGTTCTGGCCGCCCAGTACGAGGCGTTTACCCTGCCGCTGGCGGTCATCCTGATCGTGCCGATGTGTCTTCTGGCGGCGATGCTGGGGGTCAATGCCCTGGGGCTGGACAACAACATCCTGGTCCAGGTCGGCCTGGTCGTTCTGATCGCGCTGGCCGCCAAGAACGCCATCCTGATCGTGGAGTTCGCCAAGCAGAACGAGGATCAAGGCGAGACCGTGCGGGATGCCGCCATCCATGCCGCCCGCACGCGTCTGAGGCCCATCCTGATGACGTCCTTCGCCTTCATCCTGGGCGTTCTGCCCCTGGTGCTGGCGCATGGGGCGGGCGCAGAGATGCGTCAGGCCCTGGGCGCGGCGGTCTTCTTCGGCATGATCGGGGTGACCCTGTTCGGCCTGATCTTCACGCCGGTCTTCTATGTCGTGATGCGCAGTCTGGCGGCCCGCCTGCCCGGCTCGCGCAAGAAGAAGACGGACAACATCACCACCGGCGGCCTGCCGCCGCACGACCGGACCCCGGGTTCGCCCGCACCGGCCAACCCGCGTCTGGGAGACGCCTGATGACCTTCGTTCCCAACCCCCGGATCCTGACCGCCACCGCGTTCTCAGCCTTGCTGCTGGCATCGTGCGCGGTCGGGCCGAAAGCGCCCGACGCCACCCTTCCCCCCCTCGCGTCGGGTGCTTTCGTGGGCTCCACCAGTGCGTCCGTGTCGGCGGCGACGCCCGCACGCGACGACTGGTGGCGGCTGTACAACGACCCCGTGCTGGACGGCCTGGTCACCCAGGCCCTGGCCGAGAACAACGAGCTGGAGGCGGCCGCCGCCAATCTGCGCCGCGTCCGCGCATCGCTGAGCGAGGCCCGCACCGGTCGCCTGCCGACCACCACGACCTCGGCCAGCTACACGAACAGCCAGCCCTCGGCCGCCAGCGTTCCGGCGGGCACCCTGCCGCCCGGCACCGATGCGCCCGAGGTCGAAACCTATGACGCCGGTCTGGACGTCTCCTACGAGATCGACCTGTTCGGTCGCGTCGGCTCGACCATCCGCGCCGCCCGCGCCGATGCGGACGCCGCCGCCGCCGCGCTCGACATCGTCCGCGTCACGGTCGCGGCCGAGACGGCCCGCGCCTATGCCGACGCCTGTTCCGCCAATGCCCAGATCGACGTGGCCCAGCGGACCATCGAACTGCAATCCTCGACCGTCGACCTGACCCAGCGCCTGCTGGATGCCGGGTCCGGCAACGGTCTGGACACGGCCCGCGCCCGCTCGGCCCTGGAAAGCAGCCGCGCCACCCTGCCGCCCCTGAGGGCTCAGCGGGATGGGGCCCTGTTCCGCCTGGCCACCCTGACCGGACGCACGCCCGCCGAGGTCAGCGAGGCCGCCCGCGCCTGTGGCCGCCCGCCGCAACTGGCCCAGCCGGTTCCGATCGGCGACGGTGCCGCCCTGCTGGCGCGTCGCCCCGACGTGCGTCAGGCCGAGCGCAACTTGGCCTCTGCCGCCGCCCGCGTGAACGTGGCGACGGCGGACCTGTATCCCCGCATCACGCTCGGCGGATCTCTGGGTGCGACGGCGCTGGATGCCGACGGCCTGGGCGACAGCGAGAATTTCCGCTTCTCGTTCGGCCCTCTGATCAGCTGGTCCTTCCCCAATGTCTTCGCCGCCCGTGCAAGGATCGAACAGGCGGATGCGTCGTCGGACGCGGCGCTCGCCACCTTCGACCAGACGGTGCTGACTGCGCTTCAGGAGACCGAGACGGCGCTGGCCAACTATGCCAACGAACTGGACCGCCGCGCCGCCCTGCAAGCTGCGCGCGACCAAGCCGCCACCGCCGCCCGCCTGTCGCGCCTGCGTTTCGACGCGGGGGCCGACAGCTTCCTGACGGTGCTGGATGCGGAGCGGACGCTGGCCGGAGCGGATGCGCAGCTGGCGGCGTCGGATGCCCTGATCACCACCTACCAGATTGCCCTGTTCAAGGCGCTGGCGGGGGGGTGGAGCGAGGTCTGATACGGCTGTTCCTTCTCCCCCTGCGGGAGAAGGGTGATTTAAGCCCGCTTCACCGCTACCTGTGCCGCTTCTTCCCTCGGCAGCACATGCCGGAAATGCGTCACGGCCACCGGCCAGGTTTCCAGCAACCGCCGCGCCAGGGGTGACCCCGTCTCCCTGGCATGGCGGGTGACCAAAGCATGGAGCCTCTGTGCAGCCTCGCCCATCACCACGCCGGGCACGACCGAGGCGGTGTTGAAGCGGACGTGGGCGGTGCCCTCCGGATCGTGGACGAAGGCCTCGCCGCCGCTCATGCCGGCACCGAAATTCCAGCCGGTGGTGCCCAGGATGACGACCGCGCCCCCGGTCATATATTCGCAGCCGTGCGCGCCGCAGCCCTCGACCACCGCCGTGACGCCGGAGTTGCGGACCGCGAACCGCTCGCCCGCCGCACCGGCCGCCAATAACGTGCCTGACGTCGCGCCATACAGGCAGGTGTTGCCGATCAGGGCCTGACCGGCCGCCCAGGCCGACGGGCGCACGATGATCTCGGCCCCCGACAGGCCCTTGCCGACATAGTCGTTGGCCTCTCCGTCCAGGACGATGCGCAAGCCCTTCATGCCGAAGGCGGCCAAAGACTGACCCGCCGCGCCACGCAGGTTCAGCGTCAGATGACCGTCGGGCAGGTCCGAGCCATAGCGGCGCACGATGTGCGAGGACATGCGCGTGCCGATGGCCCGCTGGGTATTGGCCACCGCATAGGTCAGTGACATCTTCTCGCGCCGCTCGAGGAACGGCGTGGCGTCGCGCACGATCCGGGCGTCGAGTGCATCGGGCACCGCGTTGAACGGAGCCTCTGGCGAGCGCACATCGCCTTCGCCCACCCGCACCAGCAGGGGGTTCAGATCCAGATCGTCCAGTTGCGCCCCGCCGCGCGAAACCTGCCGCAGCAGGTCCGTCCGGCCCACCGCCTCGTCCAGCGAACGCAGGCCCAGAGAGGCCAGGATCTCGCGCGTCTCCTCGGCGATGAAGGTGAACAGATTGACCACCTTGTCCGCCGTGCCGGTGAACATGGCGCGCAGGCGTTCGTCCTGGACGCAGACCCCGACCGGGCAGGTGTTGGAATGGCATTGACGCACCATCAGGCAGCCGACGGCGATCAGCGAGGCGGTGCCGATACCGTATTCCTCGGCCCCCAGCATGGCGGCGATGACGACGTCACGACCGGTCTTGATGCCGCCGTCCGTGCGCAGGCGGACGTGTCCGCGCAGGCCGTTCAGGCTGAGCACCTGATGCGCCTCGGACAGGCCCATCTCCCACGGCATGCCGGCGTGCTTGATCGATCCCAGGGCCGAGGCCCCCGTGCCGCCGTTGTGGCCTGCGACCAGGATGATATCGGCCTTGGCCTTGGCGACACCCGCCGCCACCGCCCCGATGCCGGACGAGGCAACCAGCTTGACCGTCACTCGCGCATCCGGATTGATCTGCTTCAGATCGTAGATCAGCTGGGCCAAGTCCTCGATCGAATAGATGTCGTGGTGCGGCGGCGGACTGATCAGCCCGATGCCGGGCGTGGCATGGCGCATGCGGGCGATGAATTCGGTGACCTTGAAGCCCGGCAACTGGCCGCCCTCCCCGGGCTTGGCCCCTTGCGCGACCTTGATCTCGATCTCGCGGCACTGGTTCAGATACTCGGCGGTGACGCCGAACCGGCCCGAGGCGATCTGCTTGACCGCCGAGTTGGGGTTGTCGCCGTTCGGACGCGGCTGGTACCGCTCCGGGTCCTCGCCGCCCTCGCCGGAGACGGAGCGGGCGCCGATGCGGTTCATGGCGATGTTCAGCGTCTCGTGCGCCTCGGGGCTGAGGGCCCCCAGCGACATGCCGGGGGTGACGAACCGCTTGCGGATCTCGTTGACGCTCTCGATCTCGTCCAGCGGGATCGGCACGGCCTCGCGGAAGTCCAGCAGGTCGCGCAGGGCCGTGGACGGGATCTCCCGCTGACGGCGGGAATAGGCCTTGTAGCGTTTGTAGTCGTTGCGGGTCGTCGCGTCCTGAAGCCGATGGATCGTCTCGGCGTCCCAGGCGTGGGTCTCTTCGCCCGCGCGAATGCGGTGCGACCCGCCGATGCGCAGGGCCGGGCGCGCGACGGAAAAGCCCTTGCCCGCGCGGTTGACGGCCCGGGTCTCGATCCCGGCGAGGCCCACGCCGGAGATGCGCGAGGTCATGCCGGGGAAGAACTCGGCCACCAGGGCCCGCGACAGGCCCAGGGCCTCGAACTCCAGCGCGCCGCGATAGGCGGAGATGACGGAGATGCCCTTCTTGGCCAGGATCTTCATCAGCCCGGCCTCGACCGCGCCCTTGTGGTTCAGGCAGGCATCGCGCAGGGACAGGCCCGGATAGCGGCCGCTCTCCAGCCGCTCCAGAAAGCTCTCCTGCGCCAGCCAGGCATTGACGGCCGTCGCCCCGCAACCGACCAGAACGGCAAAGGCATGGGCGTCGATCGCTTCGGCAGAGCGCACAACGAGAGAGGCGAAGCTGCGCAGACCCTCGTCCACCAGTCGGCCATGCACGGCGGAGGTCGCCAGGATCATGGGGATCAGGGGACGATCCTCGCCCGCCCGCTCGTCGGTCAGGACGATCAGTCCGGCCCCACCCCGCGCGGCGGCGACGGCCTCGTCGCGGATGCGATCCAGCGCCGCCTTCAGCGCCTCACCTCGTGTGGCACCGACATCGGGGGCCGGGAAGGTGCAGTCGATGACCGTGGTCGCGCCAGCGCCGACCACATCCAGCATCCGCTCGTACATGCCGGTGGTCAGGACGGGGCTATCTAGCACAAAGACCCGCGTCTGGGTTTCGTCCTGGGCTAGGATGTTGCCCAGGTTCTTGAACCGCGTCCGTAGGGACATGGCCCCGGCTTCACGCAGACTGTCGATCGGCGGATTGGTGACCTGGGCGAAGGCCTGGCGGAAATAGTGGGCGAAGGGCCGGTCGTGGCCTGACAGGACAGCGGGCGGGGCGTCGTCGCCCATCGACGCCACCGCCTCCTTGCCCTCGGCGGCCATGGGGTCCAGCAGGGCGTCGATGTCTTCCTGGGTCCAGCCGACGGCGGCCTGGAACCGGGTCAGGTCTTCGCCCGACAGACGCCGCGGCTCCTCGCCGGGGCCCACCAGCGGCTCCAGCTCGACCATGTTGGACAGCCAGTCGCGGTAGGGGTGTTCGGCCGCCAGACGGTCGATGGTTAGGGTCTCGTCGTAGAGAACACCCGCCTCCAGATCGACAGAGATCATCCGGCCGCCGCCGATGTGCAGGCGACGCGCGATCCTGTCTTCGGCCACGCCGGTCATGCCCGCCTCCGACCCGCAGATGAGCAGGCCATCGACGGTCTCGGCCACGCGCAGGGGGCGCAGGCCATTGCGATCCTTGCCTGCCACGACCCAGCGACCGTCGGTGGCGCAGATGGCGGCGGGGCCGTCCCACGGCTCCATCACGGCATTACAGTAGGCATAGAGGGCGCGGTGGTCGTCGGAGATGACTCCTGCGATGGGTGCCTCCGGGATCAGTAGGGCCTTGACCATGGGCGCGGGCCGCCCGGCGCGAACCAGCACCTCGAAGACATTGTCAAGCGCGGCAGAGTCGGACCCGCCCGCCTGGATCACTGGCTTGACGGCGGCGTCATCGGCCCCGAAGGCCTCGGCCGTCATGCGGATTTCGTGGCTGCGCATCCAATTGGCATTGCCGCGCAGGGTGTTGATCTCGCCGTTGTGGGCCAGCATCCGGAACGGCTGGGCCAGCCGCCATTCGGGAAAGGTGTTGGTCGAATAGCGCTGATGGAACAGGGCGACATTGGCCTCCACCCGCGCATCGTTCAGGTCGGGATAGAAGTCGCCCAGCGCCTCGGCCAGCATCATCCCCTTGTAGATCACCGAGCGAGCGGACAGGGAGCAGATGTAGAAATGCTGCAGGTTGGCGGCGGTCGCCCGGGCTTCGATCCGGCGACGCAGCAGATACAGCGCCCGCTCCAGCGCCTCGCCCTCCAGCCCGTCGGGCGCAGACAGCATGATCTGCTCGATCTCGGGCCGGGTGGCGGCAGCGCGCTGGCCCAGCACCTCGACACGGGTCGGCACCTGACGCCAGCCATAGAGCCAGAAACCGGCGGCGAGAACCTCGCGCTCGACGATGGTGCGGGCAACCTCCTGAGCGCCCTGATCCAGACGCGGCAGGAAGACCATGCCGACGGCCAGAGGGCCGGGGCGCGGCTCATGGCCCGCGTCGCGGACCTGGGCGTCGAAGAAGGCGCGGGGCAGGCCGATCAAGATCCCTGCGCCATCGCCGGACTTGCCGTCGGCGTCGACGGCCCCCCGGTGCCAGATGGCCTTCAGCGACTTCAGGGCCAGGTCCACAACCTCGCGGCGCGGGGCCCCGTCGATGGCGGCGACAAGGCCGACGCCGCAGGCGTCGCGCTCCGAGTTCGGGTCGTAGGCATGGGCATCGATCAGCCGTTGCCGGTCGGCCTGATACTGGACCGGGTCAAAGGTCATGCGGCGACCCTCTGGCGGCTGGTCAGCCAGGCGTCGATCTCGGCCGCCGCATCCTGACCGTCGCGCACGGCCCAGACCACCAGCGAGGCCCCGCGCACAATGTCGCCGGCGGCGAAGACGCCCTCCAGCGTGGTCGCCTTGGTGTGACCCGCAGTGCGGATGGTGTTCCAGTCGGTCAGGGCCAGATCGGGCTCGGCGAACAGGCCGGGGATGTCCTCGGGTTCGAAGCCCAGGGCCTCGATCACCAGATCGGCGGCGACGTCGAACTCGCCGCCCGGTACCGGCTCGACCGACCAGCGACCGTCGGCAGCCTGGGCGGCCAGGGCCATGCGCTGGACCCGCACGCCGGTGACTCCCGAGGCACCGCCCAGCACGGCGCGAGGCGAAGCCAGCCATTCGAAGACGACGCCCTCCTCCTCGGCATTGGCGACCTCGCGGGCGCTGCCCGGCATATTGTCCCGGTCGCGGCGGTAAAGGCAGACGACAGAGGTCGCGCCCTGGCGCACAGCGGTGCGGACACAGTCCATGGCGGTGTCTCCGCCGCCGATCACGACGACACGGCGACCCGAAGCACTCAGCGTTCCGTCCTCGAACGCCGCGACCTGATCGCCCAGGCCCGTGCGATTAGAGGTGATCAGATAGTCCAGAGCCGCCACCACGCCGTCGGAGCCACAGCCCGGAGCGGTCAGCCGCCGCGCCTGATAGACGCCGGTCGCGATCAGGACGGCGTCATGCGCGGCCCGCACCTCGGCAAAGGAGAGCGCGCCTGGGCCATCACCGCCGACGTCGACACCCAGCCGGATTTCGACTCCGCCGTCGATCAGCCGTTCCAGACGCCGCTGGACCACGTCCTTCTCCAGCTTGAAGCCGGGGATGCCATACATCAGCAGCCCCCCTGCCCGGTCATACCGGTCGTAGAGCGTGACCCCATAGCCCGCCGACCGCAGCCGATCCGCCGCCGCCATACCCGCAGGCCCCGAGCCCACGATGCCCACCGACAGGCCCCGCTCCGCGATCGGGCAGATGGGGGTGACCCAGCCGTTTTCGAACGCCATGTCGCCCAGCCAGCGCTCGACCGATCCGATGGTGACGGTCTCCCAGCCCGACTGTTCCAGGGTACAGGCCCCTTCGCAAAGCCGGTCCTGCGGACAGATGCGACCGCAGATTTCCGGCATGGTCGAGGTCGCCTCGGACTGACGCCAGGCCTCTTCGGCGCGACCCTCGGCGGCCAGTTTCAGCCAGTCGGGGATATTGTTCTCCAGCGGACAGCCGGACTGGCAGAAGGGCACGCCGCACTGGGCGCAACGGCTGGACTGTTCGCCGCCCGCAGGCACGGTGAAGTCCGCATAGATTTCATCGAACCCGCGCACGCGATCGGACGCCGCCGCCTTGGCGGGTCCCACGCGGGGCGTGATGACAAATCTCTGGTTCACGGACGCCAACGCACGTCTTCCTTTTCGCTGTTGCACACAGGTGTATAAGGCCCGTCAGGCGTTGGCAACTTCTACCTTTACGGCTCACCATAGCTGTCTTTACGCGCAACAAAAAACCGACATGTCGCACCAGTGCGCAACGACATGCCGGTTCCGATGGTGCCTTGCCGCAAAGACGGTGAGATCAGAAGCTGTACTTCAGTGACCCCACGATGCGGTCTTCGGACAGCGGGCCATCCACGTCCGTGTCGAAGTAGCGGACGTCCAGACCCAGCCCCTCGACGAGGGTGTAGGTCACCCCGGCATGCCAGGTGGTGTAGTCGTCGTTGACGTCAAGTGCCTGATAGCCGAGCGCTCCTGACGCTGCCCATTTGTCGGCAAAGGCCCAGGCCAGGTTGCCTTCCACATAGGTGGCTTCCTCATCCAGCCCGAAGAAGTCGGGCGAGTAATAGACCACGGCCCCCGCCGTCACCGGCCCAATCGCCCGCGATGCGGCGGCCTTGAACTCCACATAGTCAAAGTCCGCCCCGCCCGGCGCATTGACGTAGAAATAGCCGACCACCCCGAAGTCTAGCGCATAGCCCGCCGCCTCGGTGCGGAAGCCGCCGTAGACGTCGATTTCTGCGTCGGTGTCGTCGCCGAAGTCGACGTTCGACGCCCAGGCCCCGGCGTAGAAGGACCCGGCGGTCAGATCGACGCCACCCTGGAGAGCAGGATCCTCATTGGTCTGGCTGAAGCCGCGGAAGACGTAGTCGCTGAAGACGCCGACATTGAAGGCGACGTCCGCATCCTGGGCCGAGGCAGCGGAGGCGGTAAACATAGCGGCAATGGCGGCCGCACAGGCGAAGGCACGTTTCATCTTCTTATCCCCTTGTTTTCGATGATGTCAGTCGAACGCCTACTGGGTGCCGGGCGCGAGGGGAGAGCCCCGCGCCCGGCCCGTCGTCTCGCTTCAGTGGGCCTCCAGCGCCTCGCCATGCAGGTGGGTATCCAGCCCCTCCTCTTCCTGCGCTTCGGTGACGCGCAGGCCGGTGGTGAACTTGCAGATCAGCAGGATGACGAAGGTGCCCGCCGCGCTGTATCCGATGGTCCACAACAGGCCGACCAGCTGGGTCCAGACATTGGCCCCCTCCGACAAGCTGTTGATCGTGGTGGTGGCGAACACACCGGTCAGCAGCGCCCCGACCAGACCGCCCGCGCCATGCAGGCCAAAGGCATCCAGGCTGTCGTCATACTTCAACAGCTTCTTGATCCAGATCGAGGCGGCATAGCAGGCCGGACCCGCGATCAGGCCGATAATCACCGCCCCCTTGGGATCCACGAACCCTGCGGCAGGCGTGATGGCGACCAGACCGGCCACGACGCCCGACAGCATGCCGATCAGCGAGACCTTCTTCTTCTCCAGGACCTCGATAAGCTTCCACGACAGAGCGGCGGCAGCGGCGGCCAGGATGGTGTTGAGCAAGGCCACGGCCATCAACCCATTGGCGGCCCCGGCCGAGCCCGCGTTGAAACCGATCCAGCCGACCAGAAGCAGCGAGGCCCCGATCATGGTCAGGACCGGATTGTGCGGATTGATCGGGTCGATGCCGTAGCCCTTGCGACGCCCCAGGAAGAGGGCACAGACGAGGCCCGCGACGCCGGAGTTGACGTGGACGACCGCGCCGCCCGCGAAGTCCAGAACCCCCGCCGAGCCCAGGAAGCCCCCGCCCCAGACCCAGTGTGCGATCGGGGCATAGACGAACAGCGACCACAAACCGGTGAACAGCAGCAGGGCGCTGTATTTGAACCGCTCCGCGAACGCCCCGGTAATCAGCACCGGGGTGATGATGGCGAAGGTCAGCTGGAACGAGATGAACAGGAACTCGGGAATGCCCGGCAGCAGGCTGTGCGCCGTCTCCAGCGTCACGCCGTTCAGGAACAGCGATTCCAGCCCGCCGACGACGGTGTTCAGTTGATCCGTCGGTGCCTTGCCGAAGGCAATGGAATAGCCCGCAATGAACCAGGCCAGGGTCACCACGGCGAAGACGCCGACCGACTGGGTGATGGTGGCGATGACGTTCTTGCGCCGCACCATGCCGCCGTAGAACAGCGCCAGACCCGGCAGGGTCATGAGCAGGACCAGGGCGGTCGATACGCCGAGCCAGCCCGTGCCCGCCGCGTCCAGCTCCAGCGCCGCCTGGTGGCCCAATAGCACGGGAGCCGCCGCAGCGGGCGCTGCGGCGGCTCCACTGGCCAGTACGGTCGTCATAAGGCCAAGCGCCCAGAGCGCCCCCTTGCCTGCGGTACCCCCGTGAAGTCGTGTCATCGTTCCTAACCCCCTTGGCTGCGACGGCATGCGATCTCGCATTTGCGAAATGTTTACCGCATCCGCGAAATGCGCAAGTGGGCGGACAAAGGTTTATGAAAGTTTCTTGCGCTCTTTGGCGCTTAAGTAGCCAACCTGGCAATCGAAAGTCGTGATTAGTGCCAGAGTTGCACATTGGTACCTCGTTTTGCGTTTTGCGGCGCAACAAGATTCCGCTTCAAAATTCCGCCTTGACGGTCCTGCTCGTCGCATGCAGCTTAAGTGCACTCATCAAGACCGGCGGAGGGATAGGCCCTTTGATGCCGGGGCAACCTTCCGCGGTCCACCCGACCCTGGAGATGGTGCCAACTCCTGCGAGGCCCCTCGAAAGGCCGCGAGAGATGAGTGAAGGCAATGGCTCTCCATTGGGGAACCGTCGTCTTCACGGGTCTGTCACCACAGGATTTGGCCGCCCCGCCCGCGCTCGATGATCGAGAACGGAGCGGACCGTGTCGTCCCACGCCTGGCCCATCGAGGAAGCCCCCGGACGGGACGTCGCCGCGCCCATTCCGGCCGACTTCCGCCTGGCCTCGGGCGAGACACTGGCGGCGAGCGAAGTCGCCGGACGGCTGCACGGACCGACCGAAGGGCCGCTGGTGGTCGTCATGGGCGGCATCTCCAGCGGACGCTTCGTCAGCCACTGGTGGCCCTGGGCCGTGCGTCCCGGCGGTCCCATCGACCTGAACCGCGTCCGCGTCCTGGCCATCGACCTGCTGCCGGGGCGGACCGATCCGGGCGTCACCATCACGACCCACGATCAGGCGCGGCTGCTGTGCCTGCTGCTAGACGCCATCGGCGAGACCCACTTGGAGGCCTTTGTAGGCGCGTCGTACGGCGGCTGCGTGGGTCTGGCCCTGGCCGAAGCGCGCCCCGACCGCATCGGTCATCTGATGGTCATCTCGGCCACCCATCGCGCCCACCCTGCCGCCACGGCCTGGCGCGGGGTGCAACGCCGCCTGCTGGCCTTTGCCCGCGATTGCGGACGCGATGCCGAAGGCATCGCCCTGGCGCGCGAGCTGGCCATGACCACCTACCGTACGGCCGAGGAATTCGACCTGCGTTTCGCAACCACGCCACCCGAGCAGGCCGGCGGCCCCTACCCCGTCTGCGACTATCTGACCTCGCGTGGCGACGGCTATGAGGCGGTGACCAGCGCCGCCCGGTGGATCAGCCTGTCGGACTCGCTCGATCGCCATACGGTCGCGCCCGAGGCCATCCGCTGTCCCCTGACCGTCGTCGGCTTCACCTCCGACAGGCTGGTCCCGATCGAGGACAGTCGCGACCTGGCCGCCCGCGCGCCGCGCCTGACGCGCCTGATCGAGGCCGGTTCGATCTTCGGCCACGACGCCTTCCTGAAAGAGCGCGAGGTCGTGGGCCGTGCCCTGCACGACGCCCTCGCCCCGCTTTACGCCTCCGCCCCCAACACCTTCACGCCTGCCAGAGAGTTTGCCGCATGACCGCCCCCATCGATGCCCATCCCTGTACCACCGCCGCCCGTCACGGCGTGAACAGCGACCCGGCGCACGGTGCGGTGATGCCGCCGCTTTATCTGTCGTCCAACTACAGTTTCGACGGCCTGGATGGTAAGCGGAAGTACGACTACACCCGCTCGGGCAACCCCACGCGCGACGTCCTGGGCGAGACGCTGGCCAAGCTCGAAGGCGGCTGCGGCGCAGTGGTCACGGCGACCGGCATGGCGGCGGTCGATCTGGCGCTGTTCTCGCTGGAGCCCGGCGACCTGCTGATCGCGCCGCACGATCTTTATGGCGGCACACATCGTCTGCTGTGCGCCCGCGCCAAGCGCGGCCATTTCGACGTGCAGTTCGTCGATCAGAACGACACGGAGGCGCTGAACGCCGCCTTCGCCCTGAACCCCAAGCTTATCCTGATCGAGACGCCGTCCAACCCCCTGATGCGCATCGTGGACGTGGCCGACATCTGTGCGCGCGCCCGCGCTGTCGGCTGCAAGTCGGCGGTGGACAACACCTTCCTGTCACCGGCTCTGCAACAGCCACTGGCCCTGGGCGCAGACCTGGTGATCCATTCGACGACCAAATACATCAACGGCCACTCCGACGTCGTCGGCGGCTGCGTCGTGGCCAAGTCAGAGGACGACCTGCAGCAGCTGACCTGGTGGGCCAACTGCCTGGGTGTCACGGGCTCGCCGTTCGACGCCTATCTGACCCTGAGGGGCGTCCGCACCCTGTTCGCCCGGATCGAGCGGCAACAGGCGACGGCGGGGCGCGTGGCCGAATGGCTGGAGGCGCACCCGGCGGTGAAGGCCGTCCACTATCCGGGCCTGAAGAGCCATCCGGGACATGCCATTGCGGCGAAACAACAGGCGGGGTTCGGGGCCATGCTCAGCTTTGAACTGCATGACATCGAGGCCGTGCGGACCTTGGTAGATGGGCTGGACATATTCACTCTCGCCGAGTCTCTCGGCGGGGTCGAAAGCCTGATCGCCCATCCGGCCCTGATGACCCACGCCGCCATGACGCCGGAGGCGCGAAAGGTCGCCGGGATCTCCGATGGTTTGTTGCGTCTGTCGGTCGGGCTGGAGCATCCCGAAGATCTGCTGGCCGACCTGGAGGGCGCGCTGGCAACAGTTCGTCTTCCCGCAAACCTGTCGCTGGCCTCCCAAGCCGCCTGAACCACAAGCAACACCCGACGCGAAATCGCCGCCGGAGCGATCCGGCGGCGATAGTCGTTCAGACATTGTCCAAACACCTACCCCCAGGGGTCGGTGATGTGGGTGGTGGTGTTCATGTGGTCGAGGCGGGCGTTGTGGTCGTCGAGGGCGCGCTGGATGTCG
>CALRXI020000027.1:0-24320 GCA_943372125.1 Brevundimonas vancanneytii
GTCCAGCAGGTCGTCGACGATCTGATAGGCCAGGCCGATGTCGTGGGCGAAGCTGGTCAGGGCCTGGACATGGCTGTCGCGGGCCCGGGCGATAATCAGCGGAATCTCGAAGGCATAGGTGAACAGGGCCCCGGTCTTCAGCCGCTGCATGCGCGCCACCCCGCCCAGGTCGTCGCGCACGCCCAGCAGGTCGATCATCTGCCCCCCAGCCATGCCGCGCGCGCCCGAGGCCAACGACAGACGCGCGGCCAGATCGCAGCGGATTTCGGCGTCTTCATGAGTGTCGGGGTGCAGCAGGATATCGAAGGCGGCGGTCTGAAGCGCATCGCCGGCCAAGATCGCCGTGGCCTCGTCATAGGCCCTGTGCAGCGTCGGCCGACCGCGCCGCATGTCGTCATTGTCCATGGCCGGCAGGTCGTCATGGACCAGGCTGTAGGCATGAACGCATTCCAGGGCGCAGGCCGCGCGCAGGACGGGCTGTTCCTCGATGTCGAACAACGTCGCCGCCTCGATGGCGAAGAACGGCCGCAGCCGCTTGCCGGGCCCGAGCGCCGCATAGCGCATGGCCTCGGTCAAGCGAGATTCAGGGCCGTCGGCGCGGGGAAGAAGCTGGTCGAGAGCGACGGTGACCAGATCGGCTATCTGGGCAACGCGGTCGATCACGCCCTGTTCGGGCGAGTTGGCGGCGTGAAGGGCGGCGGGCGTGGACATCAGAACAATCGCCCTCCGATCACGGCGTCACGATCGACCCCGACCAGCACCACCTCGCCGTCGGCATCGGGAAAGCCCAGGGTCAGCACCTCGGACATGACCGGCCCGATCTGGCGCGGCGGGAAGTTGACGACAGCGGCGACCTTGCGGCCTACCAGTTCGTCGAGGGTGTAGTGGACGGTGATCTGGGCCGAGGAGCGCTTGATGCCGATGTCGGAGCCGAAGTCGATGTTCAGCTTGTAGGCAGGCTTGCGCGCCTCTGGGAACGCCTCGGCGGCGACGACCTGGCCGATGCGGATGTCGACCTTCATGAAGTCGTCGAAGGTGATCTGGGGGGCAACTGAAGCCATCAGCCGAACTCGACCGGTTCGACGCCCTTCGCCTGGCCGTCGGGACCGACGACGATCTTCTCGACCCGCAGTTGGGCAGCTTTCAGGCGGGTTTCGCAGTGGGCCTTCAGCCGCGCCCCTTCCTCGTACAAGGCAATCGACTCTTCCAGCGGGGCCTGGCCGGATTCGAGCTTGGACACGATCTGCTCCAGACGCTGCAGGGCGTCTTCGAAGCTGAGGTCGGCGGAAAGAGGGGTCACGTCGGTCATCGCCGGCGACCCTAGAGGCGGTGTGGTCTCGCTTCAACGGGGATTTCCACCGTGTGGCGACAATCAGTTTTTCTCGTAGCGCCGCTGGGACCAGTATCGGAAGCCCTGGTTGTGAACCAGCGACCAGCCGTCGGCCTTCAGCCGCTTGCCGACCATGTGGTTGAAATAGCCGTGCGCGAGGACCAGCACATCCTCGCCGGTTTCGGCCCGCGCGATCAAGGTGCGGGCGGCAGTCTCGGCCCGGGCCTCGGCCTCGAGGCGCGTTTCCTGGCCCTCGTGGTGGTTGAAGGCGTGCCACCAGAAGCGTGCGACTCCGCCCCAGTATTTGGGCGGCAGCTTGAACCAGCTAGGGAAATGCGGCGGCGGCAGAGGAGCCTCGATGAACAGCACATCGGACACGACCTCGCGCCCGGCGGAGACGGCCGTGGCGGTTTCCTGGGCCCGGCGGCGCGTCGAGGCATAGATGATGCCCGCGCCCTGGGCCGTCGCCAGCAGTTCGGGCGGCGGGGTCTGGCCCGCCTTCAGACCGCCCACCTCATATTTGGCCCACCAGTCGCGATACTGGTCAGAGGTCAGCAGGCACTGGCGCGACAGCGCGGGCTCGCCGTGCCGGGCCAGGGTGATGGCACCAGGTCGCACCGGAGCGACAGCGGACGCCCTCTCGGTCGGAAGAGAATCAACGGCGGGGTTCGACATGAGCAACAGGCGGATAAAGCGAACGCGATCCGACCCTTAGTCCTCCCCCAGCGCCTGGACGTGGGCCTGGGCCGAACGGCCGAGCCCCTCTAGGTCGTAACCGCCCTCGAGCGAGGCCGCAACCTTTCCGCCGCAACGGGCGCGCGCGACCTCGATCACGGCCCGGGTGGCCCAGGCGAAATCCTCTGCCTCCAGCGATTGATGCGCCAGGGGATCGCGGCGATGGGCGTCGAACCCGGCCGAGATCAGGATCAGGTCGGGGCGGAACGCATCCAGCGCCGGCATCAGCCCGCCAGAGAAACTTGCGCGCCAGGCCTCGCGCGCCGAATGGGGCGGCACCGGCACATTGACGATATTGCCGACGCCGGTTTCCGCCGCCGCCCCGGTGCCGGGATACAGCGGCATCTGGTGGATGGAGCCCAAGAACAGGCTGTCGTCGTTCTCGAATGCGGCCTGGGTGCCGTTGCCGTGGTGGACGTCGAAATCGATGACGGCGACCCGGGCCAGCCCCTCGCTCTGCGCCACACGCGCGGCGACGGCGACGTTCGAGAACAGGCAGAAGCCCATGGCGCGTTCCGGCTCCGCATGGTGGCCGGGCGGACGCACGGCGGCGAAGGCGCGGTTCGTCTCGCCCCGCGCAATGGCGCGCACCGCATCGACGATGGCCCCGGCGGACAGGCGCGCCGCACGGATGCTGCCCGGCGACAGGATGGTGTCGGCATCCAGCTGCGCCAGACCCGTCGCGGGCGAGGCACCGATCAAGCGGGCGACATAGTCGGCGGGGTGAAGCCGCTCCAGATCCTCGACCGAGGCCTCCGTCGCCGCCCGCGTGTCGCGATCCAGCCCGGCGTCAGCCAGGGCCGCCAGCACCGCCGCCAGCCGTTCGGGCCGCTCGGGGTGACCCGCTCCGGGCTGGTGGGCGATCATGTCGGGATGGGTGAACAGGGGTACGCTCATGATCACGAGAATAGGGCCCCACCGCGCCCTTGTCGCCTGTTCGCGCAAGCCTTATCGCCGGACCATGACCGACGCCACCATCCGCCCCGCCCACCTCGACGACGCCGCCGCCCTGGGCGCGCTGGGCCGCCAGACCTTTGTCGACACCTTCGTCACCGGCTTCGGCATCCCCTACCCGATCGAGGACCTCGAGGCCTTTCTGGACGCCAGCTTCAGCCCGGAGGCCACGCGCAAGAAGATGCAGGAGCCCGGCAGCGGCTGGTGGGTGGCGGAAGGCCCGGACGGTCGGCTGCTGGCCTTCGCCAATACCGGCCCCAACACCCTGCCCCATCCGGACGGCCGCGCCAGCCATGCCGAGCTGCGCCGGCTGTATGTGTCCAAAGCCGCGCAGGGGATGGGTCTGGGCACGCGCCTGCTGGACCTCGCGCTGGACTGGATGGAGGCCCACACCGATGGCCCCCTCTGGATCGGCGTCTGGAGCGGCAATGCGAAGGCGCAGAAGCTTTATGCCGCCTACGGCTTCGAGAAGGCGGGGGAGTATGACTATCCCGTCGGCCGCTGGGTGGATCACGAGTTCATCTTGCGGCGGGGATAGACGGCGGCTGGTGGGCATGGCTTGATGCCGTCTCACGACAATGGGGGCTGTCACAATGCGGATTCCTGCTCTGCTCGCGGCGGCACTGCTGGTCACCGTCATGCCAACCGTCGCCTCGGCTCAAGAGGACGGCGAAACCCAGGTTCAGCGCTCCGCCGCCTGGACGAAGGCTCAGGCCTTGATCGAAGGCACGGGCGCGCCCGAACTGTTCGAGAACCAGAGCACTGCGACGCGGATGGTCATTCGCCATAAGGCCAGCGGCTTGCGCTGCGACTATTCCCCGGACGAGCAAAACAACAATCTGATGCTGTTTCCGGGACTGCCGCAGGGCGACGACGTGGGCTGCAACGCCGATGCCGGAAACATCTATATGACCTACTACGCCACACGATACGGTCCGGACGTGTCCTTGCAGGACGCCGCGAGCGACACGGCGGCCGGTATCCGCAACCGCTTTTCGGACGCTCGCGCCTATGACGGGCCGGTCGTGCAGGTGGACGCACCGGCCGGCGTCGGTGAGCAGGTTTACCTCGCCTATGTGGTTGGCCCGCAGGGGCGGACGCTTCACGCGCAGGCGCGCCTCGCCAGAGTCGGTGATTGGATCTTCAAACAACGCATGAGCACGCCCGAGGATATGGCGATGGGCGCGGAGCTCATGTTGAGCGTTGGCCGCTGGACGGATGTGCTTCAGGCCGCTGCCGACTGATCGGGCCGTCACAGAGCGGTTACGGAACCCCCTCCGGATTCAGCTCTCTCGACGCAATCTCGCGCGGCATCAGCCATTCGATTGAAAGAGAGCTCGTTGTCGTTTGACGTCATAACCCTCATGCTGCTCGCCACGATTGTCGAAGCCGAAGACCACACCTGATGCTGCTCCCCTTCTTCACCGCCCTGCGCGAGGCCAAGGTTCCGGTTTCGACCAAGGAATGGCTGCATCTGATGGAGGCCATGGACCGCGATGTGGCGGGACGCCAGGTCGAGGATTTCTATCACCTGTCGCGCGCGGTGCTGGTCAAGGACGAGAAGCATTACGACCGGTTCGATCAGGTCTTCGGCAAGGTGTTCAAGGGCGTCGAGACGGTCGGCGCGGGCGATGAGCCGAGCGTTGATGTGCCCGAGGACTGGCTGCGTCTGCTGAACGAAAAATTCCTGACCGACGAGGAAAAGGCCCAGATCGAGGCGCTGGGCGGCTTCGACAAGCTGATGGAGACGCTGAAAGAGCGTCTGGAAGAGCAGCAGAAGCGGCACGAGGGCGGCAACAAATGGGTCGGGACGGGCGGCACCAGCCCGTTCGGGCATGGCGGCTACAACCCCGAGGGCGTGCGCATCGGCGGGCCGGCCAAACAGGGGCGTGCGGTCAAGGTCTGGGAAAAGCGGGAGTACCGCAACCTGGACGACAGCGTCGAACTGGGCACCCGCAACATCAAGATCGCCCTGCGCCGCCTGCGCCGGTTTGCCCGTCAGGGAGCGGCGGACGAGCTGGATATCGACGGCACCATAGACGGTACGGCGCGCCAGGGCTGGCTGGACATCCAGATGCGGCCCGAGCGGCGCAACACGATCAAGGTGGTGCTGTTCCTGGACATCGGCGGGTCGATGGATGCCCATGTGAAGCTGTGCGAGGAGTTGTTTTCGGCGGCCAGGACCGAGTTCAAGCATCTGGAGTTCTTCTACTTCCACAACTGCCTTTACGAGGGCGTTTGGAAGGACAATCGACGCCGGCACAGCGAGAAGATTCCGACCTGGGAGGTGCTGAACAAATACGGCAGCGACTGGCGGGCCATCTTCGTCGGCGACGCGACCATGTCCCCCTATGAGATCACCATGCCCGGCGGCTCGGTCGAGCACTGGAACGAGGAGGCCGGGGCCGTCTGGCTGAAACGGGCCCGCCAGCAGTGGGACAAGTCAGCCTGGCTGAACCCGTCGCCCGAGAAATACTGGAGCTATTCCGCCTCGGTGGGCCTGATCCGGGAGGTGATGGACGAGCGGATGTATCCCCTGACGATCGACGGACTGGACAAGGCCATGCGCGCCCTGACACGGTAGGCCCTGACGCTTGGCCTCGGCGTGATGCGAGCGGCTGCGTCCTCGGAGAGCCCGACCATGATCGCCGTCGTCTTCGCCATACTCCTGCAGCAGGCCGCGCCCAATGCCTCGGCACCGGGTCAGGTCCAGTGGACCACGCCGATCACGCCACCGGTGCAGGCTCCGGCTGCACCACGTCCTGTCCTGCCTGAGGGGGCGCGGGCCGATCCCTATGGATACGAGCGGGCCGAGTGCAGCCCCTATGTCCGCCCGTCGAGCGAGACGCTGGAGGCCTGTCAGTTCCGCATCCGCAGCGCGCTGGCCGCCGATCTGGGCGAGGGTCTGCCCGATGGGCTGAGACCCGCCGTCGAACGCGAGCAGTGTCGGCCTGACCCGCAAACCGGCGGGTTCGCCCTGAACTGCAACAATGCCCGGTCCGTCCCGGCGGGACCCGACCTGACGGAGCGGCGGTGCGAGACCCGGCCCACCCGCCTGCCCCAGGGCGGGGTCGCCTATACCGAAAACTGCACCTCGACGCGGCCGGGCGAGGAGGAGAGCCAAGGTTTGCGGATCAGGCTGGGCGGCGACGATTGATCCACACGCAAAAACGCCGCCCGAGGGGAGCGGGCGGCGTCTTCGACATCACGAGGTAGAGGTATTTAGGACTTGAGGTCCGACTTCACGTCGCCGACCTTTTTCTGGACCTGGCCTTCCATCTTGTCGGCCTTGCCTTCGGCTTCGAGACGCTCGTTGCCGGTCATCTTGCCGAGACCTTCCTTGATGCTGCCGCCGACTTCCTTGGCGGCACCCTTGAATTGATCTTGATCAGCCATGACTAACTCCTTGATTCAAAAGGACGCCATTGCGGCATCGCGATGATCTATCAACCCCTCGCCCGCTTTCCGGTTCCGCCAAAACTGCGAAACCAAGTGGGTCCGATCTAGGCGGTTTGTCGCAGCCAGGCCGCCACGGCCCAGGCGTGGGCCTGGTGCCGCAGCGCGACCAAGGCCTGATGCGGGTCAAGCCAGACCAGTTCGTGATCCGCCTCGACCTTTGCCGACGGGTCGAGCGAAACCTGTTCGGCGATCCAGAAGCCACCGACGTTGTTGATCGGTGCCCCGTCGGATTTCAGGAAGAACTGGCCCGCCTCCGCGATCCGCGTCACCGGACGAACTGTCATGCCCGTCTCCTCGACGAACTCGCGCACCAGGGCCTGTTCCTCGGTCTCGTCGCCATCCACAGCTCCGCCCGGCAGGTCGAAATAGCTGCCTTCCCCTCGATCCACGCGAACGCAGGCCAGCTTGCCGTCATGGACGACCAGACCGAACGCCGTGGGCCGCCACAGGTAATCGACGCCCGACCGGGCCCGGCCGAATTGCAGGGCGACGCCCATGGTCAGAGATCGAAGGCCAAGCGGGCCCGCACGCCCTTGTGGGCCCCGTCGAACTCGATGGCCGAGCGCAGGCCGGACGCCATGGCCGAGACGATCTTGCCACCCAGACCCGTGCCCTTGGGCTTGCCGTCGCCAAGACCGGGGCCATCGTCCTCGACCGTCAGCAGCGCGCGGCCTTCACCGTCCGGCTTCAATATGATCCGGATTTCGCCGCCCTGGCCGGGGCCATAGGCGTATTTCACGGCGTTGGTGACCAGTTCGGTGACCACCACGCCCAGCGACACGGCCTGGTCGGTGGTGACCCGCATGGGGGCCACGTCCAGCACAAGGTTTGGCGAGCCGTCGTCCGGCCCCAGCGACTTGCCCAGTTCGTCGATCAGGCCTTCCAGATATTCGTCCATGGCCACGGACGACAGGTCGCCCGAGGTGTAGAGCCGCCGGTGCACATGGGCGACGGCCTCGATGCGCGCCTGGGCCTCCTTGAGCGCCGCCCGTGCGCCCTCGTCGACCATGTGGCGTAGCTGGAGCGACATGAAGCTGGACACCAGCTGCAGCGAATTGCCGACGCGGTGATTGACCTCGTGCAGCATGGCCTCGGCGCGGTCGCGGGCCATGCGGACCTGCTCGTGCGCCTCGTCGTTCTCGCGTTGCAGGCGGCGGCGGCGAACGGCGTCCTCGACCGCATTGCGCAACAGGGCGGTGAAGTCCTCGGACACGTCCTTGATGACATAGTCGGCGGCCCCGGCCCGCAGCGCGGCCACGGCGATGCGCCCGTCCTGGGCCCCGGTGACGTAGACGACCGGCGGCGGAGCCTCCAGCGCCAGGATGTCCGGCAGCACGTCCAGCCCGTCGCGGCCCGGCATATAGTGGTCCAGGGCACAGACGTCGAAGACCTCGCCAGCGCGCAACCGCTCCAGCCCGGCATCGCCGTCGGGCGCGCAGGTCACGATATAGTCGTGGCGACCGAACTCCTTCTCGACGAGGCGCGACAGGCCGCGGTCGTCGTCGATGTAAAGCAGGCGGATGGGCTGACCGTTATTGGGCAAGGCGGCGGCTACTCGATGTCCGGCGACTGCATCACCGACAGGAACAGACCCAGCTGACGGATGGCGTCAGCGAAGCTCTCATAGTCCACCGGCTTGGTGATGTAGACGTTGCAACCCAGGTCGTAGCAGCGCTGGATCTCGACCTTGTCGTCCGTGGTCGTCAGCACGACGACGGGCGCGCGGCGCAGGCGCTCGTCGCCCTTGACCCGCGCCAGGATGTCGGTACCCGACATGTCCGGCAGGTTCAGGTCCAGCAAGATCAGCATGGGGCCGTTGGCCCGCACCTCGTCGCTGAACAGGTAGTCGAGGGCCGCGCCGCCCGCGTCGAAGTGGACGATCTCGTTGGAGATGTTGGCGCGGCGGATGTTCTTTTCGATCAGCCGGGCGTGGCCGTGGTCGTCCTCGACCATGACGATCTTGACTGCGCTGCTCATGACAGGTCTCCGGTTTCCGAAAGGACGAGGCGTTTGGGGAATTTCAGCACGAAAGTCGAGCCTTTGCCCAATTCCGACTCCAGATCGATGGTGCCGCCCAGGCGGCGCACGCTGTTGCGGACGAAGGCCAGACCCAGGCCCTCGCCCGGCCGGTCCTGCTTTCCGGACCGGCGGAACAGCTCGAAGATGCGCTCGTGGTCGCGATCGGACACGCCGCGCCCGTTGTCGGCCACGCGGTAGATCACCTCGTCGCCGGCCGCTTCGCCAGACACCACGATGCGGCCGGGCCGCGACGGTTCCAGATATTTGACGGCGTTGTCGACCAGATTGCCGAAGATCTGTTCGATCGACAGGCGGTCGCTCTGGATGGAGGGCAGGTCCTCGACCACGATCTCGGCATCGGCGGCGTCGGTCTGGTGGCGGACGCTGTCGGCGATGGCCTGAACCATCTCGGTCATCGGCAGGGGCTCGGACACGGGCGTTCGACGCCCTTCGCGCGACAGTTTGAGGATGGCGTTGATCAACCGGTCCATCTTGGCGGTCGAGGCGCGGATGAAGCCGATGGCCTCCGGCACGTCCTCGCGCACGGCGACCAGGGCGTCGCTCTCGACGATTTCAGGCACCTTGGTTTCGACGGCCGTCATTTGACGATCGATGACCTTGCCCGCTTGCTCCAGCTCGGACGTATAGCCCATGACATTGACCAGCGGGGCCCGCAGGTCGTGGCTGACGATATAGGCGAAGCGCTGGATCTCATCGTTGGCGCGCGACAGGGCGGCGGTGCGGTCGCGGACCTGGTTTTCCAGCCCCGCATTCAAACGATCCATCGCCATCTGGGCGTCGCGCATGTCCATCAGATAGCGGCGCACGATCCAGCCCACGATGCCGCCCAGAATCAGGATCAGCAGGCCGGCAAAGACATTGACGCCCAGGGTGAAGTTGGCCGCCCCTTCGGACTCGCGGGTGAGACGTTCGATCCGGCTGTTCTGCAGCCTGTCGATGGCGGCGATCTCGACCCGCATCTGGTCCATCAGGACCTTGCCCTCGCCGCCCCGTACGACGGACACGGCCTCGCCGATCCGCCCGGTCCGCGCCAGGGTGATGCTGCGCTCCATGACGCCCAGCCGCCGGTCGGACAGGTCGCGGATGCGGTCGACGCGCGGAGCGAGCTCCGGATCCGCCACGGTCAGGCCGGAGAGGGTGCTGAACAGCTCCGGCAGGGCGGCGATGGCCTCGTCGTGAATGGCCAGATAGCTGGGCTGGGCCGTCAGCATGAAGCCGCGCTGGCCGGTTTCGGCATCGACCAGCCGGTTCAGCACCTGCTGTGACACCAGCCGCGCCTGCTGGGCGTGCTCCACCGTTTCGTTGAACTGCGCCGTCCGGCGGGTCATGACGAACACCGTCAGATTGACCAGCAGCAGCAGGATGAGAGCAAACGACAGCAGGGCCACGACCGTGCGGCCCACCGATGGCGTGCGCAGGAACTGGCTCAGGGCCGAAAGTCTGGGTCGGAACGCGGGAGCCATCGGCGCAGCTTTAGCGGGCTGCGGCCCCGTGTCCAGTCGGGTTGCCGACACAGGCTTGGCCGTTAGACCTCAAACACTGCCGATGGTGCGCAGGCGGGCGCGCGGATGGACCTCGTTCTGGCTCATCACCACGGTCTGGCCGCGGAAGCGTTCGATGATGGAGCGGACATAGGGCCGGATCTGCGGTCCGGTCAGCAGGACGGCGCTTTCGCCCGACATGGCGGCACGTTCGAACACGTCGCGGACGGCGCGGATGAAGTCTTGAAGCCGCGACGGAGCCATGGCCAGCTGCTTGTCCTCGCCCTGACCGACCAGCGCCTCGGCGAAGGCCGCTTCCCATTCCGGCGACAGGGTGACGATCGGCAGGGCCCCGTCATCGCCCTTGTGCTGCCAGCACAACTGACGAGCCAGACGCCCGCGCACATGCTCGACCAGGGTGGTCACCGAACTGGTGTGCGGGGCCGCCTCGGCCAGACCTTCCAGAATGGCCCCCAGATCGCGGATCGAGACCTTCTCGCGCAGCAGCGACTGGAGCACCCGTTGCAGGGTGGTGACGGTGACGACTGAGGGGATCAGCTCGTCGACCAGCTTCTTCTCCTCCGGACCCAGCTCTTTCAGCAGCTTCTGCACCTCTGCATAGGACAGCAGGTCGGCCATATTCTCCTTGAGAATCTCGGTCAGATGCGTCGTCAGCACCGTCGAGGGATCGACGATGGTATAGCCCCTGAACGTCGCCTCTTCGCGCAAAGACTCGTCGATCCAGGTGGCGGGCAGGCCGAAGGCGGGCTCGCGCGTGTGGTCGCCGGGCAGTTCCACCTGACGCCCCGCCGGATCCATGGCCATCAGCGAGCCCAGACGCACCTCGCCGGTCCCGGCCTCCATCTCCTTGATGCGGATGGCATAGGACTGGGTGCCCAGCCGCATATTGTCGAGAATGCGCACCGACGGCATGACGAAGCCGTACTCCTGGGCCAACGAACGGCGCAGGGCCTTGACCTGATCGGTCAGGCGACGCCCCTCCAGATCGTTGATCAGACTGAGCAGCGAATAGCCCAGCTCGATCTTGACCTCGTCGATGGTCAGGGCCGTACCGATGGGCTCCTCGACGTCCTCCTTGGGCTTGGCGGTGGCGGCGGCGATCTCGGCCTCGGTCGGCTGGGGCTTCAGCCGGTCGCGGCCCAGCTTCCAGGCCATGAAGCCCGCGCCGGCCGCCAGGGCGAAGAAGGGGATGATCGGCATGCCGGGGATGACGCCGATCAGGGCCGAGGCGGCGGCCACGACCCCCAGGCTGACCGGATTGGTGGCCAGTTGCCGGACCAGAGCCTTGTCCGCCGTGCCCTCGACGCCCGCCTTGGACACCAGGAAGCCCGCGGCGATGGAGATGATGATGGCCGGAACCTGGGTCACCAGGCCGTCGCCGACGGTCAGCGACACATAGGTATTGGCCGCCTCGCCGATGGGCAGGCCGTGCTGGATGGTGCCGATCAGGATGCCGCCGATGGCATTGATGAAGACGATGATCAGGCCTGCGACGGCATCGCCGCGCACGAATTTGGACGCACCGTCCATGGCCCCGAAGAAGGTCGATTCCTGCTCCAGCTCCTTGCGACGCAGCTTGGCCGTCTCTTCGTCGATCAGACCGCTGGACAGGTCCGCATCGATGGCCATCTGCTTGCCCGGCATGGAGTCCAGGGTGAAGCGGGCGCTGACCTCGGCGATCCGGGTCGAGCCCTTGGTGATGACGACGAAGTTCACCACCAGGATGATGGCGAAGATGATGATGCCGATGATGAAGCTGCCGCCCATCATCAGGGCCCCGAAGGCCTGGATCACCTGACCCGCCGCGCCGTGCCCCTCATGCCCGTGGGTCAGGACCAGCCGCGTGGAGGCCAGGTTCAGGCCCAGCCGGAACAGGGTCGAGACCAGCAGCACGGTCGGGAAGATGGCGAAGTCCAGCGGCCGCTTCATCATCACGGCCGTCATCAGGATCAGCACGGACGAGACCAGCGAGATCGCCAGCAGCAGGTCCAGCAGCATCTTGGGCACGGGCAGGATCAGCAGCAGGATGACGCCGATGACGCCCACCGCCATGCCGACCTCGCCCCGCGCGACCCAGCCCAGCATGTCCTTGCCGGTCGGCCGGGCCATGCCGTCCTTCATCATGCCGTTGGAGGCAGGGACGTCCGTCATGCTGTGTGGCCCAGCGCGCTCAGGGCCATCCGGGTCGCCTCTGCGATCACGGCGGCGTTCTGGGCGTCGGAGGTCTCTCGCGTGGCGTGATAATAGGCCGCGACCACGATGGGTTTGCCATTGGGCGGATAGATCAGGCCGATGTCATTGGTCGGACCATAGCCGCCCGTGCCCGTCTTGTGCGCCACGCGCCAACCGGACGGCGTACCGCCCTTCAGCCGGTCCATGCCCGTCGGGCTGTCGACCATCCAGCGCAGCAGCCGCGACTGTGACTCCGCCGTCAGGGGTGAAGTCGCATCGACGAAGAGTTTCTGGATGTTCGCCACCGACTGGGCCGGGGTGATCGTGTCCTTGTCGCCGTCGAGGCGGTTCATCTCGGGCTCGAACCGGTCGGCCCGCGTGCTGGTGTCGCCGAGGCCGCGATAGAAGGCCTGCATGGGCTCGATGCCGCCCATGGCTTTCAGCAGAATGTTGGCTGCGGGATTGTCAGAGACCTCGACCGTGCCCTTCATCAGTTGCTCGACCGTCAGGCTTTTGCCGACGGCGGGTTCGGTGATCGGCGCGTGGCTGATCATGTCGGCGGCGGTGACCGGGATGGCGCGATCCAGCCGCTCCTGCCCGGCCTGCACGCGCATCAGGGTGGCGGCGGCCAGGTACATCTTGAAGGTCGAGCAGTAGACGAACCGCTCGTCGCCGCGCCAGCCCAGGCTGCGGCCCGTGCCGGTATCCAGCGCCACAAAGCCCAGGCGTCCGCCGTTGCGACGCTCCAGAGCCGACAGGTCGAAGGCCTGCATCGCCACGCCCGGGCGCGCTGGCTCATCCTGCGGCGCGGGCGGCGTCGCTGGTGCTGGCGAACAGCCCATGACGCCCAGCGCGCCGAGGCTGGTCAGGACGCTTCTGCGGTCCATCGAAAGGGTCATGCGATCAGGCCGCCGCGTAGCCGCCGGCGGCGATGCCGGACTGGGGCGCGGGGATGCTGGTGCCCTCGTCGGCGTATTCGTTCAGCTTGTTGCGCAGGGTGCGGATCGAGATGCCCAGAATGGTGGCGGCATGGGTGCGGTTGCCCAGGCAGTGGGACAGGGTGTCCAGGATCAGCGTCTTCTCCATCTGCGCCACCGTCTGGCCGACATGGGCGCGGGTGACGGTGTCGGCGACCTGGGCCGCGCGTCCGGCGAAACCTGCGTCCGGGGCCGCGCCGTGCGACCCGGCGCTCAGCGGCTGACCGTCCGGCAGGCGGATGGCATCGACGTCGATCTCGGGCCCGACGGCCAGCAGAACGGCGCGATGCATGGCGTTTTCCAGCTCGCGTACATTGCCGTTCCAGCGGTGCGAGACCAGGGCGCGGCGGGCCTCGGCAGAGACCGGACGCACCGGCACGCCATTGGCGGCGGCGTATTTCTTGACGAAGTGATCGGCCAGGACGGCGATGTCGCCCGGACGCTCACGCAGCGCGGGCAGGCGCAGGTTCACGACATTCAGGCGGTACAGCAGGTCTTCGCGGAAGGATCCCTCGGCCACAGACTTGGCGAGGTCGCGGTTGGAGGTGGCGATGATGCGGATGTTGACGGGGACGGGCTTGGTGCCGCCGACGCGGTCGATCACCCGCTCCTGGATGGCGCGCAGCAGCTTGGCCTGAAGCCGGACGTCCATCTCGGAGATTTCGTCCAGCAGAAGGGTGCCACCGTCGGCCTCCTCAAACTTGCCGATGCGGCGGGCCATGGCCCCGGTGAAGGCCCCCTTCTCGTGCCCGAACAGCTCGGATTCCAGCAGGTTATCCGGGATGGCGGCGCAGTTGACGCTGATGAAGGGCTTGTCGGCGCGGCGCGAGTTGACGTGCATGTAGCGCGCCATGACTTCCTTGCCGACGCCGCTTTCGCCTGTGATCAGGATGGAGGCTTCGGACCGCGCGACCTGATCGGCCAGGCCGATGACCGCCTTCATCGCTGGATCGGCCGAAATCAGGGGTCGGTCGTCGTCGGCCACGGCGGACAGGACGGCCGCGATCAACTCCGCATCCGGTGGCAGGGGGATGAACTCCTTGGCCCCCGCGCGGATGGCGTCGGCCGCCTCCTTGGCATCGGCATCGACCCCGCAGGCCACGACCGGCACATGGATGCGCTCGTTCTCATTGGCGGCGATCAGGGCGGCGATGTCGACACGATAGTCGACCATCAGCAGGTCGGCCCCTTGGCCGCGACGCAGCTGCTCGGTCGCCTGATCGCCGCGCTCGACGTGGCTGACCTTGGCCCCGTGCGCCATGGCCATCTTCACCGCCGTCGCCAGCTGTCCGCTGAGCCTGCCAACCACCAGAAGCCGCATGGGTCTTCTCCTTCACATCCAACGCACGATGGCCCGTGTTCGGGGCCGGGGTTCAACGCCGTCAGGCGTTGCTGTCTTCAACCTTGATGATTTCCGTCATGGTCACGCCCAGACGATCCTCGACCACGACGACCTCGCCGCGGGCGACCAGCCGGTTGTTGACGAAGATGTCGATCGCCTCGCCGACCTTGCGGTCCAGCTCCAGCACCGAGCCGCGATTGAGCTTGAGCAGCTGCGCCACCGTCATGTGCGCCTTGCCCAGGACCGCCGAGATGTTGACCGGCACATCAAAGACCGGGGCCAGGTCGTGGGCCGTCTTGTCCGTCGCATCGTCGGTGACGGTGATCGCGGTGGAGTCGCCAAACTCCTCCAGAGCCATGGTGTCGGATGCCATTACGGCCTCCCTTCCATCGAGTTGTGGGGGGTGAGGATGTCGGCGTGGCCTGCATCGGCGGCGAGCGCCGAGTTCAGGGCCTCGGTCATGCGGGCAAAGGTGGCGTCGACGTCGAACTCGGCCCGGCCGTCGGCCCATTCCAGCTGGAAGGCGGCGGGGGCCATGCCCGGCTCGTCACGGAAGGCGACGACGCCGGAGAAGCCGGCATCGGAGCACAGCTGTTCGATCCGGGCGCGGGTCTGGTCGGTCAGGTCGCCGGCGCGGATCACGAGACGTGGCGAGGCGTCGACCTCTTGACCCAGGGCCTCCAGCGCGGCCTGGATCGGCGCGGCGGGATAGCGGTCCAGGGCCGAGGCGCAGACGACCCGCGCCGCCGCCATGGCCAGGGCCGCAGACTGCTCGCGGTGGGTCTGGGCCACCTGTGTCAGGGCGGGTGCCGAAGCGGCCAGCGCCTGGCCGATGGTGGACAGGGCCATGGCCTGCAGGCTCTCGATCTCGTCCAGGGCGATCTGGCGAGCCTCGGCCCGGGCCTGGGCGACCAGGGCCTCGACCTCGCCCGCCGTCCAGGCGCGTTTGGCTGGGCGGTAGGCGGAAGCGCGCACGACGTCGCCGAGCGAGTCGAACTCGGTGTCGAAAGAAAATGGGGTGCTGAGGGGTTGAGCGGTCATGTCAGTAGATCAACTCGTCGTCGCCGCCCTGGCCGACCAGCATGATGTCGCCCTTGGCCGCCAGGTCCTTAGCCACCTGGACCATCGCCATCTGGGCGTTGTCGACGTCCTTCAGACGGACAGGGCCCATGGACTCCATGTCCTCGCGCATGATCTTGGCCGCACGTTCGGACATGTTGGAGAAGAACATTTCGCGCAGGGATTCCGACGCGCCCTTCAGGGCCAGACCCAGCGAGTCCTTCTCCACCGCCCGCAGCAGGGTCTGGACGCCACCGGGGTCCAGCTTGGACAGATCCTCGAACACGAACATCAGGGCGCGGATGCGCTCGGCCGCCTCGCGGTTGCGCTCTTCCAGGGCACCGATGAAACGGGCCTCGGTCTGGCGGTCGAAGCTGTTGAAGATGTCGGCCATCATCTCGTGGCTGTCACGCTTGGACGTGCGTGCCAGGTTGGACATGAATTCGTTGCGCAGGGTCTGTTCGATCTTGTCCAGGATTTCGCGCTGCACCGGCTCCATGCGCAGCATGCGCTGCACGCACTCAAGGGCGAAGTCCTCGGGCAGGCTGGTCAGGACCCGGGCCGCATGCTCCGGCTTGATCTTGGACAGGACGACGGCGACCGTCTGGGGGTATTCGTTCTTCAGATAGTTGGCGAGGACCGCCTCGTTCACATTGCCCAGCTTGTCCCACATGGTACGACCGGCAGGGCCGCGGATCTCCTCCATCAGGCCTTCGACGCGGTCCCCCGACATGAAGGAGGCGAGCAGTTTCTGGGTCTGTTCGAAACTGCCCATGACCGAGCCTGAACCGCTCATCCCGGCCACGAATTCGATCAGCAGTTCCTCGACCACGGCGGCGGTGACGGTGCCCAGACCGGCCATGGCCTGGGAGATCTCCTTGATCTCCTCATCGTCCAGGCTCTGCCACAGGCGGGTATGGTCCTCGCCCAGCGACAGCAGGATGACGGCGGCCTTTTCAGGCCCCGTCAGCTTCCTGGCGTCCTCGACCGCAGGCTTCTTGTTGACCAGCCGGGCCGCCATCAGCCTTCATGCACCCAGGAGCGCAGGATGGAGGTCGATTCCTCCGGATGCTTCTCCACGAACTCGGCGACCTTCTTGATCGAGGAGGCCTTCACCTGACCCTCAATCCGGGCGATGTCGAGCCGGTCGTCCATCTCCGAACGCGGTAGGAACTGCTGGCCCGGATCGGCGGCCCCGTTGACGATCGAGGTCTGCAGGCTGGTCACCGGCACGCCACCGGCACCGGCCAGCTGGGGCGCACCCGCGCCGCCGCCGGTCGCGGTCTTGAGCAGCGGACGCAGCACGAAGAAGATCAGCAGCAAGCCGGTTATCAACAGCACCAGCAGTTCGACACCGCGCATGATGTCGTCCTTGGTGAAGTTGAACAGCGAGGAGCCCGCCTCCTCGCCACCGACCGCGGCCGTGTCGCGATTGAAGCGGACGGCCGTCACCTGGACGATGTCGCCACGGTCGGCGTTGAAGCCCACGGCTGCCTTGACCAGGGCTTCGATCTTGGCCCGGTCCTCTTCGGACACGGGCGCATAGGTCGGCTCGCCGTCGCCGCTGGCAGGGGGCGTGTATTTGCCGTCGACAGCCACGGCCACGGCCAGCTTCTTGACCTCTCCGGCTTCTTTAACCGTCGTGGTCGTGGTGTTTGAGATTTCGTAGTTGGTGGTCTCGGTGTTCTGGGTGTCGCGCGAACCGATGGGCGTCACGTTCGGGGCCTGACCGCCGGGGATGTTGTTGGTCGCGGTCGCGCCGCCGTCGGCCTGACCGGTCGTGTCCTGGCTTTCGGAGCCGTTGGTCGAGGTCGAGCGGACGACCTGGCCGTCGGGGTCATAGACCTGCTGCTGGGTGGTCGAGCGGCTGTGATCGATGTCGGCGGTGACCTGGACGCGGGCGGCACCCACGCCGACGACGCCCTCGACGATGTCCTTGATGCGGGCCTGAAGCTGGGCCTCGGTCGAACTCTTGGCCTCTTCGGCGGAGGCGGCGCTGAAGCCCGCGTCGTCCGCGCCTGCCGCCAGCGTGCGGTTGGAGGTGTCGGTCAGGGTGACCCGCTCGGGCTTCATATTGGTGACCGAGGAGGCCACGACATTGCGGATGGCCTGGACCTGGGCACCCGACAGCTGACCACCCGTAACGCCCACGACCACCGAGGCGGTCGGCTCGGCCGTCGAGGCCTGGAACAGCTGGCGCGGCGGCAGGGCGATCATCACGCGGGCCGAGGTGATGCCCCGCAGGCTCATGATCGTACGGGCCAGTTCGCCTTCCAGCGCGCGTTTTTCGTTGAGGTTCTGCTGGAACTCGGTCTGGCCCAGGACCGACTGGTCGTCGAAGATTTCGTAGCCGACGCTGCCGGAGGTCACCAGGCCCTTGCCGGCCACCAGCATGCGGGCCTCGCCCACCTGATCGCGGCTGACGAAGATGGTCGAGCCGTCGCCGCGCGAGGAGTATTTGATCCCGGCGCCGTCCAGAGCGGTGGTGATCTCTGAGGCTTCGCGCAGGTCCAGGTTGGAATACAGCAGGGCGTCCGGGGCCTGGCCCACACGCATCATCAGATAGACCAGGGCGACCGCGACGCCGGCACCTACGCCCAGCAGCACGGCCAGTTTGCCGACCCCGAACCTCTGCAATGCCGACGAAAAGCCGCCCACTCAAACCGCCTAAGCTAAAACGGGCCCACCCCGACGCACGAACCCGACAGGTCGCTAGGCAGAAACTGCCGCCTGCGTGGTAAACGGGGAGTTAAGTTCCGTTACGATCAGCGTTTCTTGCGCTTGTTCATCACGAAGCCGATGACCTTGGCGGCCGCTTCGAAATGCTCGCGCGGGATGGTCTCGTCCACGTCCACGGCGGCGTAGAGGGCGCGGGCCAGGGGCACATTCTCCACGATCGGCACGGCGTGCTCGCGCGCGACCTCGCGGATGCGCAGGGCGACGGCGTCCACGCCCTTGGCCACGCAGACTGGAGCCGCATCGCCAGCCTCGTAGCGCAGGGCGACAGAATAGTGCGTCGGGTTGGTGACGATGACGGTGGCGGTGGGCACGGCCTGCATCATGCGCTGGCGGCTGCGCTGGGCCCGGATCTGCTTCAGCTTAGCCTTGACGTGAGGGTCGCCCTCGGACTGCTTGTAGTCCTCCTTCAGCTCCTCCTTGGTCATCTTCATCCGCTCGGCGAAGCGGTATTTCTGCCAGAGGAAGTCCACGCCCGCGGACAGACCCAGAAAGACCAGGGTCGCGACCATCAGGCTGATCGCCAGATCGCGCGTGAACGGCAGGATCATGGCCGGCGACATGGCCGCCATGTTCGCCAGCTCACTGGCGTGCGGCTTCAGCACCATCCAGCAGACCACGCAGACGGCCAGCAGCTTGAGGAAGGTCTTGATGAACTGGACCAGTCCATCGGGGCCGAAGATGCGCTTGAACCCGGCCAGGGGGTTCACCTTGGACCAGTCGGGCTTCAGCTTCTCGCCCGTGAACAGGATGCCGGACTGGGCCAGGTTGCCGCCCACCCCGCCCAGGATGGTCGCCAGCATGACCGCCCCCAGAAATGGCGTGATGGCCCACAGGGCGATGCCGCCGATCTCCACGCCGGCTCCCGCCTCCAGCCCGCCCATCATGGTGTGGGGCGCGGCGATGAAGGGCAGGAACTGCTCGGCCATGGAGGTGGCGAACCAGCCCCCGGCCATCAGGATGACGGCGGCGGCACCGGCCAGGGACAGGGCGGAGGCGACATCCGGGGATTTGGCGACATCCCCCTTCTTGCGCGCCTCCTCGAGTTTTCGTGGGGTGGCGTCTTCTGTCTTGGACTCGGGATCGGCGCCTTCAGCCACCGGCACCTCCCGTGAACTGTCCGGCCAGGGCGCGGTAGCGATCGATGAAGATCGTGCCCACCACCCCCAGGCTCAAGGCGAAGACGGACAGCCCCAGGATGATGCTGAGCGGGGCCGCGGCGAAAAAGACCTGGAACTGGGGCATGACTCGCCCGACCAGTCCGGACGCCAGGTTGAAGATCAGGGCAAAGACCATGACGGGCGCGGCCAGTTGCACGCCCAGCAGGAAGCTCTCGCCCAGGGTCCGCACCGCCAGGGTGGCGAAGTCGCCGGTCGCCAGCGGCTGGACCGGGGCAATCAGCCGGTACGACCCCACCAGTCCGGCGATGAACAGGTGATGGGTATTGGTGGCGAACACCAGGGTCGTGCCCAGCAGCAGCAGAAAGGCCGAGATCGTCGTGCCCGGCTGGGCCTGCAAGGGGTTGGCGGTCTGGGCGAAGCTGAGCGTGGTCTGCAGCGACACCACCTCCCCCGCCGTGGACAGGGACGTCAGGAAGATGCGCAGCATCGTCCCGATCGCCAGGCCCACCAGCACCTCGCGCAGCATCCAGCCGACGGTGGCCCCAAGGCTGGTCGGCAAGGCCGGCAGGCTGCCCGACACCACCGGCCACAGACACAGGGTCACGACCAGGGCCAGCGACAGGCGGATGCGCGGCGGCACATAGGATTCCCCAATGCCGGGCATCATCAGCAGGACCGCGCCGATCCGTGCGAAGATCAGCGCGCCCTGCCAGACCTGATCCGATGTGGCGTAGGGCTCCACTACATCCCGGCGATGCGCACAGCGATGGTGCGCATGAAGCCGCCCAACAGCGCCCCCATCAGCGGCAGGAACAGCAGCAGCGACACGAAGATGGCGATGATCTTGGGCGCATAGATCAGGGTCTGTTCCTGGATCTGGGTCAAGGCCTGGACCAGGCCGATGACCACGCCGACCACCAGGCCGACCAGCAGCACGGGCGCGCACAGCTGGATCGTCAGCCACAGGGCATCGCGCCCCACATCCAGAACTTCCGCCCCGTTCATCCCACGCTCCACAAACACGCGCCGGGATATCCGCCGAAGCGGCCCCGCACTGGGCAAGGAATGCCGGGTCCATGGTTAATGCGGCGTTAGCGATGTCGGGTAAGGGGTTCAGTGTCTCCGGTTACCGGCGGGAAAATCGGCCGTCGGAAAACGGTCCCCACGGCGCGACCGCCATGGGCTGTCCGGCCTCGATCCAGCGGCCCGCAGCGTGGATTTCATCCTGTCAAAGACCCGTGGGGCGCGGTCAGACCGATGACGTCCCCTCATCACATCTGGCGCATGGTGAGTGCGATGCAAGAGGCGGTTCGAGGCTGATTTCAGGGTCCAGTGTCTCCACTTTGACCGCGAAGGGGCGGGATGATCGGGGTCGGGAATACACGCCTGGCGATCTTGATCACGATCAAGGTTCGGTCGCCCGAGACGGGCGAGTGTGGCGGTGTCGGCCGGAGGAGGCCGCGTTTACGAGAGGCCGCCGCCATGACCCGATCCCCATCGCCAGGCCCTGCATCCGCTGCATGGACCGCAGGGCTGCTGATCGCCCAGTTCGTTCTGATCTGGACGACCTTCTTCATCCTGTCGTCGGCCATCGGCTGACCCGCCAGCCTTGGCGATCCCGCCGCCGTCGCCCTGCCGCGACTGACCGAGAACGCCGGGGCGGTGATGGCGGGGTATGGTTTCTATATGCTGGCGGCCCTGCTGCTGGTGCCGGCGACGGCGGCGCTGAATGCGCGGCTGGGGATCAGCCCTGCGCTGTCGCAGCTGACGCTGGGGCTGGCGGTGCTGTCGGCGGTGTTCAAGGCCATCGGCATCGGGCGCTGGCTGTTCGTCATGCCGTCGCTGGCCGAGGCCTGGCGGGTGCCCGGCGCGGACCACGCGACGCTGAGCATCGTGTTCGATGCCCTGAATGCCTATGCCGGAGGCATCGGCGAGGGGCTGGGGGTCGGGCTGATCAGCGGTCTGTGGACCGTCATCGTTGGCGGGCTGATCGCGACGCGACGCGGGCCCCATGCCCGCTGGGGCAGCCGACTGGTCGGGGGCTATGCCGTGATCACCGGTGTGGGGCTGTTCCTGACGGCTCCCGGCACATTGGGTGTGGAGATGGGGCCGGTGCTGACCCTGACCAATATCGCCTGGCAGTTCGCCCTGCTGTTCATCGCCCTCTGGGCCGCCGCCGCGCTGCGTCGCTCCGTCGTCAGGGGAGCCGGCCAATGATCATGTCCGCCTCTTCCGAGCCCGTTCACGTCGTCCTGGGTGCCGGTGCCCTGGGCCGGGCCACCGCCCGCGCCCTGATCGCCGACTGTCGCCCCACCCGTCTGGTCAGCCGCACGCCCCGCCCGGCACCGCAGGGCGCGACCCCTGTGACGGCCGACCTGCTGGACCCCACCGGTCTGGCCCTGACGATGAGAGATGCCGAGGCCATCTATTTCTGCGCCCAGCCGCCCTATCACCGCTGGAGCCAGGAATTTGCCATGCTGCAGGCCGCGGCGGTGCAGGCCGCATCCAATGTCGGAGCCCGGTTCATCGCAGCGGAAAACCTGTACGGTTATGGCCCCGTCGATGGCCCCATGACCGAGGATCTGCCCCTGATCCCCAATACCCGCAAAGGGGCCGTGCGGGCCGCCATGCACGAACAGCTGATGCGGGCGCACGACGCCGGGCGGGTCCAGGTCGCCGTGGCGCGAGGGTCGGACTTCTTCGGCCCCGGCGTCGATGGATCGGCGGTCGGGGCTCGGGCCTTCGGTGCCCTGATGAAGGGTCAGGCCGTGCCGATGCCGGGGGACCTGGACGCCCTGCACAGCTGGACCTTCATCGAGGATTTCGGGCGTGCCATGGCGGCCCTGGGCGGGGAACGCCGGTCGCTGGGTCAGGTCTGGCACGTGCCCAATGCACCGGCGGTTTCGGCGCGGCGGTTCTTCGAACTGGCCGGGCGGCTGGCCGGGGTGCCCGGCAACGTGCGCAGGATGGGTCGGACGGAGCTGGCCATCGGCGGCCTGTTCGTGCCGGCTGCGCGCGAAATGGTCGAAATGATGTATGAGTTCGACGAACCCTTCGTCGTCGATCACGGCAAGTTCGCCCGGACGTTCGGCGACCTGTCCACCCCTCTGGAGCGCGCCCTGGCCATCACGGTCGAGGCCTATCGATCGGAGCGCGATGACCGAGCCGTCGCTTGAGAGCGAAATCCTGCGTCAGGCCGCGCCGCTGATTCCCGGATCGGCGGCGCTGTCGACATTTCTGGCCGCGACCCGGACCCAGACCCTGGCCAAGGGGCAGACGCTGTTCCGGGCCGGGGAGCCGACGACGGCGCTGTATTTCGTCACCGATGGCCTGCTGCGATACTATTATCTGGCCGACGGGGCCGAGCACACGGGCCAGTTCTTCGATGCGGGACTGTTTCTGGGCGACGTCGCCAGCCTGATGACCGGGGCCGACAGCGTGCAGACGGTCGATGCGATCGAGGCCTCCACTGTCATCGTCATTCCCGGCGCCGCGCTGAAGGCCGCCTATGACGCCGATCATGCGATCGAGCGGTTCGGGCGGCGGGTGGTCGAGCAGGCCATGGCGGGGTCCCAGCGCCGCTCGGCTGCCCTGCTGCAACTGTCGCCGGAAGAGAACTATGAGCGGCTGCTTCGCCTGCGGCCCGAGGTGGCGCGGCGCACGCCCCTGTACATGATCGCCAGCTATCTGGGCGTCACGCCCGAGGCGCTGAGCCGCATCCGGCGTCGCCGCGTCGGGTCTTGATCGCGATCAAGGCGGGGCCGCGCGCGCCGGGCCATCCTGCCGACAGCATCTGTCGGAGAGGGATGATGAAGGGCCTGACCAAGATCGTATTGCCGCTGATCCTGCTGGCATCGTGCCTGTGGCTGTGGGTTTTCCGGGCGGGTGACAGCCTGTTCGCCTGAACGGCCCGCCTCTTGCGCCGACGAGGCTTGAGGAGGCTTCGGCCATGGCCTGGACCGCGATTTCGACCCGAAATGAGACACCGCCCATCGTGCGTGGGGGGTGGCTGGATGCGTTGCGTTTCATTGTGGCCAGTCTGATCATCCTGCATCACTTTCAGGGCGCGGGGCCGGTGCATCTGGCGGACGGGGTTCATCCCGTGTTCGAGCGGGGCGGGTTCCTGCTGACCAACTTCTTTCTGATCGACAGCGGCTATGTGCTGATGCGGGTTTACGGCGCGTCGGTGGCCAGGGGGTCGCTGTCGGCGACGGACTTCTTTCTGAAGCGGTTCCTGCGGGTTTATCCGGCGCATCTGATGATGGGGCTGGGGCTGGTCGCCCTGATCCTGATCAGCGGGGCGATGGAGGTCGCGCCGCGCGCACCGGAGTGGTTCCGCTGGGACCAGTTGCCGGCCCAGCTGACCCTGACCCAGGCGTTCGGCGTGCCCGGCGGCCTGGGGTGGAATGCGCCCAGCTGGTCCATCTCGGCCCTGATCGGCTGTTATCTTTGCTTTCCATGGATCCTGCGCGGCCTGACGAAACTGGGGCCGTGGAGCACGCTGGCGCTGGGGATCGGGCTGTATCTGGTGGTCAACCAGATGACCTGGAGCCTGCTGGGCTATCCCGTCTATCAGATGCCGATGGGCTATGGCTTCATCCGCGCCCTGCCGCTGTTCTTGCTCGGTATGGCCCTGGCCTGGTTCGCGCAGAAGGTCTGGATCGCGCCGCGTCTGGCCGGATGGGTCGGGGTGGGGGCCGCGCTGGCCCTGGCCTTCGTCCAGTATTTCGACAAGCACGCCCTGGTGTCGCTGGTCTGTACCTCGCTGATCATCCTGGCGGCGGGGGCCATCCCGACGCCGCGTCCGTCGAAATGGGTCGAGAAGGCCGCCCAGGTGTCCTTCTCCATGTTCATCACAAACGAGGTGGTACGCATCGCCTGGTTCGGCGTGGC
>CALRXI020000028.1:0-23609 GCA_943372125.1 Brevundimonas vancanneytii
GGCCGCATAGGCCGCGCGCGACACCGAAAGCTGGGCCCGCGCATTGGCCAGGTCGGCATTGGACTGGGCCAGGCGCGCCTCGGCCTGGGCCACGTCGGTGCGGGTGATCTCGCCGACCTCGAACCGGGCCGAGGCTTCGTCCAGCTGGCGTTGCAGCACAGTCAGGTTCGACTCGCGGATTCGCAGGATTTCGACGTCGCGGATCACATCGGCATAGGCCTGGATCACCGAGGTCAGCACCTGCTGCTCGATGTCCCTCAGGTTTTCGCGCCCGGCCAGGATATTGGCCTCGGCGGCGGTGATGGCGTGGCCGATGCGACCGCCGGAATAGATCGTCTGGCCCAGGCCGATGCTCACGCCCGCCGAAGTGCTGTCGTCGTTGGACGTCGGCACATTGACCGTGGTGTCGGGGATGCCGTCGCCGTTGCTGTCCACCTCGCGGTCACCGCCGCGCGTGCGGCTGAAGCTGTAGCCGACGTCACCGCTGACATCGATCGTGGGACGAAGTCCCGCCCGCGCCTGCACCACCGATTCGTCCAGCGCCCGCTGGCTGGCGCGCTGGGCCAGCAGGGACGGGTTGGTCCGGTAGGCCAGGGCGATGGCTTCCTGCAGCGTGTCGGCCCAGGCGGGGGCGCTGATCCCGGTGACGATGGCCACGACGGCGACGGAGGCGAGCGCGCGAGCACGTTTCAACATGACTATTCCTGCCTGACGTCCACGAAACAGCGACGCCTGTGTATCCCACGGTCTGATGCGAGAAGGAGAGCGCTCGCGCCAGTTAAGTTTTTTTCACGCAGGCCATCATGACCTCCGTCGCTCCGTCCTACAGCGCAAAGGCCGGCTTGGGCATCAGGGATGCCAGCAACGGCGGGGCCGCGTCGAACAGTTCGCGCCGCGACACGCCGCCCTCGCCCTTCACATACAGCACCGCCTTGCCCGCCGGTCCCGTCCGCTCGACGACTGCCAGACGTCCGCCGGTGTTCAAGGCCTTCAGCCAGGCTTCGGGCCGTCCCGCCACGGCGGCCTCACAGACGATGACGTCATACCCTTCGCCCGCAGCTTCGCTGAACGGAGCCACGACGGCGTCGATCCCAGCCTCGGACAGGGCGGGGGCCACCACATCCAGCACGGCCTGATCTTCTTCTTGGGCCGTGACGCTCAGCCCGGCCTCGGCCAGAACCGCCGCCGCATAGGGTGCGGCGATCGCCAGGGCCTTTTCCCCGGCTTGCGGCGACAGCGCCATCAGCAGCTTGGACAAATCCCGCGCCAGCATCAGCCGTCGCCCGCTGGCGATCTCCACCTCCACCTCGGCATAGGCGGAGAAGGCGCGGTCGGCGGGCACGAAGCGCTCACGCGGCACGGCCAGCATCGCGGCCTGCAGGGCGCGGTCGGTGACGTCGTTCACGCGCACCTGGCTGTCGACCATGATCTTGCGGGCAGCGGAAAAGTCCATCGGGCGTCCGTTCGTAGGCAGAGGTCGGAAATCTGCGGCGCTTATAGGTCTGTCCGTTGCGGCGGACAATCCGATCTGATAGCGAACGCCCCTCGCGATGGTGCGGTCGTCTTCGAACGGCCCGATGGCCTGATGGCGGAGTGGTGACGCAGAGGACTGCAAATCCTTGCACCCGGGTTCGATTCCCGGTCAGGCCTCCATCGCGACCTTCCCCCAAACCCACTCACCCGCCGTCGCCTCAGCGCGTCAGGTGATGCAGGGCGATGCCGGCCGCGGTCGCGACGTTCAGCGAATCGAACCCCGCCGCCATGCGAATGCCGACGGGTCTGCATCGCGCGATCACCTCGACGGGCAGGCCCGGCCCTTCGGCCCCCACGACCAGGGCCGTACGCCCTGCCCGCCTGACCTCCGACAAGGCCTCGCTGGCCCCGCCGGTCATGGCCAGAACCTCGAAGCCCGCAGCCTTCAGCATGGCGACAGCCTCGACCGCATCCAGCCCGGTGACCATTGGCGTGCGCAGCACGGCCCCGACCGATACCCGTACGGCCTTGCGGTAGAAGGGATCGCAGCAGGTCTGGTCCAGCAGCACCGCCGCCGCGCCGAACGCCGCTGCATTCCGGAACAGGCCGCCTATATTGTCGTGATTGCCGATCCCGCAGGCCATCAGCACCACGGCGTCGGAGGCCATTGCCTCCAGCGCATTCGGCAGATCGACCGGCTCCGGCTTCCGGCCCAGTGCTAGAATCCCGCGATGCAGATGCAATCCCGCGATCCGGTCCAGAACATTCTGCTCCGCCACATGGACCGGCACAGCGACGCCGAGCCTCGCCAGAAGCGGGCCCAGCGCCTCAACCCGCTTCGAATCGATCAGCACGCTGACCGGTCGGCACAGCGATTGCGGCGAGGTCAGTACGTTCAGCACCACCTCACCCTCGGCCACGAACAGGCCCTGCCGCCCCGTCAGGTCGCGCTCGCGGATGTCCAGAAACCCGGAAACACGCGGATCGGCGGGGTCTTCGATGCGGATCAGGGCCAAGGTGCGATATTTCCATTGCGCGGTGCCGATGGGCGCTGCTATAGCGCCCGCCTTCCCGAAAGGAAGTTGTTCCGCGGTAGCTCAGTGGTAGAGCAGCCGACTGTTAATCGGCTGGTCGTAGGTTCGAATCCTACCCGCGGAGCCATCCTTTCGCTTTTCCCGACATCGATAGATCATTTGCCGACCGGCCAGAAAAAAGCCCGACGCATGCGCCGGGCTGAAAAAGTTCGGTGATGGTGGGTGTCTCACGAAAACCGGAAGACGGTCTCCGGTTGAAGCGAATTGGTTAGCGAAAGGTGAACGGGTCACCGCGCATCCGGCAGCCACGCCGTCTGCCGCGCCCCACCTTCGGTCCAAACCACCCGCCAGCCTTCTCCGGCCCGCTCGCGCCGGGGCGTCTGACCGCCCGCCTCCCCCTGCCCCGGCCAGACAAAGACCTCGTCGCCGATGACGATCTGATCCCCGCTCGCCTCGGGACCCAGCACGACATTCCAGTTTCCGCCGGCATCCGGAAAAGCCTGTAGCGATACTCCGCCAACCGTCACCGGCAGGGTTTGCGTGCCCTGCGCGGTCCGCCCGGCCAGGCGCCGCGCCTGTCCGTCGCTGTCGATGGCCCCCAGGGCGGGTGCTCGATCAAGGCGACGCGTCGGTCCCCCTGCCCGCAATATGGCGATCGGCCCCTGCCCGCCTGCTGGAACCAGTAGCGTATCGGGCGAAGCAGCCGCATCCTGCCCCACCTGGGTCTCCGGCTTCAGCCACAGGTCCTGAGCAGGTGCCTCCATGCGAAGGTCGAAACGACCATCGTCGCCGGCCACGGCCGCATAGGCCGCCCCTGCGGCGCTGCGCAGCACGATCCTGGCCCCCGGTTGAGCCGACCCTGACAACCGCACTTCGCGTCCGTCCACCTGTGCCGCTTCGATCACTGGGGTCTGATTCCAGGCTGAGGGCGACGAACCACCCTGGGCCTTGCCCGCACCACCGTCCTGCGCCGGCGTGCAGGCGGCCAGGCCCAGGCCTGCGGCCAGCATCAGGCCCGTCGCTGCCGCTATCGTCGCATTCCGGTACATCGCCCGTTTCATCGCGCCGCCCGCAAGGATAGGAGTAGCGCCTCTGTTAGCGCGGCGTGGCCCGCGCTGTCTTCATTCTTTACCCGAGGCCCCATGTCGTCACCCGTCACCATCCAGCCGTTTGACGGCCTTTCCGTCTGCCTGTTCTGCGGCTCGTCAGAGACAGTGCGGCCCGAATATCTGGAGGCGGCTCGCGAAGTGGGTCGTGAAACCGCCAAGGCAGGCTGGCGGCTGGTCTATGGCGGCGGCGGCGTGGGCCTGATGGGTGCCTCCGCCCGCGCCGCGCACGAGGCCGGCGGGCGCGTGCTGGGCATCATGCCCGGCTTCCTTCGCAGCCGCGAGCGCCTGTTCGACGACGTCGAGACCCTGGTCGTCACCTCGATGCATGAGCGCAAGACCCTGATGTACGACCAGTCCGACGCCTTTATCGTCGCGCCCGGCGGCGTCGGCACCCTGGAAGAAGCGATCGAGATCCTGTCTTGGAAGCGGCTGGACCTGCACCACAAGCCCGTCATCTTCCTGAATCTGAATGGCTTCTGGGACGCCCTGATGGCCGTCATGCGCCACAGCGTCGAGGAGGGCATGACCCCCGCCTCCTTCCTCCAGGCCTGGGTGATCTGCGACACGGTCGAGGACGCCATGGCTACGATCCAGCAGGCGGTCCGCGACGGCGGCGACACGCCACACTTGCAACATGATCAGCGATAAGTAATCGTCGATCATCTGGTTGAGCGTCCTGTTTCGAAACGCGACTTGAAAGTTGCGATTAAAAACTGACACTGACCGCAGGACGGCGCTCGTCGCCTCCCCATCGTCGGAGATTTCCCATGCGTGCCTTGTTCATCGCCGCTGCGCTTCTGATCGCGGCCCCCGCCGTCGCCCAGGCCCCTGCATCCAGCGCCGTTCTGGCCGACGCCGCCAAGGCCCCGGCCGGTCGCACCATCATCGACGGGGCCGCCTGGCGCTGCGAAGGTGCGACCTGCACGGCCACGGGCGGAGCCAATCAGCCGGCACCCCGCGCCTGCCGCCGGGTCGCCGCCCGCTTCGGCACCGTGACCGCCTTCACCTACAAGGGCACCGCCCTGACCGCCGAACAGATCGCGGCCTGCAACGCCTGATCCACCGGCGCTCAATCGACATCAAAAAAGGCCGCCCTCATCAGAGAGCGGCCTTTTTCTTTGGTCAGGCGCATCCGATCCGAAGTTCAGGCCGTCTCGCCCCGCAGCCGCTGCGCGATCCGCTCGCGCCCGATCAGTGGAGCCAGCGTCGCCATATCCGGTCCATGCGGCTGGCCCGTGATCATCAACCGCAACGGCATGAACAGAGCCTTGCCCTTGGCGCCTGTCGCCTCCTTCACCGCAGAGGTCCAGGTCGGCCAAAGCGTCTCGTCCACCGTCTCGGGCAGGACCGACAGTGCCGCCGACGCAAAGGCTTCATCCTCGATCACCGGCGTCACCGGACCGCGAACGATCTTCGCCATTTCAACGACATCGGCGAAGGTCTGAAGGTTGCCTCTCACCGCATTCCAGAACGCCTCACCCAGATCGGCATCATGCTCGACCAGCCGCGGACGCGCCGTCGCATAGTCCATGACATGCAAGGCTTGGGCATTCAGCCGATCCAGATCGGCGGTGTCGTAGCGTGCCGGAGAGCGCCCCATCTTGGAAAAGGCGAAACTCCCCCCCAGCGCCTCGACCGACGCCGCGACCTCCAGCGGATCGGACGTCCCGATCCGGCCTAGATGGCTGGTGATGGCGATCGGCTCATAGCCCTGCTCGCGCATGTCCGCGATCGACAGTGACCCCAGACGCTTCGACAGCGCCTGTCCATCCGCTCCGACCAGCAGCGGCATGTGCGCGAAACCGGGCACCGGCCCACCCAGCGCTTCGAAGATCTCGATCTGCGCGCCCGTATTGGTCACATGATCCTCGCCCCGGATCACATGCGTGATGGCCATGTCGATGTCGTCCACGACCGACGGCAGGGTGTAGAGAAACAGTCCGTCCTCGCGGATCAGAACGGGGTCCGACATGGACGCCGTATCGACCTCGGCATGACCGCGCGACAGGTCTTCCCAGGCCACGCGCCGCCCCTCCAGCTTGAACCGCCAGTGCGGCTTGCGCCCCTCGGCCTCGAACGCGGCCTTCTCGGCGTCCGTCAACTCCAGCGCGGCACGGTCATAGATCGGCGGCAGGCCGCGCGAGAGTTGCACCTTGCGCCGACGATCCAGTTCTTCCGACGTCTCGTAACAGGCGTAGAGCCGCCCCGCCGCCTTCAGCCCCTCGGCCGCCTCTTCATAGCGATCGAAACGCTTGGACTGATTGTACCGCTCGTCCCAGGCCAGACCCAGCCAGGTCAGATCGTCCTCGATCCCCTGCTCGAACTCGGGCGTGGACCGCGCCAGATCGGTATCGTCAATGCGCAGCACGAACTTGCCGCCCTGTCCCTTCGCGAACAGCCAGTTGACCAGCGCCGTGCGGACATTGCCCACATGCAGTTTTCCCGTCGGCGACGGCGCGAAACGAACCTTGATAGTCATGGAGATGCGACCCTGAAGCAAGGCGCGTAGGTCGCGCCCTCACCGCTTCAAGTCAAGGCATCGCCGACCTTATCAGTCGTCGCGGTGAACCCGCTCGCGGCGTTCGTGGCGTTCCTGGGCCTCGACGGACAGGGTCGCGGTCGGCCGGGCTTCGAGACGACCCAGGCTGATCGGCTCGCCGGTTTCCTCGCAATAGCCGTAGGAGCCGTCTTCGATCCGACGCAGGGCCTCGTCGATCTTGGAGATCAGCTTGCGCTGGCGATCGCGGGTGCGCAGCTCCAGTGCTCGATCAGAAGCCGACGAGGCGCGGTCCAGCAGGTCCGGATGGTTCTCGGTCTCGGCCTTCAGATTGATGACCGTGCCCTTGGACTCCCGCAGGATGTCATCCTTCCAGGCCAGCAACTTGCCTCGGAAATAGGCCAGCTGGCGATCATTCATGAACGGCTCGGCGTCGGAGGGTCGATACTCGACCCCATCCTCGGCCTTGATAGACGCTATTGCGTTCATCGACCCACGCTCTCAACAGACGCCCCCCTTGGCGCAATCCTGCCTATAGGGATGCAGGCGAGTCTGGGCAACATGGCTCTTCAAGCCGTGAAGCGGCTACGCTTCATCAATCCGTGAGGCGTGACATTTCTTCATCACCCGGCGCTCTGTGAAGCCGAATAGGCGAGGAAATCCGGCAGCTTATGCTGCGCTGCGGCGCAGATCGGCCTTGGCCAGCTCGACCGCGGCTCGCAAGTCGATCTGGTCGAGGAGGCCGTTCAGGCCCGCATCAGAGTCCTGGGGGCGTTCTTCCCGCAGAGTTCGAGCCAGATTTTCCACAGACCCCTCACCCGCCTCACCGGACAGCAGCGCCAATTTCAGTTCTTCCAGACGGTCCAGGATACCGCTGCCGCGACGCACCGCCCGGCGGCGGCGCTCCATCACATCCTCGACCCCCTGAAGGGCCATCAGGGCCGAGACGTCACCGACACTGGCCGGCCCCGTCGTGGCCGCGGTCGCATGAGTCGATCCGGCAGCCCCGGCTTGAGGCAGGCTGAATCCGCCACTGGCTCTGGCGGGTCTTGAGCCTTGCGGTGCGGACGGTCCTGACGGGCCGGTGACCTTCATGGGAATGGACTCCGTGACACTACGGCACCTTCGCGGCCCACCGTCACTGTTTGGTTAATGCCTCGGCAGATTCTGCCGCGCCAATCGAGCAAGCTCACGCTTCAGCCCCTGTAATCATTCACGTTTCTTCGTGGCACGACCTTCGCAACAGGGTTTACGACAACTATTCGCGGATGCCTCACGATGCAGAAACTGCTCGCCTCCTTCCTGGTCGCCGCCGCCGCGGTGGGATTCGCACTGCCGGCCCAGGCTCAGTCGCGGATCAAGGACATCGCCGCCGTAGAAGGTGTGCGCTCCAACCAGCTGGTCGGCTACGGCCTGGTCGTCGGCCTGGCCGGCACGGGCGACAGCCTGCGCAACTGCCCCTTCACCCGCCAGTCGCTGGAGGGGATGACCGAGCGCCTCGGCGTCAACATTCGCGGGGCCAACTCCAACTCCAAGAACCTGGCAGCCATCATGGTCACCGCCGAACTGCCGCCCTTCTCCACCCCTGGAGCCCGGATCGACGTCAGTGTCTCGTCCATGTGCGACGCCAAGAGCCTGCTGGGCGGCACGCTTCTGGTCACCAGCCTGCAAGGCGCGGACGGCGAGGTCTATGCCGTCGCCCAGGGCTCCATCCAGACCGGGGCCGTGTCCGGCTCGGGCGCATCGGGCTCTTCCGTCTCGCGCGGCGTGCCCACCGCAGGCCGCATCGCCTCGGGGGCCACGGTCGAGCGCGAGACCGGCTTTCAGATGGCCAATATGAACGAGGTCCGGCTGACGCTGCGCAACCCCGACTTCACCACGGCCCAGCGCGTCGCCGCCGCCATCAACGCCACCTACCCGGGCACGGCCCTGGCCGAGAACGGCACGGTCGTCGCCCTGCGCGCCCCCGGCCAGATGGGCATGGCCGGCTTCATCAGCCAGGTCGAAAACCTACCCATCACGGTCGACAGCCCGGCCAAGGTGATCATTGACGAGGTCAATGGCGTCATCGTCATGGGCGACGCCGTGCGCGTCTCCACCGTCGCCATCGCCCAGGGCAATCTGACCATCTCGGTCCAGGAAAACCCGCAGGTCAGCCAGCCCGAGGCCTTCAGCCGCGGCCAGACCGTCGTCACGCCCCAGTCCGACGTCAGCGTCGAGGAGGAACTGGGCCGCGAAATGCGCATCGTCGGCGGCGGCACCTCTCTCGCCACCCTGGTCAACGGCCTGAACGCCCTGGGCGTCAGCCCGCGCGACATGATCAGCATCCTTCAGGCCATCAAGGCCGCCGGTGCGCTACAGGCCGACATCGAGGTGATGTGAGCATGAACGACCTGACCGTCTCCCCTGCCCTCCTGAACGCCAGCGCGCCCCGTGTCGTGCCCGAGCGCATGCGCCAGACCGCAGAAGATTTCGAGGCCTCCTTCCTGACCCAGATGCTGAAACCCATGTTCGACAGCCTGTCGACAGAGGCACCCTTCGGCGGGGGCGAGGCCGAGGGCACATGGCGGGGCTTTCTGGTCGAGGCCATGGCCAAACAGACGGTCAAGGCCGGCGGCATCGGCCTGACCGACACCATCGTCTCGGAAATGATCAAGATGCAGGAGCAGGCCCAGTGACCGCCGCCGAGACCGCGATCCTGAACGCCACCGCCCGTGTGCGCCAGATGATCGACCTGACCGAAAGGCTGACCGCGCGCCTGGCCGAAGAAGCCGCCGCCTTCGAGACCCGCCGCCCGCAGGACGTCGCGGCCACGGTGGGCCAGACCCAGGACCTCGCCAACGCCTATCGTCGTGAGTCGGCGCGGATCAAGGCTGCCCCTTCCGAACTGGCTCCAGCCCCGGTCGAAGAGCGCCAGCGATTGATCGCGGCGACCCAAGCCTTCGAAGCCGTCCTGTCCCGCCATGCCCTGGCGGTCGAGGCCGCGCGCATCGTGTCGGAGGGCCTGGTCAAGACCATCGCCGCCGAGGTCGCCAGTCAGCGCGGATCGCCTTCGGCCTATGGGGCCTCCGGGCGGGCCAGTGCCGCCGACGGACGCGCGGTCGCCTACAATGCCCAAGCGTAGCCGCAAGTGGCTGGAAATATTCGGTTAAGCCTGTTCATGGACCATTGTTTTCAGTCCTTGTCCGCTATCTGACCGGTCATGAGTTTCCAATCCCGCCTTCTGGGCCTCGCCTTTGCCGCCGCCGATGTGCTGGTCGAGGTCGATGGCGATACCAAGGTCACGCTTGCCCTCGGGGCCGGCGTCACCGCGGGTGCCGATCCCGGCCGGCTCTGGAGCGGCAAGCGCTTCACCGACATTCTGAGCGCTACCAGCCGACAGCCGGTCGCCAAGGCCCTGCACGCCCTGCAGTCCGGCGGTCGCACCTCGGAGCTCCAGATCGTGGTCACGGGAAACGACGGCATGGTCCGCCGCGCCCGCTTTCGGGCCTTCAGCCTTCCGGAACTGGCTCCCGCCGTCTCCTGCTCCCTCACCTGGGATGGCGAGGCCTTCAGTGAGGCCGAGGCCCCGCCGAAGGAGATGCTGACGTCCGAGGGCCTGGTCGATCACACCCGACAGATCATGGCCGACGATCCGGCCGCCGACATGTCCTTCTCCTTCGTCGAGGTGTCGGGCCTGGATCGCAACAATGCCGAGCACAGCCGCGCGACGGCCCATATCCAGTCCGTGCTGCAGGCCTCGTCGGTCGATGGCGGCAGTGCCGCCCAACTGTCCGAGAAGCGCTTCGCCGTCATCCGCCTGACCGGCGACAAGACCGATCTGGCCGCTGAAATCCGTCAGGCGGCCCTGGACGAGGGCGTCGAGCTGATGGTGCGCAGCACCGAGGCGACGCTGGCGGGCGGCACCTCCCCCGGCATGGCGCTGCGGGCCCTGCGCATGGCCTTGGAGGACTGCCTGAAGGACGACGGGATCGACGCCGCCGGCTCCGGGTTCAGTGAACGCCTGAAGAGCACAATGCGCGAGGCCGACGCCTTCAACACCGTGGTCGAAACCCGCGACTTCTCGTTGCACTACCAGCCGATCGTCGATCTGAAGTCCGGGGCCGTCCATCACTTCGAGGCCCTGTCGCGGTTCCGCACAGGCGGTCCGGCCGCCACCATCAAGATGGCCGAAGAGATGGCCCTCATTCAGGCGTTTGACCTGGCCGTCGCCGAAAAGGCCCTGGCTCAGATGCAGCGCTCGGGCTTCGGCCTGATCAAGGTGGCGATCAATGTGTCGGGCGCGTCGCTGGCCAGCGATTCCTACATCCAGGGCCTGCTGGGTCTGACGGCCAGCAAGCCCGATCTGCGCAAACGACTGATGGTCGAGGTCACCGAAACCGCCGCCCTCGCCGACCTGGAGGCCGCAGACCGCAGGCTCAAGGCCCTGAAGAAGGCCGGCATCCACATCTGTCTGGACGATTTCGGGGTCGGATCGGCCACCTACGACTACCTCAGCCGCCTACCGCTCGACACGGTCAAGATCGACGGCAGCTTCGTCCAGAATGTCTGCGAGACAGAGCGCGCCGAGAAACTGATCGGCCACCTCGTCAGCCTGTGCACCGACCTGAAGATCGCAACCGTGGCCGAGATGATCGAGACCGAGGCCCAGGCGACCAAGCTGCGGACGATGGGCGTCACCTATGGCCAGGGCTGGCTGTTCGGCAAGGCCACGGCCGAGCCGGTCCTGCGCCTGTCCTCGGGGGGCGGCCCGGTCGCAGCTCGCCGTCAGGGCGAAGTCGTCGGCTGGGGCTGACCCAGGTCCAGGGTCCGGGTCACGCCGATCGCCTCGAGAAAATCGGGATCGTGGCTGACGACCACCAGGGCCCCGTCATAGCCGGTCAGCGCCGCCTCGACGGCCCGGATCGACTCGAGGTCCAGATGATTGGTCGGCTCGTCAAGAATCAGAAGCTGCGGCGGCTGAAGGCCGATGACGCAGGCCAGCGCCGCCCTTAATCGCTCGCCGCCCGACAGCACATCGACCCGCTTCTGCGCCGCCACATTGCGGAACAGAAACCGGGCCAGAGCGGCCTGGGCCTCGTTCTGCGACGCGCCGGGGTTCAGCCGCAGCCAGGCGTCCAGAACCGTTTCGTCCGGACGCAAGAGGGCCATGTCCTGATCCAGCATGGCCGTGTGCACCGGTCGGGACACCGTGCCGCGCGTCGGGGCAATCTGGCCCGACAGTATCTTCAGTAAGGTGGTCTTGCCTGCGCCGTTCGGCCCTACGATCGCCAGGCGCTCCGGTCCGGTGATCCGCAGGTTCAACCCTGCCAGCACCGGCGCGCTCTCCGGCGGTTGCCACGCCACATCCTCCAGTGTCGCCACCGTCCGGTCGCCGGCCAGACCGGAGGACGGCAGCGACAGTGCCAGATCGCGCGTCCGCTCGACCGCCTGTTCCGCCTCCGCGCGGGCGGCATTTGCGTCCGACACCTGCCGTTCGACCAGCCGGTTCAGACGCCCCCCGCTTCGCTCGGCCCTTTCGGCGCGCGCATCCAGCAGGATTTTCGGGTCGGAGCTTGCAGCCCGCGCCGCCTTGCCCGCCCGGTCACGACGCGCCTTCCGCTCCAGCGCCTGGCGACCCTCGCGCGCAGCGCGATCCGCATCCCGCGTCGTCGTTTCCAGCGCCTGAACCGCTGCCGCCCGCTCTGCGGCCTTGCGCTCGGCGTAGAGGTCGTAGTTCCCGCCATAAACGCGCTGTCCCAGCGACGACAGCTCCACGATCCGGTTCATCCGGCGCAGCAGATCGCGGTCATGACTGACCACCAGCACGCCACCCGGCCACCGTTCCAGCACATCCCCGATCAGACGCCGACCCGCCGCATCGAGGTGATTGGTCGGCTCGTCCAGGACCAGCAGATCCGGCGCATCCAGCAACAGGGCCGCCAGACGCAACCGCGTCTGTTCGCCGCCGCTCAGGCTTTCGGCACTGAGGTCCAAGTCCAACCCGGTCAGTCCGACCTGCGCGAGCGCCTCATGGATCCGCGCCTCAAGACCCCAGTCGGCCTTGTCGAGGTCTTCGGCGGTGCCACGTCCCGTCAGAACCCTGACCAGAACGGCCAGCGGCCCGGCGACCCTCAGGGTTTCGGCCACCGCTTCGCTCGAGGGGCCCGTCGCCTGCGGCAGCCACCCCACGCGGCCGGCGCGCGTGACCTGTCCCTCGACCGGTTCATCCAGACCCACGACAAGGCGCAGCAGCGTGGTCTTGCCCACACCGTTGCGGCCCACCAGTCCGGTGCGCTCCCGGCCGAGGGCCAGGCTCAGATTATCGAAAAGCGTATGCCCGTCAGGCGTTCGGGCGGCGACGCGATCCAGCGTCACGAACGCGGATGCGGACAGGCTTGGGTTTGGGCTGGAGCGAGACATAGGCGACCACGAGCGAGGCGACAGCGGAAAGGGCGAGACCGATTTCCAAAGCGCTGATCATGATCGTCGAAGCTCCTCAAACTACCTGTGCGATGAAGGATGGGGTCGCGCCGCGCCCGGTGCAAGCCAATTCGTCTGTGGCCCCGGACCACGAAATCGTGACACTGTCGCCATGGAGGATCCATATGCGCCCACATCGTCTCATTCTGGCGTTGGCCCTGTCCGCCACCCTATCCGCCTGCGCCCATGGCGCATCGACCGTGCCCATGGCTCCGGACTACAGCCCTGTCGTCGGCAGTCCCGCGCCGGCGAATGCGCGGCTCTATGCCGACTGCATCGCGCAGGCGTCTGCCAACAACACCTTCGTCCGCGCATCAGACGGTGGTGACGACACGCTGATCCTGTTCACCTGCACCGGCGCCCCGGCAACGGCCTTCTACGACGCCCTCGGACCGTGGAGTGCGCAGATCGGTTCGGCTTTCGAATATGAAGGGCGCAGCTACCGCTCAACCGCAAAGGTCCAGCGCAACCTGTTCGGCGTAGACGTCTGCTCCGCCGTCGGCAACGCCGACCATCGCTGCGTCCTCACCTTCAACGCCGGCGATTTCCTGGATCAATAGGGCTCAGGCCCCTGCAGCAGGGGCCACCTGCTCGGCCACCGTCTTGATGATGAAGGCCGATACCGTCTCGGCCCGCGCCCTGGGCTGCGCCAGGATGGCGCTGTAGAAGGCGGTCGTCACATCGCACTGCTGGCGCTCGGGCGCACTGCCCATTCCCGTGCCGAAGAACTGCTGGGCATCGGCCTCGTTCAGCCCGCCATCCAGCATGGTCTGATAGACCGCCACGAAATCCGCCTGGCTGGGTTCGCTCCGCTGTTGCGGCGACGCCTTGCCCGCCTGCGCGGCCAGCAGACGCGCCGAGGCGGCGCGGTCGATCAGCGCCTTCATCTGGCCATTCGGCTGGTACCCCACGGGCAGTCCGGCCATGGCGAACTGGGCACAGGTGCTGACATCCGTTCGCTGCAGATGCTCGATCACGGCCTTCTCGGCCTGCATCACCTCGATCACAGAGGCACCCGGCGCAGCCGCAACGTGGGGAGCCTGCCGCAAGCCATAGGCGCGCATCTCGTTCTGCACGGCGGCCAGGACATCCGGCTCGGTCTCGCCCGCCGCCAGCCTTCCGGCCGCACGATCCCTGATCTGGCCGTAGAAGGTCGGGTCGGTTTCCTTCAGCGTCTTCAGCACGACGTCCTGCTCCGCACTGCGATCGACGTCGGCGGCATAATCCTCGGCGCTGCGGGAACAGGCCGCGACAGCCAGCGCCATTGCCAGCACAGCCGCTGAAGCAAACAGTTTCTGCTGACGCATTCGGGACTCCTGAACCTGTATTTCAGCCTAGGCGGAAACGCGGGCGCATATCAACGCTCTTGGCCTCCACCGCATGTTCCCATATTGTTCTTGCTGAAATCGGCAAATCGATCCCCATATAGCGCTGTCGCCCTGGACCCAGGCCCAGCCTCCCGCGTTCTCTCGGACCTCATGACTGAAAAGCACAACTTCATCCGCGTGCGCGGCGCCCGCGAGCACAATCTCAAGGGCGTGGACGTCGACATCCCGCGTGAGAAGCTGGTCGTCATGACCGGCCTGTCGGGCTCGGGCAAATCCTCGCTGGCGTTCGACACCATCTATGCCGAGGGTCAGCGGCGCTATGTCGAGAGCCTGAGCGCCTACGCGCGCCAGTTCCTGGAGCTGATGGGCAAGCCGGACGTTGACCTGATCGAGGGCCTGTCGCCGGCCATCTCCATCGAACAGAAGACCACATCCAAGAACCCGCGCTCGACCGTCGGCACGGTCACCGAAATCCACGACTATATGCGGCTGCTCTGGGCCCGCGTCGGCGTCCCCTACTCCCCCGCGACCGGCCTGCCGATCGAGAGCCAGACCGTCTCCATGATGGTGGACAAGCTGTCGGCCCTGCCCGACGGCGAGCGCATCCTGCTGCTGGCCCCCGTCGTGCGCGGTCGCAAGGGCGAATACCGCAAGGAGATCGCCGAATGGCAGCGCTCCGGCTATCAGCGGCTCAAGATCGACGGCGAATTCTACGCCATCGAGGACGCGCCGACGCTGGACAAGAAGTTCAAGCACGACATCGACATCGTCGTGGACCGGATCGTCACCAAGGCCGGTCTCGAACCCCGCTATGCCGACAGCATCCAGACCGCCCTGAACCTGGCCGACGGTATCGCCGTCGCCGAATGGGCCAGCGCGCCAGAGGGTGAAGAACCGCGCCGCCTCCTTTTCTCCGAAAAGTTCGCCTGCCCGGTCTCCGGCTTTACGATCAGCGAGATCGAACCCCGGCTGTTCAGCTTCAACAACCCGTTCGGCGCCTGTCCGACCTGCGACGGCCTGGGCGTCAAGCTGGCTTTCGACGCCGATCTGGTCATCCCCGACCGCGACAAAAGCCTGCACAAGGGGGCGGTCTCGCCCTGGTCGCGCGGCCCCTCGCCCCTCTACACCCAGACCCTGCAATCGCTGGCCCAGCACTACGGCTTCTCAATGGACAAGCCTTGGCGCGACCTGCCGGAAAAGGCCCAGGCCGTCATCCTGCGCGGCTCGGGCGGCGAAAAGGTCAAGTTCGTCTATGACGACAATGCCCGCAAATACGAGACGGTGAAGGCCTTCGAGGGCGTCCTGCCCAATCTGGAACGCCGCTGGCGCGAGACCGACAGCGCCTGGGTGCGCGAGGAGCTGGGCCGCTATCAATCCGAAACCCCCTGCGACGCCTGCGTTGGCAAGCGGCTGAAACCCGAGGCCCTGGCGGTCAAGGTCGGCGGCTCCGACATCGCCGAGATCAGCTGGCTGTCGATCTCCAAGGCCTATCTGTGGTTCTCCACGCTCGAGGAGACCCTGACGGACAAGCAGCGCGAGATCGGTCGCCGCATCCTGAAGGAAATCACCGACCGGCTGCGTTTCCTCAACAACGTCGGCCTGGACTACCTCAGCCTGTCGCGCTCCTCCGGCACCCTGTCCGGCGGCGAGAGCCAACGCATCCGCCTGGCGTCACAGATCGGCTCGGGCCTGACCGGCGTCCTCTACGTCCTCGACGAACCCTCCATCGGCCTGCATCAGCGCGACAACACCCGCCTGCTGGACAGCCTGCGGGGCCTGCGCGACCTGGGCAATTCGGTCCTGGTGGTCGAGCATGACGAGGAGGCGATCATGACCGCCGACTATGTCATCGACATGGGTCCCGCCGCCGGCGTCCACGGCGGCACCATCTGCGCCGAGGGCACGCCAGAAGAGGTTCTGGCCAATCCAAACTCCCTGACCGGCAAATACCTGTCGGGCGAGCGAGAGATCGAGATTCCAGCCGACGGTCGCCGACCGATCAACCGCAAGAAGATGCTGAAGATCAGCGGCGCGACCGGCAATAATCTGAAGACCGTGACCGGCGAAATCCCGGTCGGCCTGTTCACCTGCGTCACCGGCGTGTCCGGCGGCGGCAAGTCGACCTTCACCATCGAGACGCTCTACAAAGCCGCCGCGCGTCGCCTGCACAATGCCTCGGACGCCCCCGCCCCCTTCGACCGGATCGAGGGACTGGAGCATTTCGACAAGGTCATCGACATCGACCAGTCGCCTATCGGCCGCACCCCGCGTTCGAACCCCGCCACCTATACCGGCGCCTTCGGCCCCATCCGCGACTGGTATGCGGGCCTGCCGGAGTCCAAGGCCCGCGGCTATGGCCCCGGCCGTTTCAGCTTCAACGTCAAGGGCGGCCGCTGCGAGGCCTGCCAGGGCGACGGGCTGATCAAGATCGAGATGCATTTCCTGCCCGACGTCTACGTCACCTGCGACGTCTGCAAGGGCAAGCGCTACAACCGCGAGACGCTGGAAATCGTCTTCAAGGGCAAGTCGATCTCCGACGTCCTCGACATGACGGTCGAGGAGGCCGCACGCTTCTTCAACGCCGTGCCGTCGATCCGCGACAAGATGCTGACGCTGGAGCGCGTCGGCCTGGGCTATGTCCAGGTCGGCCAGTCGGCGACGACCCTGTCCGGCGGCGAGGCCCAGCGGGTCAAGCTGTCCAAGGAACTGTCCAAACGAGCGACCGGCAAGACCCTCTACATCCTCGACGAGCCCACGACCGGCCTGCATTTCGAGGATACGCGCAAGCTGCTGGAGGTCCTTCAGGAACTGGTCGAGAACGGCAACACCATCGTCGTCATCGAGCACAATCTGGATGTGATCAAGGTCGCCGACTACCTGCTCGACTTCGGGCCTGAAGGCGGCGACGGCGGGGGCGAGATCGTGGCCGTCGGCACCCCTGAACAGGTCGCGGCCAATACTAAGAGCTGGACCGGCAAATACCTCAAGGAAGTGCTGGACCGGCACGAAACGCGCCGCAAGGCGCGCGTGGCGGCCCTAGGCGCTCCGGCTCCCAAGGCCGGAGCCAAAAAGCCGCGCACCAAGGCGAAGGCGGACGCCTAGTCGAACGTCTCGGCCGTGGCGGGTTGACCCGCCACACCGTAATCCTTCGTCTTGCCGCGCACGATCAGAACCACCGACCCCGCGAGTAACAGGGCCGTCACCACCACGCTGCCCTCAGGACCGAAGGCGGCCCCCGTGACCCACCACGGGACCTCGGTGCGCGTGGTCAGATCGACGATCAGCGGCTTGGCGTCCACAACCTGGCCGGACACCTCCAGCCCAAAGCCCAGCCCCAGCAGCCAGTTCCACGCCGCATGCCAGCCGCAGACGCCCCACAGCGAACCCTCGCGCGCGGCGTACAGGCTGATGAAGACGCCGAAAAGGGCGATGTTCAGCAGGCCCATGAACAGTTCCCTCGACGGCGGAATATTGGCCCCGTGCATCAGGCCGAACAGCACGGAGTTGATCGCGATCGCCAGCCACAGACCATGCCGGGACGCGATCAACTGCATCAACCAACCGCGAAAGAAGATTTCCTCCGTCGATCCCTGCACGATGAAGCCCAGCAGCAGCACGACGATCGGCACCAGCGCCGCCCCGACGGCTGCGCTCTGGAACGCCCCGCCCGCCTCGACCGAATAGCCGCCCAGGGCCCAGATGATCCCGACCGCGGCCAGCAGAAACCCCAGCCCGATCGCATAGCCGCGCCCGAACCGCTTCAGCCCGTCGGCATTGAACCCGATCGTCGCCAGCGGCCGTCGCTCGAAGAACCGGATCCACAGAAAGACCAGCACAGCCCCGCAGCCGAAGGTCGCGAACAGAACATAGGCCAGCTGATCCCACCGGCCCGTCGCCCCATCAAGGCCGATGAAACCCGTCAACAGCGCCGGAATGATTCCCAGCACCTGCCCGCCGATGATGAAAACCAGCGCCAGCACGATCGCCGCCCATGTCCACGTCCGCCGGTGATGCGGATCGCGCGGTGCGTAGAGTTCCAGTCCCTTCATGACGTCCCCCCCCTGTTCGTCCTGAACAATCAGCCGAAGGTCTCGGCCAGTCCCGTCCCCGTCCGCCCAGCAATGTCGCGGTAGGCCGCCGAGAACGGCGCATAGATCACCGCCACCTGCAGCGCCGAGATGATCGCATTGACGACCACATAGCTCAGGATCGCCGGCCAGGCCTGCTGCAGCATTCCGACCAGGTTCAGCCCCTCAACTGTCGCCAGTCTCTCCATTCCGCCCGACATAAGCTGGATCGGCATGAGAACCAGAGAGCCCAGCATGCTGACGACGAAGCTCATCACGCCCGCGATGATCGCCATCCCGATCAGCGGCCAGAAATGACGCTTCGTCAGACTGAATGAGTCGAACAGCACGATCCGCTTCTCGGCCAGCGTCATCGGCACCGCCAGGCTGAGCCGCACGAGCAGCCAGATGAAGGCCGCCCAGGCCACAAGGAAGAAGACCACGACGATCAGCCACAACACCGGCGTGTTCACGGCGGCGGCACCCAGGGCGAACGTCATGCCCCAGATCAGGCCCATCAGCACGATGAAGATGATACCCAGCGCCACCGAGACGGCCAGCACCCGCAGTTCGTCCGCCCCGAACCTCAGATAGCCCAGTGCCTTCTGCGTCGGATAAAGCACCGACCGTGCGATAGCTGCGGACATCACCGCGCTGGACAGCAGACTGACCGGCAACAGGATGCTGAACACTAGACCGAATGAGTTCATGATCGGCATGAAGTCGTCGAGCGTCGGCGTGCCCACCGATTCCAGCCGCTCAGCCGCCGCCATGGCGCTGGCCAGAGACGGTCCCATCATGGCGAAGGCTACAGCCAGCATCACGACATAGAACAGCGCCCAGAAGACCAGGCTCATCGGCGCGCGCCTGACGACCCGAAAACCCTCGAATGCCGCATCGGTCGCTGAAAACGTCATGGAACTGGCCCCCTCGTTGCCGCCAGCCTAGCGAACCCGACCCCGCATGCGAAGGGTTACCCCTCAACCTGTCCCAGAGTTAATCTCTTCGGGCCGCGCCAGTTGAAGGCAGGCGGACGCCTGAGATGCCGTAGAGAGCGTCATGACCGCGCCGTAGAACGCGCACATCGCCAGGCTACCTGCTGCGAACAGCGGCCACCATGTCGCCCAGACGGCATCCAGAACCGCAAACGGCATTTCCGACGTACCGGGATCAGGCAATGTCGCGCCAAAGCCGGTGCCTGCCACCAACATGGCTACTGCAACCACGACGACAAAAAGCACCAGCTCGACCAACAGGATAATCGCGATAACGGATAGCTGGAGACCGATCAGTCGCCCCCACTGCCCCTTGGCCATTCGCCATCCCTCGGCAAAGGCAAAACGTCGCGTCATCAGGCTGGCCGGAGCCATGAGACTGAATCTCGGCAGAACGCAAAGAATGACGACCATCATCGCCAACATCAGAACCGACATCATTATTGCGACAGCAACTCCATTGGCGTCGGAGCCTGTTCCAGTGCCGATCACAAAGATACCGACCACCATGACCAGCATCATGGCGATCATCATGACGATGTAACAACCGCCGAACACCGCGCCCGCGACCAAGGCAACGCGAACCTCGTCCATGCTGACCCGCATGGAAAACCAGGATCGTTCCAGCGGACGGATAATCGCTCTCATTATGGCCGGGTACACGACGATCAGCGCGAACAACTGCAGCAGGTTCAAAAGCCCGAACGCCAGCTGCATCCCGATCATTCCTGCAAGGGCTTCAGCTGGGAACGGCGCTGTCGCCGGATCAATGCCGGAAGCAGATTGGGCCTCCATCGTGGCCACAAACCGCGACATCGTCGCCAGCATCATGGGCATGAACGCCAGCGTCGGGCCGATGATCAGGGCACCCCAGACGAACACTGCTGCAGGTCGCTGCCGCATGAGCTTGAATGCAGCGCCCAGCGCCTCGCCGATCGAAAACCGTGTCATGATGTATCGCTCCCCTGATGCACGCTAGCTCGCGCGACCCCGCACCGCTAGAAGCCGCAACATGACGGTTTCTCCACAATCCATCCATGTGATCGGCGGCGGCCTGGCCGGGTCCGAGGCCGCCTGGCAGATCGCGCAAGCTGGCGTGCCCGTGATCCTGCACGAGATGCGCGGCGTGCCCGGCGTCAAGACCGACGCCCATCACACCGATGGCCTGGCCGAGCTGGTGTGTTCCAACTCCTTCCGCTCCGACGACTGGGAGCACAATGCCGTCGGCCTGCTGCATGCGGAGATGCGGGCGCTCGATTCCATCATCATGGCCTGCGGCGACATCAATCAGGTGCCCGCCGGGGGTGCCCTGGCCGTCGACCGCGACGCCTTCTCCCAGGCCGTGACGGCAAAACTGCAGGCCCATCCTCTGGTCACCGTCGTGCGCGAGGAAATCGCCGGACTGCCGCCCGAGGACTGGAACAATGTCATCGTCGCCACCGGCCCCCTCACCTCGCCCGCCCTGGCCGACGCCATCCTGAAGGCGACGGGCGAGGAATCCCTCAGCTTCTTCGACGCCATCGCCCCCATCGTCCACGCCGACAGCATCGACTTCGACATCGCCTGGCGTCAGTCCCGCTATGACAAGGAAGGCCCCGGCGGAGACGCCGCCGCCTATGTCAACTGTCCGATGAACAAGGCCGAATACGACGCCTTCATCGACGCCCTGCTGAGCGGTCCCAAGGCCGAGTTCAAGGACTGGGAACACGTCCCCTATTTCGACGGCTGCCTGCCCATCGAGGTCATGGCCGAACGGGGCCGCGAGACCCTGCGCCACGGCCCGATGAAGCCCGTCGGCCTGACCAATCCCCGTGACCGGCTGGTGAAGTCCCATGCCATTGTCCAGCTGCGTCAGGACAATGCGCTGGGGACCCTGTTCAACATGGTCGGCTTCCAGACCAAGCTGAAACACGGCGCCCAGGCCGAAATCTTCCGCATGATCCCGGGCCTGCAGAACGCCCAGTTCGCCCGACTGGGCGGCCTGCACCGCAACACCTATCTGAACAGCCCGCACCTGCTGGATCGTCAGCTGCGTCTGAAATCCATGCCCCGCCTCCGCTTCGCCGGTCAGGTCACGGGGGTGGAGGGCTATGTCGAAAGCGCCGCCATGGGCCTGCTGACCGGCCGCCTCGCTGCCGCCCAAGCCCTGGGTCGCGACCTCGCCCCTCCTCCCGCCGACACGGCCATGGGAGCCCTGGTCGAACACATCACCGGCGGCCATCTGGAGGGCTCGAAGTTCCAGCCCATGAACATCAATTACGGCCTGCTGCCGCCGCTGGAGACGCCCAAGATCGACGAGGCCGGCGTAAAGATCCCGCTCAAGGAACGCGGCCGTGCGAAAAAGCGGCTGATGAGTATCCGGGCCATGAGCAGCCTCAAGGCCTGGCGGGACGCTGCCGCATGACCGCATCGGACATCGAACTGGAGCGCCTGACCGCCCGCCGCGTCACTATCCTGTATCGTCTCGATATGATCGCCCAGGGGGCACAGCTGACCTACGAGGACGGCACGCCCATCGACATGGCGTCGGAGAAGTCTCGTCTGGAAGACATCGTCGCCGATCTGGATCGCCGGATCGAGGCCCTGACCCGGACCGTGAACTGATGGCCCGCGCGGGCTCTTCCGGATCCCGCCTGTTCGACCCCGCCAAGGCCCTGATCCGGCGTCAGGTCACTGATCTGTTCAACGATGCGTCCAAGGGCGAGCGACCGGTGCTGCGGCGTGCCGATGCCCTGTTCGCACCCGACTCGGTCGCCTGGCGGGTCAATGGCGACGTCGTCACCATGATGATCGGCGGCGTCACTGGCCTGCTGCTGCAGATGCTGCATCCCGCGGTTCTGGCCGGCGTCTGGGACCATTCCAACTTCCGCGCCGACATGCACGGGCGACTGAGGCGAACGGCCAGATTCATCGCCGTGACCACCTATGATTCCGCCGACAACGGCATCGCCGCCATCGACCGGGTGCGCCGCATCCATGCCCACGTGCGCGGCGTCCTGCCGTCAGGCGCACCATATGACGCGACCGACCCCACCCTTCTGGCCTGGGTCCATGTCACCGAGGCGACCAGCTTCCTTAACGCCTGGATCCGCTATGCCGAGCCGGGCATGAGCCGCGCGGATCAGGACCGGTATTTTGCGGAGATGGCGACGGTCGCCGAACGTCTTGGGGCCGATCCCGTCCCCCGCGACCGCGCCGCGGCCGAAGCCCTGATACAGTCCATGCACCCGGCCCTGCTGACCGACGACCGCACGGGCGAAGTGGCCCGGCTGGTGCTTACTCAAAACATGGGATCGCGCACGACCGATGCCGCCTCACGCATCATCATGCAGGCCGGTGTGGACCTGCTGCCCGCGTGGGCAAGGCATATGCACGGCCTGCCCGTGCCGCTGGACCTTCCTGTCATCCGCGCCGGGGCCGCCACCATGGCCCGCACCCTGCGCTGGGCCTTCGACCAGTCGCCGAACCGCCGCGTCTGGCCTGCCGACATCACCCGCTACCCGGACGCCTCGTCCGACGACCGCACGCAATAGACGGCAACCGCCCTCGGTCGGGATCGTTACCTCCTCATCTGAAAACCATGAGGATTCTCGCACCATGAAACTTCCCAAGGGCGCACTGGTCGCCGTCGTCGATGGCGAGAAGCTGGTTCTGTTCAAGAACACCGGCGACGCAGATCAGCCGAGCCTGACGGCCCACCCGACGCCGGAGATCCCCGAGCGCCTGTCGGGTGCCCCCGGTCGTCAGTCCAGCGCCGCCAATCCCGACAACGACACCCAGGCTGAGGACGGCTTTGCCTTCGGTGTCGCCGAACTGCTGAACAAGAAGGCCCTGAACGGCCAGTTCGACCACCTGGTCGTCATCGCCGCCCCCAAGACGCTGGGGGCTCTCCGCAAGAACTGGCACAAGGAACTGGAATCCCGCCTGACCGGCGAGATCGCCAAGGACCTGACCAACCAGACCACGGATCAGATCGCCGAGGCCATCGCCAAGGCCTGATCGACCCGCAAGCGCCCGGACCAACCGTCCGGGCGTTATGCCGTCTACAGACGCCCGCGCAACATCGCCCAGGTCAGCCGCAGCTTCTTCAACGGTTCAGCTTCCGATGGCCTGATCAGGGCGGCGTGGGCGACAGCCGGGAAGGCGTCGGACGGGAGACCCTTCAAGGCCGCGTTCGCGCCAGCCAGAGCCAACCGGGCGTCGTCCAGCCTGCCCACCTGCGCCAGCCCCCAGACCCGACCGGCCCCCACGACCTGGTCGTCATGCCCCGGTCCGGCCAGCACCCGCACCGCCGTCTGCATCGGCCCGACGTAAAAGGCTTCCAGATCGTGCGGCTCGCCATGCACCCGCCCGATATGCGCTTCGATCAGCGCGTCGAACGGCCCGCGCGCCAGCCCGTGCCGCCGCACCACATCGGTCAGCGCCTCCAGCACCGGATGGCCCTTGCGCGGCTCGCCCGCGAACACCCCATCCATCTGTTCGCCCCACCAGCGATAGCGCATCTCGGCCAGTAGCGGCTGGGTCACCCGCATCGGGATCGCCATCAGTTCCGCCTCGAAGGCATAGAGGGTGATCAAATCTGCGCGGGCCTGCGCATCAGCCACGAAGCGACTGGACAGCCAGCGATCGGGATCGGCGGCGCGG
>CALRXI020000029.1:0-23208 GCA_943372125.1 Brevundimonas vancanneytii
TCGCCGCGTCTACGACCGCTCGGCAGAGCTTGAGCGACTATCCGATGAGCATCCAACGACCGTCCAATTGGCCCGCGCCGATGTCATCGCTCATCCCCAAACACTACGCCACTCGACGCATCGCCACCCTCGCAATATGCGAGTTCTCCCAAGGTCGCGAGACTTTCATTGAGCGTCCCAGTAGACATTTGGATGTCAGCCCGACAACTAATTTTCTGAACGAAAGGTTCGGCAGCGGCGTCGATACGATGAAGCCGTTTTTCATTTGGGGTCGTCAGGAGGTCGGCGGCTTGTTTTGGAGCCGCGCTGCCAAACTGGACGTGTCCCATCGCGATCCACCCATCGCCTGTACCTCCTCATAGAAGCGATCGACCAAGGCCGTCATCTCCAAGCGCGCGCCGTTGGCCCGGGCTTCGTCCAGAACCAGCCCCAGATCCTTGCGCATCCAGTCGACGGCGAAGCCGAAGTCGAACTCTTTGCGCGCCATGGTCTTCCAGCGATTGTCCATCTGCCAGGATTGGGCCGCGCCTTTGGAGATCGCTTCGTAAACAGCGTCGGGATCCAGCCCCGCCGACTGGGCGAAATGCACGGCCTCGGCCAGACCCTGGACGACGCCCGCGATGGCGATCTGATTGACCATCTTGGCCAGTTGGCCCGAACCCGACGGCCCCATGTGTTTGATGGCCTTCGAATAGGCCTTCAACACCGGTTCGACCCGCGCCAGAGCCTCGCCATCGCCACCCGCCATAACGCTGAGCTGACCGTTTTCGGCCCCGGCCTGGCCGCCCGAAACCGGCGCATCAATGAAGAAGCGACCGGTCGCCGAGGCCATATCCGCCATCTCGCGCGCGACCACGGCGGACGTCGTGGTGTGATCGATGATGACGGCACCGGAATTCAGCTGCGGCAAGGCCTGCAACACAATCTCACGCACGTCGTCGTCATTGCCGACGCACAGGATGAAGACCTCCGCTCCCTCAGCCGCAGCCTGAACCGTGTCCGAATATCGTCCACCCGTCAGCGCCGCCCAATCAACCGCCTTCTGGATCGAGCGGTTGAAGCCCGTCACTTCATGTCCTGCACGAACCAGATGGCGTGCCATTGGCCCGCCCATGACGCCCAGACCTGCGAACCCGATCTTCATGACAAGGGCTCGCGCGCTTCGCCGTAACGGCCTCGATAATAGGTCAATGCATCGCCGGGCCGCGTCTCGAACAACCGGACCGCGCCCACGATGGTCAGATGATCGCCCATGACGATCCGGTCGTGGACATCGCAATCCAGTCGGGTCAGGGCATTGCGTAGCCGCGGAGGCTCGTCGCTGGAGCTGTCGAACTCGTCGGCCGACAGACGGCAGACGCCCCAGGCGAAGCGGTCGGACATCTCGCGATCCTCGACCGGTAGAACGTGCACCGCGAACCGGTCAGCCGCCGCGAATGCATCATGCCGTTCCGACTTGCGGTCCAGGCACCACAGGATCAGCGGTGGGTCCAGCGACACGGAGGTGAAGGAATTGACCGTGATGCCGAAGGCTCCCTCCCCTGTGTGCGCCGTCACCACGCACACCCCGGTCGCAAAGCCGCCCAGGGCCTTTCGATAGGCGGCGGCGTCGAAGCTGGCTGAGATCAGGTCGGTCACGCCTCGACGACTAGGCGACACACCGTGTGTCGGCAATGGCTTTGGTGCCGCATGGTCGCCCGGTCCGTCGATTTGCAAACCGGTTCTTAACGCGGGCCCGCGATGGTGTGGCTAACAAACAGCGTTAAGGCATGGGACTCGATGGCTCTGAACGACCGCCCCATCATGATCAAGAAGGTCAAGAAGGTCGTCGGCGGCGGTCATCACGGCGGCGCGTGGAAGGTGGCCTACGCCGACTTCGTGACGGCGATGATGGCCTTCTTCCTGTTGATGTGGCTGATAAACACGACCGACCCGGAGCAGAAGAAGGGCATCGCCGAGTATTTCGCCCCGGCCAGCGTGTCCCAGACCACATCCGGGTCTGGCGGCATCCTGGGCGGCACGGCGCTGGGCGATGACGGGGCCAAGAGCTCGGGCAGCAACTCGGTCCTGACCGAACTGGCCCCCGAGGCTCCGCCCGATGCGCCGCAGGACGCCGGCCAGAGCTCAAACCTCGCCGCCGCCAGCGAAGAAGCCTTGCGCGAGGAGATCGCCCGTCGCGAGGCCGCCCAGTTCGCCTCGGCCGCCGAATCGCTGCGCCAGGCCATGCAGTCCATGCCGGAACTGGCGGAGCTGTCGAAACAGCTCATCATCGACCAGACGCCCGAGGGTCTGCGTATCCAGCTGGTCGATCAGGAAGGCCGCTCGATGTTTGACAACAACTCGGCGCGACCCAATGCGCGGGCCCAGCTGCTTTTGCGAGCCGTGTCGAGGGTGATCAACCAGCTGCCGAACCGGATTTCAGTCACCGGCCATACATCGGCCCAGGCTGGCTCCAACCGGGCCAGCGCGCCGGGCGACTGGAGCCTGTCGTCCGAGCGCGCCAATGCCTCGCGCCTGATCCTCCAGAACGCCGGTGTAGATGCCGACCGCGTCTATCAGGTGTCTGGCAAGGCGGGTTCGGACCCGCTTTACCCCGACGATCCATCCCTGGCCGGCAATCGCCGTATCGCCATCGTTCTGTTGCGCGAGGCACCGGTTCTGCCGTCCGATACGAGCCTGTAGCCGTGATGGCCCTTGCGCGAAGCAAAGACGCGAGGCCAGATATCAACCATGATGCGTGGTCGCCCTTCCCTTCCGTTGCGACAGACCCGGACCTGAGCCGGTGACCCAGTTCGTCCCCCAGCGACAGCTTCGGTTCTACATGACCTCGGTCGCGCCCTGCCCCTATCTGCCGGGAAAGACAGAGCGAAAGGTCTTCGCCAACCTGCCGTTCAGCGAGGGTGTGTACGTCAATGACGAGCTGACCCAGGCCGGGTTTCGCCGCAGCCAGAACATCGCCTATCGTCCGGCGTGCGAGAGCTGTGACGCCTGCATATCCGTGCGGCTTCTGGTGCACGAGTTCGCGTTCAGCCGGTCTCAGCGTCGTATTCTGAAGCGCAACGACGAGCTCACCCGCGACCTGGTGGAGGCCGAGGCGACGGTCGAGCAGTTCGATCTGCTGAAACGCTATCTGGGCCATCGCCATCCCGAGGGTGGCATGGCCTCCATGGGCTGGCTCGACTACATCGCCATGATCGAGGACACGGCGGTCCGGACGCATCTGATCGAATATAGGCTACCTTCGCTGGACGGTGGGCCGGGCGCATTGGTCGGGGTCAGCCTGACGGACGTCCTGACCGACGGCCTGTCGATGGTCTACAGCTTCTATGATCCGGCGCTCAGCGCCCGCAGCCTGGGACGCTTCGCCATTCTGGATCATGTCCGTCAGGCGGCACTGGTCGGCCTGCCGCATGTCTATCTGGGCTATTGGGTCCGGGGGTCGCGCAAGATGGACTACAAGTCCGATTTCCATCCGATGGAGCAACTGACGCGCCTGGGCTGGGAGCGGGTCGTTCAGCCGGTCGAAGGTACCGAAGTTGCGTAGCGCGGCATCGGTACCATCGGCGTCGTCTCCAGCCATGGGCCGGGATCGCGCCCTCCCCCGAACTTCACCAGCGCCTCGATCCGTTTGGCGATCGGGGGATGGGTGGCGAACAGCCCTTCAAGTCCCTTGCCGTTGGGCTGATTGTCCAGAAACATCTGCTGCACCTCGTCCGGGCCAGGCAGAGACGACCGCCCCTCGATCTTGCGCAGAGCACCGATCATCGCATCCGGATTCTTGGTCAGTTCGACGGCCCCGGCATCGGCGACATATTCCCGCGTACGCGACAGGCTCATGCGAATGACGATGGCCAGGCCATAGCCCACGGCCGCGATGACCAGACCGATCAGGATCAGCGGCATGGCGTTCTTATTGTCGCGTCGCCCGCCGCCGCGGGAATAGAACAGGCTGCGCAGGACTAGCTCGGCGACCACGCTGATGATGCCGGCGAAGATCGAGGCGATCACCATGGTCCGCACGTCCTTGTTGATAACATGCGTCAGTTCGTGGGCCAGCACGGCCTCCAGCTCGTCGCGATCAAGCGCCTGCATCAGGCCACGCGTGACCGTGACGCTGTAGCGGCCTTCATGAACGCCGCTGGCATAGGCGTTCAGGCTGTCGCTTTCGATGATGCGGAGTGTCGGAGTCTGCAGTCCACGCGAGATCGCCAAGTTTTCCAACAGGTTGTAGAGCTCTGGCTCAGACCGCCTATCAACCTTGCGCGCCCCGGTCATGGCGTCGATCATCGCCTGATTGGCGAACCAGGCGATGGCGAACCAGAGGGCGGAGAAAACGATCGCCAGCGGAATGGTGGTCGTCAGCCAGCGCGCCGCCAAGGCCATGTCCGCGCCGAGCGTGCCGCCGGAGTTTGGCAGGATGCCGAAGCCCATCAGCACCAGCTGCAACCCATACAGGATGCAGACCATCAGCACCGGAAAGCCGGCCAGCAGGATCACCGAGCGCGTATTGTTCGCCCAAATGTGGGTCTGAAGACCGACAGCGGCCATGGCTGGGGCCTAGAACTTCACCGAGGGCGGCGCGGCGGTCATGGCGGCACGATCGCCCTCGCCCACGTCGAAGAAGGGCTTGTCGGAGGCATAGCCGACCATGCCGGCGAACAGGACGGTCGGAAACTGGCGGCGCACGGCGTTGAACTCGGCCACGGCATTGTTGAAGAACCGGCGGGCGGCCGCCAGCTTGTTCTCGATGTCCGACAGCTCGGCCTGCAGCTGCTGGAAGTTGGCGTTGGCCTTGAGGTCGGGGTAGGCCTCGGACACGGCGAACAGGCGGCCCAAGGCTCCGGTCAGCATGTTCTCCGCCTGGACCTTGTCATTGACCGTGGTCGCGCCCGCAGCCGCCGCGCGGGCCTGGGTCACGGCGGCCAGGGTCCCGGCCTCATGCGTGGCATAGCCCTTCACCGTCTCGACCAGATTGGGGATCAGGTCCTGCCGCTGCTTCAGCTGGACGTCGATATCGGCAAACGACTGATCCGCACGCTGATCCAGGGCAACCAGCTTGTTGTAGGCGCCGACGACGACGAACAGCACCACGGCCACGATGACGGCGATGACGATCAGGGTGATGAGCATGAACATCTCCAACCCGGCCCGGAATGGGCCACTGACTGATTATCGCGCGGGCATGAGGTGCCGGATAGTGAAATCGGCGTCACCTGTCCTCACCGGAACTTCCTGAGTCCTCTCGGTCCCTGACGTCCCGCGCCGGCGCGCTTGCCCAGCCAGTCCTTCCAGTCCGGCCAGTTGCGGCGGCGAGCTCCGCCATCGACCCATTCGGGACCGGCCTCGGCGCTGAACACCGTCACGTCCGCCAGACCGCCCTGCTTGTAGTTCTGCAGCTTCACGCCCTTGCCACGCCCCATCTCGGGCAGTTCGGCGACGGGGAAGATCAGCGCCTTGATGTTGTCGCCGATGGTGGCGACGTGGTCGCCGGTGACGCGAAGCACAGCCTTCAGCTCGCCGTTCAGCACCTGTTTGCCGCCGCGTTTCTGGGCCAGCAGTTCGTCCTCTGGCGCAATGAAGCCATACCCCGCACGTGACGCGACCAGCAGCTTGCCGCCGGGTTGATGCGCCAGCAGGGCCACGATCTCCGCCCTCTCGTCCAGGTCGATCATCAGGCGCAAAGGCTCGCCATGCCCGCGCCCGGACGCCAGCTTGTCGGCACCGATCGTGAAGATGCGCCCGTCCGACGCCGCGACCAGCAGCTTGTCTGTCGTATAGGCCGGCACCAGCCAGGCCAAGCTGTCGCCCTCCTTAAACTTCAGCTCCGAAGGATCCTCGACCTTGCCCTTGGCCGCCCGGATCCAGCCGCGTTCGGACAGAATGACGGTGATGGCCTCGCGCGGAATGAAGGCTTCGACGGCAGCGGCGAAAGCCGAACTGTCGACGGCTTCGGCGATGGTGGTGCGGCGTGGCGAGACCATGGCCTTGCGCACCGCCTCCAGGTCCTTGCCGACCTGTTTCCATTGTTTGGCGGGGGTGGTGGACAACGACTTCAGGCCCGCAAGTTCCTCCATCAGGGTCTTGAATTCGTTCTCGATCGTCATCTCTTCGATCCGCGCCAGCTGACGCAGACGGGTGTCGAGGATGAAGTCGGCCTGAAGTTCGGTCAGGCCGAACCGGGCGATCAGGACGGCCTTGGGCTGCTCCTCCTCGCGGACGATGCGGATGACCTCGTCCAGATTCAGGAAGACGATCCGCAGGCCTTCCAGCAGGTGCAGACGCTTTTCGACCCGCTCGATCCGCCAGTGCGCCCGGCGCACCAGAACCTCGCGCCTGTGGTCCAGAAACGCCTGCAGACAGGCCTTCAAACCCAGCACGCCGGGCGTGCCTGTGGCGTCCAGCACATTCATGTTGATCGGAAAGCGCACCTCCAGGTCGGACAGCTTGAACAAGCTTTCCATCAGGACGTCGGCCTCGACCGTCCGCGACTTGGGCTCCAGCACCAGACGGATGTCCTCGGCGGACTCGTCGCGGACGTCCGCCAGCAGAGGGGCCTTCTTGTGCTCGATCAGATCGGCCAGATCGGCGACCAGCTTGGACTTGCCGACCTGATACGGCATCTCGGTGACCACGATCTGGTAGCCGCCTCGATCCAGCGGCACCCGCTCCCAGCGCGCACGCAAACGCACGCCGCCGCGGCCGGTCTCATAGGCGTCGAGGATCGAGGCATGACCCTCGACGGCCACGCCCCCAGTCGGAAAGTCCGGCCCCGGCACGATGGTCGCCAGTTCCGCCGTGGTGGCGTCCGGCCGATCCAGCAACAGTTGGCAGGCGTCGATCAGCTCGCCGACATTGTGCGGCGGAATGGACGTCGCCATGCCGACGGCGATGCCGGACGAGCCATTGGCCAGCAGATTGGGGAACCCGGCGGGCAGGACGATCGGCTCTTCGTCCTGATCGTCATAGGTCGGTTTGAAATCGACCGCATCCTGTTCGATCCCGTCCATCAGCAGAACGGCGGCCGGTGTCAGCTTGCACTCGGTATAGCGCATGGCCGCGGCGTTATCGCCGTCGATATTGCCGAAGTTTCCCTGTCCGTCGACCAGCGGATAGCGCTGCGAGAAATCCTGGGCCAGACGCACGAGGGCGTCATAGATGGAGGCGTCGCCATGCGGGTGATAGCCGCCCATGACCTCCCCGACGACCTTGGCGCATTTGCGGGCCGCCGCCTGCGGGTTCAGCCGCATCTGCTGCATGGCGTACATAATGCGTCGGTGAACGGGCTTGAAGCCGTCGCGCACGTCCGGCAAGGCCCGGTTGGTGATGGTCGACAGCGCATAGGCCAGATAGCGGCGGCTCAGTGCCTCGCTCATCGGCTCGTCGATGATGCGGCCACCTTCGGGCGGCGGGGTGTGAATGGTCATGGCGTCCGAATCGGTAATCCCAGCGCCGGAGTCTAGCGCCTAAAGTCGTCCCGCCTCGCCCAGCTTGTCGATCATCCACACCCGCGCGGGCGGGATGGGCCGGTTCTGGGGGTGAAAGACGAACTGCTCAAGGAAATGGCCGGTCAGGGCCAGGCCCGCGCCGACGTCGCCCTGCCCCAGCCCGGCCTGCGCCCCCAGCATGAAGGGCGGCAGGGCCAGCAGCTTGTCGGCATAGGGCGCGCCGGCATCGCGGCTGACCGCGCGACCCGTGCGCGGGCTGACCCAGATCAGGTCGTCCATCTCGCCGGTGACGGCGCAGCGCGACAGGTCCAGACCGAAACCCAGGTCCTCCAGCAGCCCGGCCTCGAACCGCACGAAGATGGCGGGCCAGACTTCGGGCAGGACGAAGGCTCCCATCAGGGCCTCGAACGCCAGGAAGGCTCCGGGATGAGGCTCCCGCTCCGGCATCGCGCCCTGCGCCACCGCTGCCGCTGCGGCGAGCCCTGTGAGGGCCATCGGATCGTCGAACAGGGCGCTGGGGCCCTCCCCTACCGGCTCCAGCCGGGCCGAGCCCAGATGATCGGAGGTGCGGGCGCGATAGTCAGCCGTCACGCGGGCCCCGGCCTGCAGAAACGGCTTCATCTTGCGCGACGCCCCGCCCGCGACATAGGCCGCACGCCTGCCGTGATCCAGCGTCAACAGCTCGACCACCACGCCGGTGTCACCGTGGGTACGCGCGGACAGCACGAAGGCGTCGTCGGTGAAATCCACTACTCAGTCGCAGCCCCGGTCATGGCCCGGTCCGTCTCATAGCCCTTGATCGTATGGGCGACGGCTCCTGCCAAGTCATTCGGAATGGCGAAGCTGAGGACATACTGCTCGATCTTCCAGCCGTCGTCGGTCAGGCGCAGCACGCCTGAACCACGCACCTGGCCATAGCTGGCGTTGTCCAGCGTCTCGTCGAACCAGGCGATGCACCGGCAATCGATAGGGGCGATGGTCAGGCTTCGTTCGCGCGGCGTGTAGGTCCAGCCCTGTCCCCTCGCAAAATAGGGCTCGGCATAGGCCCGAAAGGCCGCCAGCGACCAGTGCTCGCTGGCGTCTGTTCCGATGAAGCGGGCGTCGGGCGTGAACTGGGCGAAATACTCCGGGCCATCGGCACGCGATGCTGCCTGATGCATGCGGTCCACGACGGCCGCAGCATCAGCCTCTGGCGAAGCGGACAGTATCGAGAGTGCGGCAAACAGGCTCAACATCGGCATCGCTCCGGAGATGTGCCGTAAGACTAACCCTACTCTCCGCTTTCCGGAACCGGATAGGTGGTCGGCTTCAGCACCTTGGCCAGGGCCAGCAGATTGCGGGCGGCGTTGCGACCGACGCGGTCGGAATAGTCGTGACCTTGATCGGTTTCAACATAGTCCGGCCCCGGCCCCGGCCCTAGATGCCAATAGGTCCAGCTCTGTCCCGGGATGGTGAAACCCATGTCGATCAGGCCCTGACAGACGGTGGCGACGATGTTGTGCGCCCCATCCTCATTGCCCGTAATGACGACCCCGCCCACCTTGCCGAAGGCGACCGGGCGGCCGCTGTCGTCGGTTTCGCCGAACCATGCATCCATTCGCTCCAGAGCGCGCAGACAGACGCTGGACATCTGCCCCAGCCAGGTCGGGGTGGCGAAGACGATGATGTCCGCCGCCTTCAGCTTCTTGTCCACCGACGGCCATTCGTCGCCGTCGCCTTCATCGGCGCTGACGCCGGGCTTGATGTCCAGATCAACCAGCCGGATCATCTCGACCTCGGCCCCGCCCTTCTCGAGTTCGGCGATGACCACCTTGGCCAGGGCCTCGGTGCTGGAGGTCTGGGGCGACGGCTTGAGGGTACAGTTGAGGACGACGGCTTTCATGAAGGGCTCCGGTTTTCACCAGACCCAACCCCTGCGACGACAGCGCGTTCCCGCGTCAGCGCGACATGGTCGTCGGAAAAGGGTGCCCCAGCGCCTCGGCCATGGCCTGCTGGGAGATCAGGAAGACCGCATCGCGCTGGTGGTAGTTGTTGGACAGGACGATCACCGTCACGTCCTGATCCGGCTGATGGGTCATCATGTTGCGGAACCCGGACCAACTGCCGGTATGGTAGATTTGGCGCTCTTCAAAGCCGGGGCTGACGCGACGGCCCAGACTGTTGGTGAAAACCCCATAGCCCCAGGCCCGGTGCGGCCGACCCCGCTCGTCCGGCGTATCGGCCGGCGAATGATCGGCGATCATTTGCACATAGCTGGCGGGGGTCAGGAGATCGCCCTGATGCAGGGCCCGCTCCCAGATCAGCAGATCGTCCACTGTGGAGTAAAGCGCGCCCGCCGCGAAGATGATGGACAGGTTGGCATTCGGCTGCGGGGTCACCCCGCCCGCCAGATTGGCATAGCCCATGACGACACCGGACCGGTCGTCGTCATAGCCGGTGTCCTTCATGCCGAGCGGCTCGAAGAAGGCGGTGCGGAGATAGTCATGCAGAGGTTGACCACTGGCCTTCTCGACCACAACACCCAGCAGGTTATAGGCCGCATTGTTGTAACCGACCTTGGTGCCTGGCGTGAAGCTGAGCCCGAAACGCTTTGAGTCTTCTGTCAATTCCTGCGGCGTCGCCGGCGTGACCCGCCGATTGCCCCAGCCGGGCCGGGCCATCAGATCCGGGATGCCGGACGTGTGCGACAGGAGATGGTGCAGCCGGATCGGAGCCCAGGCGGGCGGACAATCCTCGATCCAGCGGCAGAGGGGGTCGTCCACCGACAGCTTGCCCTCGTCCTGCAGGCGCAGAATGGCGGCGGCCGTGAACTGCTTGCTGACCGAGGCCAGGCGGAAGCGGGAGTCCAGATTGAGCGGCTCACCCGTGGCGCGATCCGCCATGCCATAGGTCTGGCGAAACAGGATCTGGTCGCCCTTCGCCACCAGCACCGCGCCCGTGAACTGATCGTTCGCACCCCAGCGGTCCAGATGCGCCTTCAGGTTCGGCAGGCTCTCGACCACCACCAGGGGGGGACGCGGCGGTGCGGAGGTTTCTGCCACGTCCGAGGCCTCGGCATTGGGACGCACACTGAACCAGCCGATCAGCCCCGCCGAGGCGATCAGCACGGCACTGATGACCGCGATGGTCAGGCGCGGGTGGCCACCGGAATGTCTGGGGACGTGGAACAAGAGATCAGACGTCGAAATCCAGCCCGAACTGGGCGTACAGGGCGCGGCTGTCCTGCCACTTCGGATCGACCTTGACGGTCAGGAACAGGTGAACGGGCCGATCCAGCAACTCGATCAGTTCCTCGCGCGACTTCTGCCCGATCCATTTCAGGGTCTGCCCCCCCTTACCCAGCACGATGGGCCGCTGGCTCTCGCGCTCGACATAGATGGTCTGCTCGATGCGGGCCGAACCGTCGGCCCTGTCCTCGAAGGACGTCGTCTCGACCGCCGCCGAATAGGGCAGTTCTTCGTGAACGCGCAGATAGACCTTCTCGCGCGTGATCTCGGCGGCCAGAACGCGCATCGGCACATCGGCGGACTGGTCTTCCGGATAGAGCCACGGCCCCACAGGCATGGCGCGGGCCAGCCGCTGCTTCAGATCATCGACCCCGTCGCCGCTCAGTGCCGAGATCATATAGACCTCCGAATAGACACCGGTCTCGAACAGCTGATGCGACAGGGCCAGCAGGGTGTCGCGGCGCATGCCATCGATCTTGTTCAGCGCCAGGATGACCTGTTTGCCGGCAGCCTTCAGATTGGCGATGATGGTTTCGGTGTCTTCAGCCGAGCGGCGATCCGCCGCCTGACCGTCCTTGCTGTCTGACGCGATATGCGAGGCGGCGTCGATCAGGTGGATCACCACATCGGCGTCATCCGCTCCGCCCCAGGCCGAGGCGACCATGGCCCGGTCCAGCCTGCGGCGGGGAGTGAAAATGCCCGGCGTGTCCACCAGTACGATCTGGGCGTCGCCCTCGATGGCGATGCCGCGCACGGGAAAGCGCGTCGTTTGGACCTTCTGGGTGACGATCGAAACCTTGTTGCCCGTCAGCCGATTGACCAGCGTGGACTTGCCAGCATTGGGCGCGCCGATGATGGCGGCAAAGCCCGCACGGGTGGTCGGGCTGCTGTCCTGGGGCTCGGTCAAATGACGCCTTCACGTTGCAACAGGCCGATGGCGGCCGTCTTCTCTGCGTCCTGACGCGAACGCCCCTGTGCGGTCAAGGGCGCATAGCCATCGACGTTCACCTCGACCGTGAAGGTCGGAGCGTGGTCGGAGCCCGTCCGTTCGAGAATGCGGTAGGTGGGCAGGGCCTTGGCCTGACCCAGGGCCCACTCTTGCAGCGCCGATTTGGGATTGCTGACCGAGCGCACGGGCGGCGCGGCCAGTTCGACGGCCCACGCGCGATCGAACACGGCCTGCGCGGCCTCCATGCCGCCATCCAGCCAGGCCGCCGCCAGAAGGGCCTCCATCGCATCGCCAAGAACGCCTTCACGACGCCGACCGCCTTGTTTGGCCTCGCCCGGCGACAGTCGCATGGCGGGCCCGACCCCGAGCGCCTCTGCGGCGCGGGCACAGGCGGCCTTGTCGACAAGCGCATGCAGACGCGACGACATCTCGCCTTCGTTTGCGTTGGGGAAGTCGCGCATCAGCCGGTCGGCGACCAGCAGGCCCAGGACCCGGTCACCCAGGAACTCCAGCCGCTGATTGTCGGCGAACGCCCGGCCCCGCGCATCACGCTCCGCCCCCTCCCCCACGCTGGCGTGGGTCAAGGCAAGGTCGAGCAGACGCGGATCGCGAAAGCGGTAGCCCAGGGCCGTCGACAGCGCGCGCACCGCCTCTGCGCGACGGTCGGCCATCAGTCGAGGACGCGGAAGAACCGGCTGGGGCGGATGTTGGAGAACCAGCTGACCGGGTTCCACAGCGAAGCACCCGGTTCCCACGACAGCAGAATGATCTCGGCCTTGCCGACCAGATTCTCTTCCGGGACCATGCCCACGCCCTGAGTCTGCTCGACACGGCTGTCGATGGAGTTGTCGCGATTATCGCCCATCATGAAGTAGTGGCCGGCGGGCACTTCAAACGCAGGTGTGTTGTCCAGATCGTTGCCGGGGCCGAAATCCTGAATGGTGAAGGTCTTGCCGCCGGGCAGGGTCTCACGCGCCTGAATGACCTGCTGGCCGAACATACCCGACAGTTCATTGCCGGACACCACCACGTCGCGAACCGCCACGCCGTTGATGTGCAGCACGTTGTCGATCATCTGCACTCTATCGCCGGGCAGGCCGATCACGCGCTTGATGTAGTCGGTGCGATTGTCGCGCGGCAGTTTGAAGACGGCGATATCGCCTCGCTTCGGAGCCGAGCCGAAGATACGCCCCTCGAAGATTTCCGGGCTGAACGGCATCGAATGGCGCGAATAGCCGTAGGACCATTTCGACACGACGATGTAGTCGCCCTCGTACAGATTGGGCTCCATCGAGGCCGACGGAATCGTGAAGGGCTGGAACAGCAGCACTCGCAGGACCAGGGCAATCAGCAGGGCGTAGAAGATGGTCTTGAAGATCTCCAGACCCTCGTTCTGAGGCTTCTTTTTCTCGGCCTTGCCGGCGCCGAAGATGGGGGTGCGCTTGATGTCCGTGACCGGCGCATTGGACGTGGTGTCGTCGCTCATCAGAAAGTCATTCCCAGCCGCGCGCGCGCGGATCAAAGTCGAACGGTCGGTATAGGCTGATTACGCCACGGGCAAGGCTTCGATCACCACGAAGGCGAGTGCATAGGGGTGTTCGTCACTCAGCGTAAGGTGAATGCGCGGCTCATGGCCGGGCGGCATCAGGCGCTGCAGGTGCTCGGCGGCATGTCCGGTCAGGGCCAGCGTCGGCTGGCCCGAGCGCAGGTTCACCACCCCCATGTCACGCCAGTAGACATCGGCCCGCATGCCGGTGCCCAGCGCCTTGGCGCAGGCCTCCTTGGCCGCGAACCGCTTGGCATAGCTCCAGGCGGGGTCGGGCTTGCGGTCGGATCGGGTGCGTTCATGTTCGGTGAAGCAGCGCTGCTTGAATCGGTCACCGAACCTGTCCAGCGAGGCCTGGATGCGACGAATGTCCGACAGGTCCGCGCCGACACCGATGATCATGCGGCGGGCTCGCGCGCCGCATCCATCAGATCGCGCATCCGCCGGATGGCGGGCCCCAAGCCGACGAAGATCGCCTCACCGATCAGGAAATGGCCGATGTTCAACTCCGCGATCTCCGGGATGGCCGCAACGTCGCCGACCGTCTCATAATCGATGCCGTGTCCGGCATGGACCTCCAGTCCCAGCCGAGCGGCCAGCGTGGCCCCGTCCCGAAGTGCGGACAGCTCCGCCTGCGCATCCTCGACCCGACCCTCGCGCACGGCGTCACAGAAGGCCCCGGTATGCAGCTCGACGACCGCAGCCCCCGTGCGCTGAGCCGCATGGATTTGTTCGGGATCGGCCCCGATGAACAGCGAAACCCGGCACCCCGCCTCATTTAGCTGACCCACGAAAGGAGTGATCCAGTTGTGGCCACCGACGACGTCCAGCCCGCCCTCGGTCGTCCGCTCCTCGCGCTTTTCCGGCACCAGGCAGACGGCGTGCGGACGGTGATGCAGGGCGATCGCCAGCATCTCCTGCGTGACGGCCATCTCGAGGTTCAGCGGACGCTCTTGACGGTTCAGCAGCTCCGACAGCCCAGCGATGTCGGCATCCGAGATATGGCGCCGGTCCTCACGCAGATGCGCCGTGATACCGTCGGCTCCCGCCGCCAGGGCCTCCTGGGCGGCGCGGACCGGGTCGGGATACAGGCCGCCGCGTGCATTCCGCACCGTGGCGACATGGTCGATGTTGACGCCGAGGCGGAGGGGATGGGTCACTTGGCCAACCGCCGACTGCCCGGATCCTCGACCGGCAGAGCCGCCAGTTCTGGCGGCAGGGCATCCGCCGCATAGGCGGGCACATCCAGGGTCGCCAGTGCCACCAGCGGAACCCCGACATCGGCCCGGCCGCCGGAGCGATCGACTATGCAGGCCGCCGCGACGACCTCGCCGCCCGCCGCCTGGATGGCCGCGATGCACTCGCGCGACGACAGGCCCGTGGTGACGATATCCTCGACCATGACGACACGCTCGCCCGGCTCGACCGTGAAGCCGCGACGCAGCTTGAACTGGCCGCCTTCACGCTCGACGTAGAGCGAACGCACCTTCAGGTGCCGAGCGGTCTCGTAGCCGGGGATGATGCCCCCGACCGCAGGAGATATGGCGACATCGACCGCGCCCACCGTCGCCACGATCTTGTCCGCTAGCGCCTTGCACAGCCGCTCGCAGCGGGACGTATCCATGAAGACCAGGTTCTTCTGCAGAAAGACCGGGCTGTGCAGGCCGGACGACAGCACGAAATGCCCCTCGCGCAGGGCTCCGGCATCGCGGAATTCGTTCAGGACATCTTCGGTGTTCATGGGGCCGTCATAGCGAGCGTTGCTGCGCCATCCAACCCTATCCGCGCGCCCGCTCAACTGTATCGACCGCGGGATTGGCCCGGAGAGCGGCCATCAGGGTGGTGGCGTGTTTGGCGTCCTCGACCTCCACGTCGATGTCGACGTCGAAGAAATCCTGTTGGCGGTGGCTCATGACCAGATTCAGGATGTTTCCACCCGCCTCGCCGATCAGGGTGGCGACCTGGCCCAGGACGCCGGGCGCGTTCTGGATGGTGGCGCGGATGCGCGCCGATGCCACAGCCCCCTGCTCGGCCTGGGGCGTCCATTGCAGGTCCTGCCAGACCGAATCGTCATCGGCAAAGTCCGCCAGCTTCTGACAGTCGATGGTGTGAACCGTCAGCCCCGCCTCCGGCTCCAGAATGCCGACGATGCGGTCGCCCGGCACCGGCGAGCAGCAATGGCCGAAATGGATGCTGACGCCCGGCGTCAATCCGCCGCCGCGCACGAACAACCGCGCCTGATCGTCGGCGATCCGCTTGCGGTCCGGCCCGGCCTTCAGCCGCCCCTTCAGTGCCGGGAACAGGGTCTCGCCGACCTTGGCCGCCGACAGCCGGCCGCGACCGATGGCCTCGAACAGGTCGTCATCGGTCGTGAACCCCAGCGTCTCCCGTACAGGGGCCAGCGAAACCTCCGCCGCCGTCTTGCCCGCGCGCGACAGGGTCTGTTCGAAGGTCGTTCGACCCAGCTTCTGGAACTCGCCCCGCTCCGAGGTGCGGATGTGGCGGCGGATCGCGGATCGCGCCCGCCCGGTGACCGTCAGCGAGCGCCAATCGACCGGGATTTCCCGCTTGGCCCCGCGTACGATCTCGACCACGTCGCCATTCTGAAGCTGGGTCCGCATCGGCTTCAGCTCACCGTTGATCTTGACGCCGACCGCCGTGTCCCCGACCTCGGTGTGGACGGCATAGGCGAAATCCAGCGCCATACCGCCGCGTGGCAGGGTGATCAGCGACCCCTTTGGCGTGAAGACGAAGACCTGTTCGAGATACATTTCCAGCTTGGCGTGTTCGACCCAGTCCTCGCCGCCCTCGCCGTGCTCGATGACCTGCACAAGGTGACGCAGATTCTGCAGGGGGTCGCGCCCGCCATCCGCCTCCATGGCCTCCTTGTCAAAGCCATAGGACTTGTTCTTGTAGGCCCAGTGCGCGGCCACCCCGTCCTCGGCTACGCGGTCCATGGCCTCGGTCCGCAGCTGCATCTCGATCCGCAGGCCGGACGGTCCCACGACCGTCGTGTGCAGGCTGCGATAGTTGTTGGACTTGGGCGTGGAGATGAAATCCTTGAACCGCTCGGGCACCATGGGCCAGGCCCGGTGGATGATCCCCAGAGCGCGGTAGCAGTCGTCTTCGGCTTCCACGATCACCCGGAAGCCATAGATGTCGGACAGGGATGAAAAGCCCACCGACTTGCGCTGCAGCTTGCGCCAGATCGAATAGGGCGTCTTCTGGCGGCCATAGACCTTCGCCTTGACCCCGCCCTCCTGAAGCACCCGCTCGACCTCGCGCGACACGCCCTCGATGGCGCGGCCGTGTTCCAGCTTCAACGCTTCCAGACGCCGTTCGATGGCCGTGCGTGCCGTCGGATTCAGATGCTCGAACGCCAGCTCTTCCAGCTCGGACGCGATCGAATGGATGCCGATCGACCGGCCCAGCGGTGCATAGACCTCCAGCGTCTCGCGGCTGATCCGCTCGCGCTTCTCCGGCTTGACGTATTTCAGTGTCCGCATGTTGTGCAGACGGTCGGCCAGCTTGACCAGCAGGACGCGCACGTCCTTGGAAATGGCCAGGATGAATTTGCGCAGGTTCTCCGCCTGGCGCGTATGCTCAGCCTGAAGTTCGAGGCGGCTCAACTTGGTCACGCCCTCGACCAGCACCGCGATCTCCTCGCCGAACATGACCGCGATGTCGTCGCGCGTGGCCGAGGTGTCCTCGACCACATCATGCAGCAGGGCCGTCACGATGGTGGCGGTATCCAGCCGATAGTCGGTCAGGATGCCCGCGACCTGTATGGGATGGGCGAAGTAGGGATCGCCACTGGCCCGCAGCTGCGAGCCGTGCATCTTCATCGCATAGACATAGGCGCGGTTCAGCAGATGCTCGTCGGCGGTGGGGTCATAGGCGCGGACCGCCTCCACCAGCTCGAATTGACGAAGCACCCGGGCCTTCGGCTCGGATGCTTCCCTCACCGGGCGGATACCGTCCGGGTCGTTCAGATTGGCAGCTTGCAGCGGCGGGGCGGACTGCCGCGCCGGCAGGATGGTGATACCGTTGGCGGGTTCGGCCGTCAGTACCGCTCCTCCTGGCCACCGTCGCGGTCGCTTTGCAGCGCACGGATCAGTTCGGCCTCGGCCATGTTCATGTGCTGCGGCTCGGCCAGCAGACCGACGATCTCGGCCTCGTCCTCGGCTTCGGTGCGCTCGTCGACACGTTGCAGGGTGACGATGATGGTCTCGGTCATGTCGTCCGGAACGACCTTGTCTTCGGCGATTTCACGCAGGGCGACGACGGGATTCTTGTCGTTGTCGCGGTCGATCATCAGCGGCGCGCCATTGGCGATGTTGCGGGCACGGTGACCGGCCAGCAGGACCAGACCGAAACGGTTCGGCACCTTTTCGATGCAGTCTTCGACGGTTACGCGGGCCATTCAAAATCCTCGGGCGGCAATCAGAACCGCACAAAATAGAGTGTTGAGGCTGATTGTGCAACGCCACATGGGCAGCAATACGGCGTCAGACGGCTCTGGCATCCCGACCGACGGTCGCGGCCTCGGCCAGATCGACCGCCCTGCCCCCGTGCGGATGCTCCCAGTCCGGGGCGATCTCGGCCAGCGGCCCCATGACGAAGCGTCTCTCGGCCGCCCGCGGATGCGGCAGGATCAGGCCGTCCAGGTCGCCACTCCGCCGGCCGTAGGCGATCAGATCCAGATCGAGGGTTCGTGGCGCATTCTGCTGATGCCGCTGTCGCCCAAAGGCTTCCTCTATCCGCCCCAGCGCCTGCATCAGGCCGTGCGGGTCATGGTCGCTGCGCACGATGACGACGCCGTTCAGGAACGGCGGATCGGTCGGGTCCGGCCAGGCTAGCGACGACCACCAGGACGACCGGGCCAGCACATCGATCCCCTCGGCCCGGAACCGCGCCAGTGCCGCGTCCAGCGCTTCGCGGCAGTCGCGCCAGACGCCGCAGTCGTTGCAGCCAAGCGCCACGATCACCGCTTCATCCAGAGGGCCGTCATAGCGTTCCATCCACACACCCTACTCCAATCGCAGACATTGCGGGAGTGTGACGCCGTGTGGGCTCGGTGTATCAGCGACCGATGAGCCCCTTACCGCCCGAACCGCCCCGCGACTGCCCGCTATGCCCCCGCCTGGTCGCCTACAGGGCCGAGAATCAGGCCGCGCATCCCGACTGGTGGAACGGCCCGGCGCCATCGTTCGGCGCCCCGAATGCGCGACTGCTGATCGCCGGCCTGGCCCCCGGCCGGACCGGAGCCAACCGCACGGGCCGCCCCTTCACAGGCGATGGCGCTGGGATCATCCTGTACGAGACGCTGAAGAAGACCGGCTTCGCGCGCGGCCATTACGATCCGGACGGCAACGACGATCTGGAACTGGTCGACTGCATGATCACCAATGCCGTCCGCTGCGCCCCGCCGCTGAACAAGCCCCTGCCGGTCGAGGAGGCAACCTGCCGCCCGTTCCTGAAGACCCGCCTGGCCGAACTGCCCCGGCTGAAGGTCATCGTCACCCTGGGCGACGTTTCGCGCCGCAGCATCCTCAAGACTCTGGGCCTGCCCGGCACCGCCATCCCGCCGGGCCACGGCGTCGAGGGTCAGGTCGCGGGCTACACCGTGATCAACAGCTATCACTGCTCGCGCTTGAACACGAACACGGGACGGCTGACGGCGGCGATGTTCGAGGAGATTTTCGAGCGGGCGAAGGCGGCGATCGACGGCTAACCCCGCTCCTTCATCAGACGCGCCTTGTCCCGTGCCCAGTCACGATCTGCTGTCGCCTGACGCTTGTCGTGCAGCTTCTTGCCCTTGGCCATGGCGATCTCGATCTTGGCCTTGCCGGCTTCGTTCAGATACAGCCGCACCGGGATGATGGTCTGGCCGTCGCGCTGGACCGCCCCGATCATGCGGTCGATCTGCTTTCGGTGCAGCAGCAGACGGCGCGGGCGGCGCGGTTCGTGGTTGAAGCGGTTGGCCTGTTTATAGGGCGGGATGTCGGCGTTGATCAGCACCAGGTCCCGGCCCTCGGGTGAGACATAGCTTTCGGCGATATTGGCGCGCCCGTCGCGCAGGGCCTTGATCTCGGTCCCCAGAAGCTGGATCCCGGCCTCGACGAAATCCTCCAGGAAATAGTCGAACTTGGCCCGCCGGTTCTCGGCCAGCAGCTTGGTCTTGGGTTTTTCAGCCGCCATCAGCCGACGCCTGCATCCGCCATGGCGCGGTCGATGGCGGGCTTGACCGCGTCTGCGGTCAGCGACAGCGGCAGGCGGACCTCTTCGGTACACAGGCCCAGCTTCGCCAGGGCGTATTTCGTCGGTGACGGCGAGTTGTCGAGGAACAGCGCCTTGTGCAGCCCGATCAGGCGATCCTGCCAGTCCCTCGCCTTGGCCGCATCGCCGGACACCGCCGCCTTGTGCAGGGCCACCATGGCCTCGGGCGCGACATTGGAGGCGACCGAAATCAGCCCGACCCCGCCATAGGCCAGATAGCCCAGATAGCTGGGGTCGTCGCCCGAGATCAGATCGAACTGACCATCGATGTTGGCATGCATCCAGCTGACTCGGCTCATGTCCCCGGTGGCGTCCTTGATGCCGACGATGTTCGGATGCTTCGCCAGCCGCGCCACCGTCTCATTGGCCAGGTCGATGCCGGTCCGGCCGGGCACATTGTACAGCAGCAGGGGCAACTGGACCGCATCGGCGATCGCTTCGAAATGCGCCGCCAACCCGGCCTGCGACGGCCGGATGTAATAGGGTGTCACGACAAGCGCGCCGTCTGCCCCTACCGTCTTGGCATGGCGGGCCAGGTCGATGGCTTCCTTGGTATAGGGTGAGCCCGTGCCCGCGATCACCCGCACCCGCCCGGCGACCAGTCGCACGCACAGGTCGATCACATGCTTGTGCTCGTCCAGATCCATGCTGGCCCCCTCGCCGGTCGTGCCCATGGGCACGACGCCGTCGACGCCGGCGGCGATCTGGCGCTCGATCAGGGTGGCGCAGGCGGCTTCGTCCACGTTTCCGTCACGAAGAGGTGTGATCAGGGCGGTGATCACGCCCTTGAACAAAGGGGCGGTCATTGAAACGATGGTCCTGCGAGGAAGTGACGGCACACGCCGACAGCGGGCGCAAAGGGTAGGTTGCCGGTCGCCTGATCGCAACCACGACGCATGAGGATAAGACACGGCATGATGATGACCTCCCTGGCAGCCGCGCTGGCCCTTCTCGGCCCCGCTCCCGAAGCCTTGCTGCCACACGCGGTTCCCTACACGTCGGTCGCCCCGAACGTCAGCAATCAACCGCGTGTGCTGGACGATCAGGACACGGCGCTGTTCCGCCAAGGCCTGGCCGCCGCCCGTGCCCGCGACATCGCCGGCGCTCGCAGCGCCGCCGCAGGTATGCGCGATCCAGCTGGTCGCAAGCTGATCGAATGGGCCCTGCTCGATACCTCGGCCTCACAGATGGGGTTCAGTGATCTGGCCGTGGCCGATTCGACCTTTGCCGGCTGGCCCCGCAGCGACAGCCGCCGCGCCGCGACCGAGCGGGCTCTGGACGGCGGCTATGCCAGTGCCGAGGCGACCCTGCGTCTGTTCGCCCAAACTCCGCCTTCAACGGTGCAAGGGGCCATCGCCCTCGCCGGAGCCTATGAGCAGACCGGTCGTCGTGACGAGGCTCAAGCCTTGATCCGCGACTGGTGGCGCACCCGCTCCTTCGACGACGCCAGCCAGACCCGCATCCTTGGCCGCTGGGGCGGATGGCTGAACCAGGGCGACCACGATGCCCGCGTGACCATACTGCTGTCCGGTCCGCATGGCCCCGCGACCCGCGCGATGATCGCCCTGGCCTCGCCTGAGCGCCAGTCGGTCGCCAATACAGTCCTGGCCCTGCGTACGGCCTATAGCCCCGACGCCATGGTGGCCTCGCTTAGCGCATCCCAGGCGCGCGATCCGAACATCGTGTTGGAGCGGGTCCGCATCCTGCGCTCGCAGAATCGTCAGTCCGAGGGTTTTGCCCTGCTGTCCGCCCTGCCCCCGGCTCCCTCGCATACCGAGGGTCAGAACACGCTCTGGAGCGAACGCCGCAATTATTTCCTCGACGCTCTGCAGGTGCGCAACTGGCAGGCGGCCTATGATGCCATGAACGGCCACGCCTTCCCCTCGGGCGAGCGCAAGGTGGATGCCGAGTTCTTCGCCGGCTGGGTCGCCCTGACCAAGCTGAACGACCCCGCGCGCGCCGCACGCCATTTCGAGGTCCTGCGTCAGTCGTCGGCCACCCCGATCACTCAGGGCCGCGCCCTCTACTGGCTGGGTCGCGCCGCCGAGGCCAACGGCAACACGCCGATGGCCATCGAATATTATCAGGCCGGCTCGCGCCACATCCAGACCTTCTACGGCCAACTCGCCGCCGAAAAGGCCGGTCAGACGACCCTGACTCTCCCCGGCGACCCTGACCCGACCCAGGCCGAGATCGCGGCCTTCGAGGCGAACGACATGGTCCGCGCCATGCGCATCCTGGGCGAGACGGGCGAGACCAGCCTGTTCCGCGTGTTCGCCTATCAGCTGGATGACGTCCTGCCGACGGCGGGCGACCTGGCCCTGCTGATGGACCTGTCACGCAGCTATGGTGAGGGTTTCACCGCCATGATGGTCGGCCGCGCCGCCAGCCAGCGCGGCTTCCTGATGCCTGAGCGCCAGTATCCGGTCCGCCTGCCGCCGCCCGTCGCCGGTGCCGCACCGCTGGAGTTCACCCTGGCCATCACGCGCCAGGAGTCCAGTTTCGACCCGATGGCGCGCTCGGGCGCGAACGCCCGCGGCATGATGCAGTTCGTGCCGGGCACCGGACGCGCCGTCGCCCGCCAGCTGGGCCTGCCCTACAGCGACGAGCGGCTGTACGATCCGGACTTCAACATGACCTTGGGCAGTTTCCACCTCGGCGACCTGACCAACAACTTCAACGGCTCCTGGCTGCTGACGACCGTCGGCTACAACGCCGGTCCCGCTCGCCCACCGCAATGGGTCGCGCGATGCGGCGATCCGCGCGGCGGTCAGGTCGATCCCGTCGATTTCATCGAATGTGCGCCCTTCACCGAAACGCGCAACTACATGATGCGGGTGATGGAAAACATGTCGGTCTACAAGGCCCGACTGAACGGCGGCTCTGCGCCCCTGACCCTGTCGCAGGACCTGCGTCGCGGCACACCGCGCGGCTCGGCCCAGCCCTATGCCTACGTCGGCGCAGGCGAGTTCACACCGACCGAGGAGCCATCCGAGTAGCGGCTCTGGATCAGTAGCGGCCCGTCCGGCCCGTCGATCCACCGCGCTGACAGGCCGAACACCTCGGCCATTACGCTGGGCGTCAGGGCCTCGGTCGGCACGGCATCGGCCACAACCCGGCCCTGATGCATGACGATGACGCGGTCGGCATAGCGCGTAGCGAGCCCCAGATCGTGCAGGCTGACCAGCACCGCCTGCCCCACCCTGGCGCGTGTCCGCAGCAGGTCCAGAACCATCAGCTGGGCGTCCGGATCCAGCCCCGCTATGGGCTCATCGACGAGCAGGGCCTGGCTCTGCGCGGCCAAGGCCCGCGCCAGTAGAATGCGCGCCCGCTCACCACCCGACATCTCGGCCACGCCGCGATCTGCCAGATGATCGGCCTCCACCGCTTTCAGCGCTGCGTGGGCGTTCGACAGAGCCTCGGGGGGCGGCAGGAACGGTACTCCCAGTGCCGCGACCTCTACCGCCGGCATGTTCCAGGCAATGCGTCGCTCTTGGGGAAGGTAAGCCGCCGCCGCCGCGCGGGCCCGAGGGCTGAGGCTCTCGATTGTCTTGTCGCCGAGAAGCGCCCGACCAGCGGACAGCGGCAGCAGACCCGCAAGTGCGCGAATGGCGCTCGACTTGCCCGCGCCGTTGGGGCCGACGAGAGCGACCAGTTCACCCTTCCGCACTGTCAGCGATACCGCTTCCAGCACCGCCCGGTTGCCCAGCCGGGCCGTCGCCTGCTCCAGAACCAGAGCCGTCACAGCCGCCACTCCCGCGC
>CALRXI020000030.1:0-22975 GCA_943372125.1 Brevundimonas vancanneytii
CCCCCTCCCCCGACGGGGGAGGAATAATGCTCTCGCGTACCGCAGACAGCCTGTACTGGACCGGCCGCTATATCGAGCGGGCGGACTTTCTCGCCCGCATTCTGGAGGCCACGCTGCGCCTCGCCGCCATTCCAACGCGCGGCGATGGCGACGCCGAAACCGTTTGGGCCAGCGCGCTGGCCTCCGCCGGAGCGCCCAAAGCGCTGGGCCGGTCGCCGACCGAAAAGTCGGTGCGGGAGTTCTTGGCGTTTTCGACGCTGAACTCCTCGTCCATCACCTCCTGCATCACCCGGGCCCGGACCAATGCGCGGTCGGTCCGCACGGCTCTGACGGTCGAGCTGTGGGAGGCGATCAACGGGGCCTGGAACGGTCTGGCGGATCAGGGTCAGCCCACCCGTCGCGACGACTTCGTGCATTTCCTTGAGTGGGTGAAGACCGTCACCCTGTCGGTCGAGGGCGCGACCAGCCGAACCATGCTGCGGGGCGACGCCTATTATTTCCTGCGGCTGGGCGCGGCGATCGAGCGGGCCGACAACACCGCCCGCCTGCTGGACGTCAAATACCACCTGCTGCTGCCCGATGGCGAACGGGTCGGTGGCCAGCTCGACTATTTCCAGTGGACTACCCTGCTGCGGGAGGTCTCGGCCCTGACGGCCTATCGCTGGGTCTATCGCGACTCGGTCAAGCCGTGGCTGGTGGCCGACCTGCTGGTGCTGAACCGCCAGATGCCGCGGTCGCTCGCTAGCTGCCAAGCCTCGATCGTCCGCTATCTGGAGCGGCTGTCATCCGACTATGGTCGTCGCGGCCCGGCCCAGCGGCTGGCGCAGGAGCGGATGCGCGCCTTCGACGGGGCCAATATCGACGCCATCTTCCAGTCCGGCCTGCACGAATACATCCAGTCGTTCCTGTACGAGAATGGCCGACTGGGTCAGGCCATCACCGACCAGTATCTGAGCTGATCCAGACCCATGCGTATCCGGATCGACCACTCCACCACCTATTCCTACGACCGCGCCGCGCGGTTCATCATCCAGACCCTGCGCCTGACCCCGCGCACGTCCGAGAGCCAGACCGTGCGTGGCTGGCGGATCGAAACCGATGTGGACGCCCGCCTGCGTCAGTCTGAGGACGCCTTCGGCAACATCGTCCACGCCCTCTACACCGAACAGCCGACGACCAGCCTGACGGTGCGGGTGACCGGCGAAGTGACCACGGTCGATACCGCCGGCGTCGTGCGTGCGGGCCATGAGCAACTGTCGCCCATCGTCTACTTGCGCGACACGCCCCTGACCAAGCCGGACAAGCTGATCGCGGTCTTCGCCTCGGAGTTCAAGGCGCACCCGCCGCTGGAGCGGATGCACCGGTTGATGGCCGCCATCAACGGCTCGGTCGCCTTCGAGGTCGGGGCTACGACACCCTCTTATACCGCCGCCCAGGTGCTCGCCTTGGGACGAGGTGTCTGTCAGGACCACGCCCACGTCTTCGTCTCGGCCGCCCGTTCGATGGGCGTGCCGGCGCGCTATGTCTCCGGCCACTTCCTGCGCCGTGACCGCGAGGATCAGGAGGCCGCCCACGCCTGGGCCGAGGCCTGGATCGAGGGGTTCGGCTGGGTCGGCTTCGATCCCGCCAACGGTGTCTGTCCGACCGACCGCTATGTGCGCGTGGCCGTGGGTCTGGACTATCTCGGGGCCGCGCCTGTGCGCGGCACCAGCTATGGCGGACGGGGCGAAAAGCTGGCGGTCCAGCTGACCGTGCGTGATGCCGACATGCAACAGGGCCAGCAGCAGGCATAGGCTATCGCGTGACAGGGGGATGACGGTCGCGCGAATCGGCTAGTGTCATTCAGCCGACTTTGGGGCGTCGCAGGATGGGGATCCGGTGACTTATTGCGTAGGCATGCTGGTCGAAGAAGGCCTGGCGATGATCGCCGACACCCGCACCAATGCCGGTGTGGACAACATCTCGTCCTACAAGAAGCTGCACGTCGTCAATCAGCCGGGCGAGCGGGTGCTGGGCGTCTGCACGGCCGGCAATCTGTCGGTGACCCAGACGGCGCTGGCCATGGTGCGCGACGGCGTCAATCTGCATGTCGGCGAACCGCCCGAGACTTTGGAGACCGCGCCCAGCCTGTTCCGCTGTGCCCAGTTGCTGGGGCACGCCCTGCGCGAGACCCGCATGTCCATTGCCCCGGCCATGGAGGCCGACAGCCTGAACACCTCCGCCTCCATGCTGCTGGGCGGCCAGATCGCGGGCGGCGAAATGGGGCTGTATCTCATCTACAGCCAGGGCAATTTCATCGAATGCGGCCTGGACACTCCCTTTCTCCAGATCGGCGAGCTGAAATACGGCAAGCCCATTCTGCAAAGCGGCCTGTCATCCGACACGCCCCTGGCGACGGCTGTCAAACTGGGCCTGATCTCCTTTTCGACGACCATGCGATCCAACGTCGGGGTCGGTTCGCCCTTCGACATGCTGACCCTGCGCCGCGGCTATCTGAGCGGGGACGAGCGCCGGATCGACAAGGACGACGCCTATTTTACCGACCTGCACGAACAGTGGACGCGCGCCCAGACGGCAGCGCGCCGCTCCATGCCCGAGCCGCCGTGGATGACCGGGCAGGTCTAGCCGCTCAGGCTGGCTGTCAAGCCGTATTGCTCGAACTTCTGACAGCCGGGGGCTTTCGCAGGCGCAAAAATCCGCTCGACTTCCGCAGGGTCATCACGGAATGTTACAGGCTCGGATCGGAGAGCCTGCCATGCCCATGACGTCACGCGCTGGATTGCAGGTCGACGACGCCCTGACCGCCTTCATCGAGGGCGAAGTGCTCCCCGGCCTGGGCATCGAGGCCGAAGGCTTCTGGTCCGGCGTGGCTGATCTGTTCGGCTGGGCAGCACCCGAGAATCGGCGACTGCTCGCCGTGCGCGACGCCCTGCAGCAGCGCATCGATGATTGGAACCGCGAGCGGAGGGGCCAGCCCTATGACGTCGCGGCCTCTCGAGCCTTACTGACAGACATAGGCTATCTGGTTCCGGAGCCGGAGGCATTCACCGTCGATCCTCGGAACGTCGATGCCGAGGTGGCGACCTTGGCCGGGCCGCAGCTGGTGGTGCCTATCCTCAATGCGCGCTTCGTCCTGAACGCCGCCAATGCGCGCTGGGGCAGTTTGTATGATGCGCTGTATGGGACAGATGCCCTGGGCGATCTGCCGCCGGCAGGAGCCTACGATGCTGGGCGCGGTGCACGGGTCGTCGCCCGCGCCAAAGCCTTTCTGGACGAGGCCGTGCCGCTGGCCGAAGGCCGCTGGGCCGATCTGACCGATCCGCACCAGGGCATCGCGATCCGCCACCCGGAACAATATGTCGGTCACAGCGAACGGGGCCGCCTGTTCCGCCACAACGGCCTGCATATCGAGGTGGTGTTCGACCCGACCCATCCGATCGGCGCGACCGATCCGGCGGGCATCGCCGATGTCATCCTGGAATCCGCCCTGTCGACCATCGTCGATCTGGAGGACTCGGTCGCCGCCGTAGATGCCGCCGACAAGGTCGCGGCCTATCGGAACTGGCTCGGCCTGATGAAGGGCGATCTGGTCGAGACCTTCGACAAGGGCGGGCGCTCGATGACGCGAGCACTGAACCCCGATCGCGTCTTCACGGCACCGAACGGACCGACCGTGACCTTGCCGGGCCGCGCCCTGCTGTTCGTGCGCAACGTCGGCCATCTGATGACGACGCCGGCGGTGCGTCTGGCCGATGGCAGCGAGGCCTCGGAGGGTGTGCTGGATGCCGTCGTCACCAGCCTGATCGCCCTGCACGATCTGAAGGGGCAGGGGGCGTTCCGCAACAGCCGTGCCGGCTCGATCTATATCGTCAAACCCAAGATGCATGGGCCGGAGGAGGCCGCTTTCACCAACCGGCTGTTCGATGCAGTCGAGGATTTGATCGGCGTCCCGCGCCACACGATCAAGGTCGGGGTGATGGACGAAGAGCGCCGCACCTCCGCCAACCTGGCCGCCTGCATCCATGCGGTGAAGGACCGGATCGTCTTCATCAACACCGGGTTCCTGGACCGCACCGGCGACGAGATTCACACCGCCATGCAGTATGGACCGGTGGTGCGAAAGGGCGACATCAAGTCCGCCGCCTGGATCGCCGCCTATGAGGCGCGCAACGTCGCCATCGGCCTTAAGCACGGGCTGTCCGGACGCGCCCAGATCGGCAAGGGCATGTGGGCGGCGCCCGACCGCATGGCCGACATGCTGGACCAGAAGGCGGCGCATCCCAGGACAGGGGCCAATACCGCCTGGGTGCCGTCACCCACGGCCGCGACCCTGCATGCCCTTCATTATCATCAGACGGATGTGTTCGCCCTGCGTGAGGAGATGGCGACCCGTCAGACGCCCGACCTCGACCTGCTGCTGACTCCGCCGCTGGCCGAGGGCCGGAACTGGTCGGAGGCCGAGGTCGCCGAGGAACTGGACAACAATGCCCAGGGCCTGCTTGGCTATGTCGTGCGCTGGATCGACCAGGGCGTTGGCTGTTCCAAGGTGCCCGATATCCACGACATTGGCCTGATGGAGGACCGCGCGACGCTGCGGATTTCGTCCCAGCACATGGCGAACTGGCTGTTGCACGGCGTGTGCACGCGCGATCAGGTCGAGGCGGCGCTGCTGCGCATGGCGGCCAAGGTCGATGCACAGAATGCGGGCGACCCACTCTACCGCCCGATGGCCGCCAACCCCGACGCCGGCCTGGCTTTCCAGGCCGCGCGCGCCTTGGTGTTTGAAGGCGTCAATCAGCCGAACGGCTATACGGAGCCGCTGCTGCATGCCTATCGGCTTAGAGCAAAGGCGGGCTGACTACTCGCTGCCCGACCGCCACAGATTGTTCGTCAACGGCTCGATCAGATAGGCCAGCGCCGTGCGCTTGCGCAGCAGCACGACCACCTCGACCGGCGCACCCGGTCGGATGGTGTCGGCGGCCCGGCCGAGTTTGGCCAGTTCTTCGGCGGGCACCACGATCTCGACCCGGAAGAAGGTCGCGCCGGTCTGTTCGACGGTGAAGCTGTCGGCCGAGATGCGTGTCACCTTGCCGTGGATGATGGGCGGCGCCGCCTCGCGCAGGCCGGGGAACATGACCTCGGTATCCTGCCCGACCTGCAGGTTGTCGATGTCGGTGGGGCTGATCTGGGCGACGATGACCTGCGACGCCTCGCTGGGCACGACCTCCATCAGGGTCTGGCCGGGCTGGATCACCCCGCCTTCGGTAAAGATGGTCAGGCCCACGATCTGGCCCGACGCCGGAGCGCGGACCTCGCTGCGGGCGATCTGCGCGCGCAGTTCGGTCAGGCGCGGACGGAGCTCGTTCAGTTGCACGTCGATCAGACGAAACTGCTCGGCCACGTCTTCGCCCAGCTTGGTTGACACGCCGGACATCTCCAGACGTGCCTGGCCGATGGCTTCACGCGACTGGGCGACCTGCGCCCGCAAGGCCCCCTGTTGGCCCTCCAGCTCCGATGCCGCGCGCTCAAGAGCGCGAACGCGGGTTTGCGGCGCATAGCCCTGCGCTGCCAGGCTGCGCATGCCTGTCAGCTCTTCCTGGATCAGCCGTTGCTGCTCGATATTGGCGGCGATCTGACGCTGGTAGCCGATGATCTGCTCGTTCAGCTGATTGACCCGCTGGCCCAGTACGCCGGTCTCGGTCGAGCGGCCGGTGCGGCGGGCGTTGAACTGGGCCTGCTGGATACGCAGCGATTCCTGGGCCAGGGCCGCGTCGTCAGTGTCTAGGCCCGCGAACTCCTGCGGCGTCGGGATGGTCGCCAGCCCGTCGCGCTCCGCGACCAGCCGCGCCCGCTGGGCCAGCAGGGCATAGACCTGACCGGCGACACCGCGCTCGGTGGCGGTCAATTCGCCCGTGCCGACGCGCAGCAGGACCTGACCCTGACGGACGGTGTCACCCTCTTCGACCAGCAGGGCGCTGACCACGCCGCCGTCGCGATGCTGAACCGCCTGACGATTGCCGGATACGGCGACCGACCCTTGCGCAAACGCGCCCTGGTCCAGCGGCGCGAAGGCGGCCCAGCCCAGAAAGATAACGAAGAAGGCCACGATGATGGCCCCGCCGATCATCAGCTCGCGACGCGGCGCGTCGGTGACGGCCATCGGCTCCGGTGCAGGAGGCTGCGACGCGGGTGCGGCAACGGTGTCGGGCGAGACCTGGGTCATGCCGGGCGCGGTCCGGGACGCGGTTGCTGCAGCTGTTGCGTCTGGGCGGTCGGCTGCTGCGGCTGGCTGGCCGGCGGGGTTGGGCGACCGGCATCGGCCCGCATCTTCGCCAGTACTTCCTCGCGGGGGCCTTCCTGCTGGACGATACCGTCACGCATGACCAGCAGGCGATCGACGCGGGCCAGCACACCCGCCCTATGCGCAATCACGACCACGGCCGCCCCGCGCGCGGCAGCCCCCAGGATCGCCTGCATCAAGGCGGACTCGCCTTCCTGGTCGAGGTTGGAGTTCGGCTCGTCCAGCACCAGAAGGACGGGCTCGCCATACTGGGCGCGGGCCAGCGCGACCCGTTGCGCCTGACCGGCCGACAGCCCTTGGCCAAAGGGGCCCAGCACCGTGTCATACCCCTTGGGCAGGCGCAGGATCAGCTCATGCGCCCCCGCTGCCATCGCCGCCTTCACCGCGCCCGCATCGGCCACCTCGGGTGCGACGCCCGTGGCCGTGGCAAAGCGCGAGATGTTGTCCTTGATCGAGCCCGCGAACAGGCTGGGCACCTGGGGCAGATAGCCGATGTGTTGGGCCAAGTCGTCGCCCTCGCGCGCGTCGTATTCGGCGCCGTCCAGGCGGATGGCCCCGGCCTGGGGTTTGAAGGCCCCGGCGATGACACGCGCAAGGGTCGTCTTGCCCGAACCGCTGGCACCCACGATCCCCAGGGTCTGGCCGGGCTGCAAAGCGAACGACACCGCCCGTAGCTGTGGCGTTTCGGTGTCGGGAAATTTCACGGTGACGCCCTCGACTTGCAACCGGCCGCGCGGGGCGGGCAGGGCGGTTCGTTCCCGCTCGACGCCCGCCGTATTGGCGAACAGGTCGGTCAGGGTCTTCCAACTGGCCACGCCCTGGACCAGGCTGGGCCAGACGCCGACCAGCAGCTCGATCGGCGCGACAGCCCGGCTCAGCAGGACGGAGGCGGCGATGATCGAGCCGGGCGTGATGTCGCCCTTGATGGCCAGATAGGCGGCCAGGCCCAGTGCCGCTGACTGCATCACCAGCCGCAGGAATTTGATCGCCCCCGAATAGCGTCCACCGGCCAGCTGGGCATCGGCCTGGGCGGCGGTGGCGTGTTGCCGCTGATGGATCTGGCGCGCGATAGAGGATTGCCGCATGCCCAGCGCCCGTACGACTTCGGATTGGCCGGCAATGCTTTCCTGGGCGGAATAGGCGTGGTTCTGGGACTGGATCGCCTTGTTCAGCCGCGGGCGGGTGTCCCGCTCGTTCAGCCAGGCCAGAATGAACAGGATGATCCCCCCGACCAGGGTCAGCACACCGATCAGAGGGTGCAGCAGGAAACAGCAAGCCAGATAGATCGGCGTCCACGGCGCGTCGAAAAGCGCCAACATGCCCTGACCGCCGATGGCCCCGCGTACCGTGTCGAACTCGCGCAGGGCATGGGTGTTCGGTGCCTTGGACTGCAGGTCCATGACCCGCGACAGCACCTTGCCCGACAGCATCCGGTCCAGCCGCAGGCCCGCCCGCAGCATCAGCCGCCCACGCAGCCAGTCCAGCCCTGACAGGGCCGCCAGCGCAAACAGGGCGACCACCGTGATCAGCACCAGGGTCGTCAACCCGCCGGTCGGCACGACCCGGTCATAGACCTGCATCATGTACAGGGTGGGGGTCAGGTACAGCAGATTGACCAGAGCCGAGAACACCGCCGCCCAGACAAAATGGGTCCGGCACGCCTTCAGCGCCTCGGCCAGGGGCTCCGTGCCCGGTTTGCTGGGAAGCAGGTTCTTGAACACGAGGGCGGGTGTCGTCCTGAACTATTGGTCTGACATTTTAGCGCGTTGCGACGATTACCGATAGCCGCGCACCGGTCAGCAACGAAGCACTGTCGTCGTTGGATGCGTGACGATGTCCGCAGGTTCGATTTGACACCCTCATACAGTGTGTGGCACATACTGTATGTCACACACTATGCGACGCTAGTTGGATGCTTTGCGATGCCGGTTGGCAGCGACCTTTTCGAAACCATGCGGCTGGAGCTGCGACGCGGATCTCTGGTCCTGGCCGTGCTGGCCTGCCTGCGGACCGAGCGCTACGGCTACAGCCTGCGTCAGGCGCTGGCGGCGGATGGGCTGGAGATGGAGGAGAGTACTCTCTACCCCCTGCTGCGCCGGCTGGAGAGCCAGGGTTTGCTGGATAGCGAGTGGCGCGAGGAGGAGAAGCGAAAGAAGCGCTTCTATCGCCTGTCGCCACAGGGCGTGACGCTGCTGGCCGCCCTGACCGACGAATGGCGGGGCATCAATGCCTCGCTCGACAAGATTCTCTGACATTTCCGATCTGGAGGGGACCGAGATGGACCTGATCGACCACTATCTGAACGCCGTCGCCGCCCAACTGCCGCAAGGCGAACGGGACGACATCGTCGCCGAGCTGCGCGATCTGATCCTGAGCCGGTTCGAGGCCAAGGAGGAGGAATTGGGTCGCGACCTGACCGACGAGGAGCGCGAGGCGATCTTGCGTGAGATCGGTCATCCTCTGGTCGTCGCCGGTCGCTATCGCAAGGGTGCGCAATCCCTGATCGGGCCCGAGCTGTTTCCCTGGTGGTTGTTTGCGGTCAAGGCGGGCCTGATGCTGATGGTGGCGATCCAGGTCATCGTGGCGGTCATCCACATCGTGACCGCCAGCAGCGACGTCGGCCAGGCCATCAGCCAGGCCATTAACGGCGTGATCGAGGGCGGGCTGTTCATCATCGGCGCGGCCACCGTCGCCGGTGCCCTGTTCGAACACTATGGCTACAGGCCCGGATTCATGACGAGCTGGCGGGTCAAGGACCTGCCGGTGTATAATCTGTCGGATCCCGACCGCTGGAGCGAGACGCTGCAGGGCCGGACAGGCCAGGCGACATCCCGACAAGCCGCGCGGTCGTCCAGCGGCGTGTGGCGCGCCCAATCGCTGAAGGGGCGCTGGCCCGGTGGCGAGGCCGTGTTCAGCATCATCGCCTTGCTGTTTTTCATGTCCTGGTGGAGCGGCCTCTGGTCCGTGTCGGGTCTGGACTCGATCGCGATCACCGATGGGCGGGCGCAGGTGGTACCCTCCCCCATCTGGCAAGCGAACTTTGTGCCGATCATGCTGCTCGCCATCGGACAGCTGTGGATCGAGACCATCCGCCTGTTCCGGCCACAGTGGGTCCGGTTCCGCGCAGGGCTGGAGGTCGTCGCGTCAGGTGTGGCCCTGGCCATCGTCTGGACCATCTTTCAATACGGTCACTGGTTCACCTTGACGGAGAACGGCGCGTCGGTCCGCATTGCCGGCGATTGGGCGCTGCTCGACTTCGATCGCCTGCGGACCGTGAGCGAGGGATCGCGTGACCTGATCGGTGCCGGCAGCACTTTGTCGCTGATCCTGACCTGGGTCGGGGTGGCGGTGATGATCTCGCTGGTCTTCTCGATCGGACGCCACCTGTGGCGGGTTGTGCGGGGCTAAGGGCCTCCACCGCCATGTCCGAAAACCGCGAGACTTTCGGACAGACGCGTCGCATTCTGGCGGCATGGACAAACCCGTTGCCTCTCTGGACCAGGACGCCTGCTATCGTGCGGTGCTGACGCGCGATGTCCGGTTCGACGGGCGGTTCTTCGGCTGCGTGAAGACGACCGGCATCTACTGCCGTCCCGTCTGCCCGGCCCGAACCCCGCGGCGAGAGAACATGATCTTCGTCGCCAGCGCGGCCGCGGCAGAGGAGGCGGGATTTCGGGCCTGTTTGCGCTGTCGGCCCGAGACGGCACCCGACATGGGGGCCTGGCGCGGCACCTCCAATACTGTCAGCCGGGCCCTGGCCCTGATCGAGGCGGGCGCGCTGGACGACGGTGATCTGGAGCAACTGGCCGGGCGGCTGGGTGTGGGCGAGCGCCATCTGCGCCGCCTGTTTCGTCAGCATCTGGGGGCTGCCCCGGTCAGTGTGGCCCAGACCCGTCGCGTGCTTATGGCCAAGGCCCTGATCCATCAGACGGATCTGACCATGGCTGAGGTGGCCCTGGCCTCGGGCTTCGGCAGTGTGCGCCGGTTCAATGAGACGTTTCAGGCTCTGTACGATCGTCCGCCCTCCAGCCTGCGCCGTCATGGTGCGCGGCCGCGCGATGACGGCATCCGGTTGAGCCTGTCCTATCGGCCACCCTATGACTGGGAGGCGATGCTGACGGCCTTGCGGACGCGGGGCGACACGGTCGATGTGGGAGGTTGGTCCAGACCGCTCACGCAGGCGACCGACGGTGCCGAAGGGCAGGTCTCGGTCCGGCCTCTCGAACCGGATCGCATCGAGGTGCGCCTTGAGGCCAGCGATCTACGGGCCGTGCCCGGCGTTCTGGCCCGCGTGCGTCGCGTCTTCGACCTGTCGGCCGACCCGGAGGCGATCGGCCGCGACCTCTCACGCGATCCGGTTCTGGCACCATTGGTTCAGCAGCGACCGGGCCTGCGCCTGCCGGGCCAGTGGATCGACGACGCCATCGACCCGCCCAGCGACCGTCTGCACGACGAGACCCTGCGAACGCGCGCCGAGACCTGGCGACCCTGGCGGGCTTATGGCGCGCTACACCTGAACATGGCCGGCTTGGCCGCTGCCGATCTGTTGGAGAGTGACGATGCCAAAGACGCCGCCTGAAAGGCTGACACTCATCCTTGACCGCATCGACTCACCGGTCGGACAGGTCCTGCTGGTCACCGATGCGGACGGGGTCGTGCGAGCGCTCGATTTCCATGATTTCGAGCCGCGTATGCGGCGGCTCCTGGCTCGGCACTGCGGAGCCTTCGAACTGGTGGAAGGCAAGGCACCTGCTGAGGTTCGCGATGCCGTCCTGAGTTATTTCAGCGGCGACGCCAGAGCTTTGGACCAGGTGAAGACACGCACGGCCGGCACGGCGTTTCAGCGTGCGATCTGGTCGGCTTTGCGGGCTATACCGCCAGGCCAGACCCGCACCTATGCCCAGATCGCCCAGGCCGTGGGGTCGCCCCGCGCCGTCCGCGCGACCGGCATGGCCAATGGTCAGAACCCCATCGCCTTGATCGTGCCCTGCCACAGGGTCATCGGGGCAAACGGCACTCTGACGGGTTACGCCGGTGGCGTGCAACGCAAGCGCTGGCTGCTGGCCCATGAAGAGCAGGCGAGAACAGCAAGCGCTACTGTCGATTGATGAATACGGTGATGAAGCTGTTCCAGGCCGTGTTCCATTCCGCCTTCTGATCGGCCGATGCTCTGGTGGCGACGCACAGTTCGGTGTTCCGGGCCGTCGATGCGCGTGTGCAATCCCAGCCCGGAAGAGCCCCGGCGTGGCCGATCAGGGCCACGCTGACGATGCGGTCTCCCACGATCCCGGTCAGAACCTCCAGCCGACCACCGCCGTTCGGATCGCGTGGCCAGACGCAGTAGCGGTCGAAGGGCAACTCCGGACCCTCTGAGTCCGGGCCAAGGTCCGTACAATCATCCGGGCCGTAGAGGGACGCGGACAGGCGTGCCCCTTCACCCGATGTCACAGACAATCCCTGCGGCGCAGCAGCCAGCGCCTGGATCAGTTCCGGCACAGCCTTGGCCGGAGCTTGCGGTGCGACCGGGGTGCCGGAGGCTTCGGCCGTTGCATCCGCGACCTCGATCGCAAAGGGCGGGCTCGCCGCATCCTTCGAAGGGGCGGGCGAGCATGCCGTGTTCGCCAGAGCTGCGGCAGAGACCAGAATAAGGCCGAGGGGTTGCAGGGGACGGCGCATGACAAGTCTCCAGAGCACTGACTTCCGGCACGCTAACCGACGTGTTTCGAAGCCCGCAACCGATCAAAGCTGACGATTGCTGCATGCAGCAATCCTCCACAAATCTCTTGATTCCCGCCGCGCCAAGCCTACATTGCTCCTGCTTATGCTAAATATGAGCATAAGCCCGCGAGGAGGCGGACATGGCGGACGGTATGTTTGGGTTGTCGGACGAACTTGCGCGCGAGACCGCGCCCGTCTGGGCCAAGGTCAAGGACCATGTCACGCCGATGGAGTGGCCGGCCCAGGCTGCCCTGATCCACGAGATCAACCAGCTGAAGCGCGAGCGGGACGCCGTCATCCTGGCCCACAACTATATGACGCCCGAGATTTTCCATGGCGTCGGTGACTATGTCGGCGACAGCCTGGGTCTGGCCAAGGAGGCGGCGCGTTCGACGGCAAAGATCATCGTCCAGGCCGGCGTGCACTTCATGGCCGAGACGTCCAAGATTCTGTCGCCGGACAAGACAGTGCTGATTCCCGACCTGCGCGCGGGCTGCTCTCTGGCGGCCTCGATCACCGGGGCGGACGTGCGGCTGATCAAGCAGCGCTATCCCGGCCTGCCCGTCGTCACCTATGTGAACACCACCGCCGATGTGAAAGCCGAGACCGACATCTGCTGCACCAGTGCCAATGCCGTTCAGGTGGTCGAATGGGCGGCGAAGGAATGGGGCGTCGACCGCGTCATCCTGATCCCCGACGAATTCCTCGCGCGCAATGTAGCGGCCCAGACGACCGTCGGCATCATCGCCTGGCAGGGGCGGTGCGAGGTGCATGAGCGGTTCACCGCCGCCGACATCGCGGAGATGCGCGCCGCCTATCCCAATGCTGAAATCCTGGCCCATCCGGAATGCCCGGAAGAGGTCCTGTCGGCCGCCGACTTCGCCGGATCGACCGCCGCCATGACCGATTATGTCACGCAACGGCAGCCCAAACAGGTCGTGCTGATCACCGAATGCTCCATGGCATCCAACATCAAGGGCGATGTGCCCAGCGTGGACTTCATCGGCCCGTGCAACATGTGCCCGCACATGAAGCGCATCACGCTGGAAAACATCCGTGACTGCCTGGTCAATCTGCAGTTCGAGGTGACGGTGCCCGAGGAGATGGCCGAGCGCGCGCGCCTGGCGGTGCAGCGGATGGTCGATCTGCCGCCGCCGGTGGTGCCCGCCCGCTACGACCTGTTCAAGGCGCGTCACCATGTGGCGGTAGAGCTGATCTGATGCAGCAGGTGAGGCCGATCGTCAGGGGTAGATTGTGGTCGCGCCGTGGAAAGGCCAGTTCGCAGCCATGACCGACACCAATACCCCCCGCCCGCGCGGCCCCTGGGACCCGCGTCCTGACGAACCGAAAGCCGTCGAAACGCCCGCGCCCGCTGCGCGCAACGCCGTGGAAGCTCCCCTCGACAAGGGTCAGCATCCGGCCTGGGCCCTGATCTCGACCCTGCTGCTGGGCGGCTTCATCTGGTGGGTCAGCGGCAGCTGGGTCGTGGCTCTGGCGGCGATCTTTGGCCTGTTCGTCCACGAATACGGGCATGTGCTGGCCATGAACGCCGTCGGCATGGGCCCGGCCCGCATCTACATCATTCCCTTCCTTGGCGGCCTGGCCAAGGGTCAGCGGATGCCGGTCAGTGAATGGCACGGCGTGCTGGTGTCGCTGGCGGGTCCGGCGTTTGGCCTGCTGGCGGCCATTCCGTTTTTCGCCCTCTATCTGACCGTCGGCGGTAGCGAATGGCTGCTGGCGGCGACCGTTATCGCGGCCATCAATCTGGTCAATCTGGCCCCGGCCCCTCCGCTGGACGGCTCCAAGGCCATCGGACCGGTGCTGGCGCGCATCCATCCGATGCTCGAACGGGTCGCGATGATCGCAGTGGGTGCTCTGGTCGTCTACTGGGGCTTTGTGACGGGCCGCTGGATCCTCGCGGCGTTTCTAGCCATCGCCCTGTACGGCCATCTGCGACGCGGGGCCTGGCGTCCGGAGGGGCGTCAGCTGACGGTCAAGGAAGCGGTCATGAGCGTCGGCCTTTTCATCGCCACCGGCGTGGCCTGTGCCGCTGTGGGGGTCGCGGCGCTTATGCCTCTGGCCGAAGGCTCGCTGCCTGAGGCCCTGCGCATCGCCGGGGCCTATCTGGGCATCCGCAGTTGAGCCGCATCCACCACGACGGGCCCTTGGTCATCGGCGGTGGGCTGGCGGGTCTGTCCGTCGCACTGGAGGCCGGGCCGCGTCCCGTGCTGGTGGTAACGCCTGCGCCGCTGTTGCAGGCCTCGTCATCGGCCTGGGCCCAGGGCGGGATGGCGGCGGCCTTGTCGTTCAGCGATACGCCCGGCTTGCACGCTGCCGACACCCATGAGGCCGGAGCCGGTCTGGTCGAGGCTGAGGCTGTGCGCCTGCTGACCGAGGACGGTCGGGCGACGGTGGAGTGGCTGGCCGCCCTGGGGGCCCCCTTCGACCGCGACGCCAACGGAGACTTCGCCGTCAGTCTGGAAGCAGCGCACTCCAAAGCCCGTGTCGCCCGCGTAGGCGGCGATGGTGCTGGGCGCGCCATTCTGTCGGCCCTGGTAACCTCCGTTCGCGCCGCACCGCATGTGACGGTCTGGGAGGACGCCCGCCTGCGCGGCCTCATCCAGGATGCGACCGGCCGTGTGCGCGGGGCCCTGATCGAGCGGACCGGAGGACGACTGGTTGAGCTTCTGGCCCCGGCTGTCGTGCTGGCCACCGGCGGGGCAGGGGGCTTGTTCGCCCGCACCACCACGCCCGCCGCCCTGCTGGGCGAAGGTCTGGCTTTGGCCTGGAAGGCGGGGGCCGAGATCGTCGATCCCGAGTTCGTCCAGTTCCACCCCACCGCAATGGATGTGGGTCTGGACCCCATGCCGCTGGCAACCGAAGCCCTGCGCGGCGAGGGCGCGCGCCTGATCGACCGACATGGCGATTATCTGCTGGGTCCCGAGCCTGATGCGGACCTGAAGCCTCGGGATATCGTCGCCCGCGCCGTCCATCTGGCCGTGAGCGAAGGACGCGGCGCGTTTCTGGATGCACGCATCGCCATCGGCGAGCATTTCCCGACCGAGTTTCCCGCCGTCTTCGCCGCCTGCATGCGGGCCGGTATCGACCCGCGCGAAAGCCCCATCCCGGTCGCCCCGGCGACGCATTACCACATGGGCGGGATCGCGGCGGGTCCGGATGGGCATACGACCCTGCCAGGACTCTATGCGGTCGGCGAGTGCGCCTCGACCGGTGTGCACGGGGCCAATCGACTGGCGTCCAACTCCCTGCTGGAAGCCGCTTCGTTTGGGCGCAGGACGGGCCGTGCGGCGGCTACCGAGACCCTGCGCGACGGTCCCGTGACCGTACCTGCCGCCCCAGCTGACCTGTCAGCAGACGCCTTGGCCCGCCTTCGTGGGGTCATGAGCGACGATGTCGGCGTGGTGCGCGATTCGGCAGGCCTGACCCGTGCCCTGGCCGCGATGGCGGTACTTGAGCAGGCGATGCCCGACTCCCTGCCGTTGCTGACGGCAAGGCTGATCGCCGCCTCGGCCCTGGCGCGCCATGAAAGCCGGGGCGGTCATTACCGTTCGGATTACCCCGAAACCCTTCCCGAACCCGTGCACACCCGGCTGATCAAACCGGCCGAGGTGCCGATGGCGGCTGAATGACCATGATCCGGACCCTTCCCGACCTGTTGATCGAACCGATCGTCCGCATGGCCCTGGCAGAGGATCTGGGGCGGGCGGGCGACGTCACGGCCATGGCCTGCATCCCGAAGGGTGCACGCATGCGGGCCGATTTCGTGGCGCGAAAGCACGGCGTGGTGGCGGGTCTGGGCTGCGTCCGCCTGGCCGTCCTGGCCATGGACCCCAAGGCGACGATCACGTTGAAACTATCGGACGGCGATGCCTTCGAGGCCGGTGCCGTTATGGCCGAGGTCGAGGCCGATGCCCGCGCCTTCCTGTCGGCGGAGCGGACGGCGCTGAACCTGCTAGGCCGTCTGTGCGGCATCGCCACCCTGACCCGCCGCTACGTCGAGGCGGTCGCGGGGACGAAGGCGCGTATCGCCGATACCCGCAAGACCACGCCCGGCCTGCGCGCGCTGGAGAAGCATGCGGTGCTCTGCGGCGGCGGGGTCAATCACCGCTTTGGACTGGATGACGCCATCCTGATCAAGGATAACCACGTCGTGGTCTGTGGCGGCGTTGTGCCCGCCGTACAGGCGGCGCGCGCCTCGGTCGGACACCTGATGAAGGTCGAGATCGAGGTGGACGGGCTGGATCAGCTGGATCAGCTGCTTGCTCTGATCGATCAGGGCAACGGCCCGGATGTGATCATGCTGGACAACTTCGACCTGCCCATGCTGCGAGAGGCCGTGGCCCGGACCGCCGGGCGGGTGACGCTTGAGGCGTCGGGCGGCGTGAACCTGGAAACAGTGCGCGGCATCGCCGAGACGGGCGTGGACGTGATCTCGGTCGGGGCGCTGACTCATTCCGCGCCATCGCTGGACATCGGTCTTGACGCCCGCATCGCGTCCTGAGGCCTATCAGGCGGTCGGCGAGACCACGACCGAGACGGCTTCAGCCGCAGCAGGAGCCGTCTTCGGCGCTGCCGGTGTCGCATCGGAGGTGACGACGTCGGTATAGGCCACGGGGCCGTCGTTGACGTCCGCTGCCGTGTTCAAACTGGCCTGGACGACGCGCGGTGCGGTGTCCGATGCCGTCGAGGAGCGACCGGCATAGGCGAAGGCTGCGCGAGACCCGGCCCGACCGCTGAAGCGATAGAACAGATGGTCACCGACCTGGGCCACGCGCACCAGCGAGTTGCGCCAGTTGGGGTTTACTGCGGTCGTGTGGAAATGGGTGGCATTGCCGACGGTGCCGAACACCTGGCCGGACAGGGCACCCGAGGCGATGGTGCGGGCCCGGTCCCAGGCGACGGCGTTGCGGCGACCCAGAAGTTCGCGATTGCAGGTGAAGCTGAACTGGCAGCCCGAGCTGCGGTTAGAGCCCTGATAGACGACGCCGCAGACGCTCTTGGGATAGGCGGGATGGCGCACGCGGTTCAGGACCACCTGGGCCACGGCACGCATGCCGTCGCGACCCTCGCCGCGCGCTTCATAGTAGACGGCCTCTGTCAGGCAATCGAGATCGCGCGACGCCTCCAGCGCGCCGCCGAGACGGAAGGGTTGCGCGGGCGCATTGCCCGTCAGGCTGACACGGCGCAGGCCCGATCCAGCCTGGCTGGCGCGAAGCTGTTCCAGACGCGCAGTCAGAAGTTCGGCCTGACGATCCCGCTGGTCCGAACCGGCAACCAGATAGGGATCGTGGCGTCGTGCGATGGTCAGGGCGCTTTCGTCCAGCCCCGTCGCCGCAGCCAGCGCCTCTTCGGTAAAGCCCGCCGCCGTCGCACCCTGGATACGTTCGGCCTGGGCGCGAACCGTCGTCGCCTTGGCAGCCGAGCCTGCGACATAGGCTCCACCGATGGCCACACTCACCAGCGCGCCGAATGCCATGACCGCCGTGCCGGGCCTGATCCGGGCTTTACGGTCGGCAAGTGACATCACGCGCTGAAGCGACGGGTTCGACAAAGGCTCTAGTCCATTCGACAGGGCGCAATGCCGCCCCCAGGTAGTCTCGCCGCCGTGCGATCCGCGATGACCCGACAAGGGTGTGCGCCGCAGCAGCTGCAACCATATCGACGGTCGGTGAATGCCCGTTTCGTCGAGGACGCGCCTTAAGCCAGCCGTTTATGGCCTCAATGTGTTTGATTCGCAAGATTTGTGTGCGGCGCAACATCGCGGTACCCGTTTTGGGTACCCACAGGCGCAGCCCTAGCAAATATGGAAAAAACCGCCAAGTGACGGTGTCCATTGCTGTATTCGAAAACGTCGCGACTACATAGATCGTGTCGAAAGCCGCCCGGGCATATTGGACCGTACCGTATCTATTGTTATCGCCGGCTTCGCGAACTTCAAGACGGGACGAGCTTGCGATGCCGTTGGATCGCGCCGGAACTCGTGGCGGGGCATGGCGTTCCGGCTTGACCATATCGCTGGAGGATAGCTGATGAAACGCCTTGCCTTGACCCTTGCCCTAGCCACCGTAGCCCTCGGTGCCGCCGCCTGTGGCACCACCATCGAACAGAAGGCTGCCACGGGTGCCGTCGCCGGTGCCGTCGTGGGTGGTCCCGTCGGTGCCGCTGTCGGTGGTGCGGCGGGTGCCGCAGTCGGCCAGGCCGAAAAGCCACGCTGAACACACAACCGGGGTTGGCTGCAGCAGACATGGCTGCGGCCAACCTTGATTTTTGAGGCCATATGGTCTTTAGGCCACCCGCTGGGCTGAGCGCCGCTCGCCTGTTGCGCCACGCGCATCCGGACACGATCAGGGATATCGACGACTCCACGCATGAGAGATTTGAAACAGACCGGCTTCAACGACCGCATCACGGCCCAGCAAGAGGCCAAGAAGGCCTTGCTGGCCCGGTTCAAGCCCAAGCCCGCCGCGCCGGACCCCGAGTTCGACAAGCTGCAGGCCAAGCGCGAGGCCGAGAAGGAAGCCATCCGCCAGCAGCATGAACTGGCCAAGGCCGAGGCCCGCCGCGAGAAGGCCGAGAAGGAAGCGGCACGCATGGCCGCCGAGATGGCTGCGCAGGAAGCCGTCGATGCCGAGAAGCGCGCGGCCCGCAAGGAGCGCAAGCAACTGACCAAGGAAGAGCAGAAGGCCGCTCGCGACGCCCGCTACGCGGCCCGCAAGGCGCGTCGCTAGGTCGCCTCAGGACTGGGTGGTGTCGTCGGACCCACCCAGGATCGCCGCCAAGGCCTCACCCGAATAGGGTTTGCGTAGAAACGGCCAGGGCGCGTCCTTCAGCGCCTCATCCACATCGTCTCCGGCATAGCCCGAGGTCAGCACGACCTTCATGGCCGGGTAGTCCCGTGTGACCTGCTGTGCCAGCTCGATCCCCGTCATGCCGCCCGGCATGACGATGTCGCTCAGCATCACGTCGAAGGCTTCGTCCGCCAGCAGTTCCAGCGCCTGGGGCGCGGTTTCGGCCGTCTGCACCTTGAATCCGGTGTCCTGCAGCAACTCCAGAGCCACGGCCGCGACGCTGGCGTCGTCCTCGACCAGCAGCAGCCGACGGTTGGATACACTGGTGGTGGCCACGACCGTCTCAGGTTCCGCGATCGCCATCCCTTCGGCCAGGGGGGGCAGGTACAGCTTGATCTGGGTGCCCCGACCGGGTTTCGACCGGATACGCACCGCCCCCCCGCTCTGACGCGCAAAGCCGTAGACCTGGCTGAGGCCCAGCCCCGTCCCCTTGCCGACGGCCTTGGTGGTGAAGAAGGGTTCGAACACCCTGGCCATGACGTCGGCATCCATGCCCGAGCCATTGTCCGATACGGTCACGCAGACATACTGTCCCGCCGGCAGGTCGATGACATCCCCCGTCTGCACCTCGCAGCTTTGCGTCTGGATGCCGATACGACCGCCGTCCTTCACGGCATGACGGGCGTTGACCACCAGATTGAGCAGCGCCGCCTCGAACTGGGCTATATCGACGTTCACAGCCGCCCCGCCACGGCGGAGCCTCAGCCGCAACTCGACCGCCTCGCCAACGGCGCGTTTCAGAAGCGGCTCGCCCTCCAGAATATGTGCGTTCAGATCCACGGGCTGAGGCCTGAGCGTCTGGCGGCGCGAAAAGGCCAGCAACTGGTGGGTCAGGCCCTCGCCCCGGCGGGCCGCGGCCAGGGCGGCCTCGCCCAGCTTCTTGCGCTTGGCCGCGTCGTCCGGGGACCGCAGGATGATGTCCAGCGCGCCGATCACGACGGTCAGCAGATTGTTGAAGTCGTGTGCCACGCCCCCGGTCAGGCGCCCGATCGACTCCATGCGCTGGGCGTGCATCAGGTCGGCCTCGGCCCGCGCCTTTTCGGCCAGGGCCTGGTTGACCCGATCTTCCAGCAGCTCGTTGATCCGCTTCAGATCGTCTTCGGCCTGACGGGGCTCGGTGATGTCGAAGGCCACCCCTACGAAACCGATGACCTCCCCGCTGGCGTTAAGGCGCGGACGAGAGAAGGAGCGGAGCCAGCGATAGACGCCGTCGGCCCGGCGATATCGTGCCTCCATGGCAAAGGGGCGTCCGGTGGCCTCGCCGGCGATGGATTGTTCCAGGATCATCGCCTGATCCTCCGGATGGATCATGTCGCGCCAATCGCCGGTGCGGGCATCCTCGTAGTTGCCACCATGGTAGGCGACATAGGCCTGATTGACGAAGGCGCGCGTCCGATCCTGAGCCGTCACCCAGATCAGGACCGGGGCCGTGTCGGCGATGTCGCGGAACCGGCTTTCGCTCTCGCGCAGGGCCGCCTCGGCGGATTTGGCGGCGGTGATGTCGACCAGCACCGCCACGAACCCGATCACCTCGCCCGAGGCGCTTGTCAGTGCCCTCAGGCTGGTAAAGGCCCAGACCACGGTGCCGTCCGGGCGGATGTAGCGTTTTTCGACATGGCCCTCACCGCCCGCCAGCGCCGCCTGGAGCGCGTCCTGTGTCGGCGCGATGTCGTCGGGGTGGGTGACGTCGCTGGTCTTGACGCCGACGATCTGATCCGGTGTTCGGCCGATGATCTGGGCAAAGCGGGCATTGCCGGAAACCACCCGCCCATCCAGTCCGACGCGGGCGATGCCGGCCGCGGCCTGATCGACCATGGCATGCAGTTGCGACTCGGTTTCCGTGGCCCGGCTTTCGCTGGCCTTCAGTTCCACGACCGAGGCATCCAGTCGCTTGACGATCTTGCGAAACGCCGAGGCGACGATGGCGGCGAACAGGCCGACGACGATGAAGTTAATCGTCGTCACGCGGGCCAGTTGATCGATCATGCCCGGCCCGAACAGGGCGACGTCCAGTACCAGCCAGCCGCCTACCAGGCTTGTGGCGACTGCTGTCAGTCCCGCAACCCGGCCCGCCGCCAGGGCGGCAACGATCACGCCTGGCAGCAGGATCATGAAGCCGGGGATGTCGCCATAGAGGATCGACAACGTCTGCCTGACCGTCAGCATGACGGCGGCGCAGACCACGCCGATCAATACCGACTGCCACCAGGCCAGCGCCGGCAGGCGCGCCAGGCGGGTCACGCCGGCGTCGATATCGAATGCGCGACCGAAAGGCTTGCGGCTGGCCATTATCCCCCTGGATGCCTCCTGGAGAGACAGCGTCGCAACGTATTGGACCGGATCGCGTTCCTGCAAGCGCGGCGGTTGCGGACCGTATGCCCAATCCCCAACTGCCAAGCTAGATATTCATCGAAGGATCGACCATGACCGCCACCATTCATACCGGATTGACCAAGGCCGAGCGCGGCGATGTGGCCGAGGAACTGACCAAGGTTCTGGCCGACAGCTTTGCCGTCTATCTGAAGACGCACGGCTATCACTGGAACGTTCGTGGCCCCGAATTCTTCAGCTTCCACAATCTGCTGGAGCAGCAGTACACCGACATGTGGAATGCGCTGGACGATATCGCCGAGCGTATCCGGGCCTTGGGCGTGCTGGCCCCCCAGTCCTATCCGGCGTTCGGCAATCTGACCTCGATCAAGGACGGCGACCCTGAAAAGGAAGCGACCGCAATGCTCAAGGAACTGATGCAGGACCACGAGACCCTGATCGCCACCGCGCGCAAGGCTCTGGACGTCGCGTCCGACGCTGGCGACGAGGCCTCCGCCGATCTGATGACCCAGCGTCTGGCCGCGCATGAGAAGTTCGCCTGGATGTTGCGTTCGACCTTGGGCGGGCGCTAGAGACCGGCGCTTTCTGGCCCGAAATCCGCCGTCGCGGCAGGTGATAAGGCCGAGCCCGACGCGCGGGCGCGGAGCAGGATTTGGTCCAGACGATCCGGACATCGTTTAAGCGGATGATGCGATGGCCCGGGGCCATCGTGCCTCTGGCGCTCGCGCTTGTGCTGACGGTGACGATGGCCTTCGCCACATCCCGTCCGGACGTTGATCGGCAGGCGCAGGCGGTGCGGCTGGCCACCGGCGGTGACCTGGGTCCGGACGGCTTTTTCGCCATCCGCGCGGACATGGACCCGTCCCAACTGGCGCTGGCGATCCGGCACGACCCTCGCTACCGGCAGGCGGCGCTTTACGGCCTGACGCCAGGCTGGGAGACGCTGTCGCTGGGCGGCAAACCGACGCTCGATTTCGGCCAGTCCGGCCTGGAGGCGCAGCAAATCAACGCTGCGACGCCGTCCAGCGGCCTGTTGCGCCCGGCGCGGCCTTTCGTGTTCCGCCCGGCCAGCGAGGCCGACCGCCGTCGCGCCCTGCGCTGCCTGACGCAGGGCATCTATTACGAAGCCGCGCTCGAGCCGACCGAGGGGCAGGAGGCGGTGGCCCAGGTGATCCTGAACCGTGTCCGCGATCTGAACTATCCCAACAGCATCTGCGGCGTGGTGTTCGAGGGGGCGGATCGCACCACAGGATGCCAGTTCAGCTTCACCTGCATGGGAGCCCTGGCCCAGGAGCCCGTCGGCTGGGCGTGGAAGCGATCGCAGACGGTGGCTGAGCGCATGCTGGCCGGTCACGTCGCCACCAAGGTCGGCACCGCGACCCACTACCACGCCGACTACGTCCATCCATGGTGGGCCACCACTTTGAACAAGCTGACCCAGATCGGCGCGCATATCTTCTACCGCTGGAAGGGCCTCAGCGGAGAGACCGCGGCATTTCGCCAAGCCTATTCCGGCCGCGAGCCGGTGATCGACGAGGCGCGGCTGTCGCGGCCCCGACTTCAGATCGCCGCCACGGACGAGGCCTCGCTCGCCGACGCCGTGGCCAACGGCGAAGGCATGGCTCCGCGCACCGTGGTGATCGATGGTCAGACACGCGTGGTCGGCGTCGTCTCCCTGGGCGGGCGTCGTCAGCCGACGCCGGAGGAGATCGCTGCGATCAACCAGCGCCTGGCAGAGTATGAGCGACCCGCCACA
>CALRXI020000031.1:0-22016 GCA_943372125.1 Brevundimonas vancanneytii
ATCAGGAGTTCACCTCCAAGTTCCGCGAGGTGCCGCATGCGGCGCTCTATCCGTTCGGCCACGGCCTGACCTATGCGCCCATCGACTGGTCCGAGACGCGGCTGTCGTCACAGACCATGGCCTGGAACGGCCAGATCGAGGCCAGCGTCACCCTGACCAACGGCGGCGACCGCGACGTCACCGAGGTGGTCCAGCTCTATATCCGCGACCGCGTCGCCTCCCTGACCCAGCCGGTACGGTTGCTGAAGGCTTTCCGGCGCGTGACGGTGCCCGCAGGCAAGTCGGTGGAGGTGACCATGCCCCTGACGTTCGCCGATGTGCGGTTCATGGGTCCGGATCACACGATGATCGCCGAACCCGGCCTGTTCGACGTCTGGCTGAGCGCCAGTGCCCAGACCGGTCAGGCGGCGCAGTTCACCCTGGTTCGCTAGGCGAGCGCCGCCGCATAAAGCTCCGGTTTGAAACCCACCACCGTCCGGTCGCCCAGATCCAGCACCGGGCGTTTGATCATCGACGGCTGGGCCAGCATCAGGGCGATGGCCTTGTCCGCATCCAGCCCCGCCTTGTCCGCCTCCGGCAAGGCCCGGAATGTCGTCCCGGCCCGGTTCAGCACCGTCTCCCACCCATGCTCGGCCACCCAGGCCTCCAGCTTGGGCCGGTCGATGCCCGCCTTCTTGTAGTCATGGAAGTTGAAGGCGGTGCCGTTCTGATCCAGCCAGACGCGGGCCTTCTTGACGGTGTCGCAGTTGGGGATGCCGTAGAGTGTCAGGGTCATGTGGCGCAGTCTATACGACCTGAACGCCGCCGATGTCAGCTTCCGTCAATCCTACGACCGGCTGACCCGTGATACCCCCGCCGGGATCACAGGAGGCAGATATGCAACGGCACGTATTCAGACTGGTACTGGCGATCGCGTCCCTGGCAGGCGCATCGACGCTGCTGGCGGCGTGCATGGATGATTCGACAGGCAAACGCGTCCGGTTCGACCCTGTGGCGTGGAAGGCGGCGGACACGTTAAGGGACACCACCCGGTGCGACATGGTCACCGATCTTCGCGAGCGGGTCGGTCTGAACGGCCTGACCGAGGCGGAGGTCATCGCAAGGCTTGGGCAGCCGGACAGCCACGACGACGAAAGCCCGCTGCACTACCACCTATGCCCCAGCTTCATGGACATCCGCATTCTGGAGCTGCAGTTCGAGGACGGACGCGTCGCGAGCACCCGGTTGAGGGACACCTGATCTCTCACATGACGAGACCGTAACCATCGCGGCCTTGACGGATTAGTATGTTATTTCATAACACACCCTCTCCTTCCCCGAGAGAGTTCTGTCATGCGTCATCGCCCCTCCACCCGCACCCTCCTGCTGGCCGCCACGGGCTGGGCCGCATTCGGCGGCATGGCCGCGGCCCAGTCGGTGCCCGCGCAGACCCAGCCGGTCGAGTTGGAAGAGATCATCGTCACCGGCCAGCCCTTCGGCATCAGCCAGAACGCCACCACCATCGCCACCAGCGTGGTGGATGAAGACGCCCTGGCCATCGCCCCTGCCTCCTCGCTGGGCGACCTGCTGAACGGCCTGCCGGGCGTGCGCTCGACCGCCTTTGCACCCGGATCGAGCCGTCCGGTGATCCGGGGCCTGACCGGTCCGCGCGTGCAGGTGCTGACCAACGGCGTCGGCCTGATCGACGCCTCCTCCGTTTCGCCCGACCACCAGGTGGCGACGGACCCAGCGGAATCGAACCGCATCGAGATCATTCGCGGGCCCGCAACCCTGGCTTACGGTGGATCGGCCATCGGCGGCGTCGTGAACATCCTGGACGGGCGCATTCCGGAAGAGCTACCCGAGGGTGGCATCGACGGCTCCTTCTCGGCCCAGACCTCGACCGTCGACGACGGCACCGCCTTCAACGGTCGCGCCACTGTCGCGCTCGGCCAGTTAGCCCTGACCGTCGATGCGGTGACCAAGGACGCGAACAGCTATGACATCCCTGGCTCGCCCATTTCGGCTCGTCGCGCCGCGGCCGACGGGATCGAGCGGCCCGACACCGCCGGCGTCCTGCCCAACAGCTTTTCGCAGCTGGACGCGTGGGGCGTCGGCGGATCGTACATCGGCGACAAGGGCTTCTTCGGCGTGTCGTACAAGGAAACCGACAGCACCTATGGCGTGGTGGCCGAAGAGGGCGTCTTCATCGACCTGCAGCAGGAGCGGTTTGACGCGCGCGGCGAATACCGTTTCGACACCGGCCCCTTTCGCTCGATCCGCGGCACCTATGGCCAGGCCGACTATACCCACACCGAGTTCGAGGGCCCCGGCGAGCCCGGCACCATCTTCAACTCCGATGGCCAGGAGGCCCGGCTGGACCTGGTCCAGCGCGAGCGTGACGGCTGGAACGGGGCCATCGGCATCCAGGCCCTGGAGCGCACCTTCGAAGCCATCGGCGAAGAGGCCTTCGTGCCCACCACCGATATCGAGGAACAAGGCATCTATACCGTTCAGCGGCTGGACCGCGACGGCTATGGCTTCGAGGGCGGCCTGCGTTACGACCGCCGTACGCTGACGGCCACGCCACTGTCGGGTGGGGCCGAGATCGAGCGCGAGTTCGACAACTGGTCGGCGTCGGCCGCCGCCTTCCTGCGCCCTGCCCCCGGCCTGTTCCTGGGCCTCAGCTTGTCGCGCACCGAGCGCGCGCCGTCAGAGGTCGAGCTGTTCTCGGACGGCGTCCACATCGCCACCGCCGCCTATGAGCTGGGCGATGTGACGCTGGATAGCGAGAAGGTCACGACGCTGGAGGGCACGGTCCACTACGATCGCGGGGCCTTCCGCAGCGACCTGCACGTCTATGCCTCCAAATACGACGGCTTCATCGACCAGCGCGACACGGGCGAGGTGTTCGAGTTCGACGAGGACGGCGAGATCGAGGAGTTTCCGATCTTCGCCTACCTGCAGACGGACGCCGAGTTCAAGGGCTTCGAGGCCCAAGCAGCCTATGACGTCTGGACGTCGGGCAGCCAGGTCGTGACGCTGGAGGCCGCCGCCGACTATGTCGATGCCGACACCGACCTGGGCCCCGCCGCGCGCATCCCGCCCTATTCGCTGACCGGCCGGGTGAAGTACGCCTCCACGCCGTTCGACGTGGCGCTGGAAGTCCGTCACGTGGGCGAGCAGGACGAGGTGGCCGAGTTCGAACTGCCGACTGACAGCTATACCCTGGTCAATCTGTCCGGGGCCTGGCGTCCGTTCGCCGACAGGAACGTCACCGTCTTCGCCGAGGGCCGGAACCTGACCGACGAGGAGGCGCGAGAGCACGTCTCCTTCCTGAAGGATATCGCGCCCCAGCCGGGCCGGAACCTGCGGGTCGGCATCAACTACCGCTTCTAGAAACGGAAACGCCCCTGACAGCAGCTGTCAGGGGCGTTTTTGCGTCCGGACTATTCCCACTCGATCGTGCCGGGGGGCTTTGAGGTCACGTCATAGACGACGCGGTTTACGCCCCTGACTTCATTGACGATGCGCGTCGCGGTGCGACCCAGAACGTCCCAGGGAAACTCGAAGAAATCCGCCGTCATGCCGTCGGTGGAGGTCACGGCCCGCAGGGCGAGGACCTTCTCGTATGTCCGCGCATCGCCCATGACGCCGACGGTCTTCACTGGCAGCAGCACGGCAAAGGCCTGCCAGATCTTGTCGTAAAGGCCCGCCTTGCGGATTTCGTCCAGATAGATGGCGTCGGCCTGTTGCAGGGTCTCGACCGCGTCCGGCGTGATCTCGCCGGGGATGCGGATGGCCAGGCCCGGTCCGGGGAACGGATGACGCCCAACGAAGGCGTCGGTCAGGCCCAGTTCACGACCCAGGGCCCGCACTTCGTCCTTGAACAGCTCGCGCAGCGGCTCGACCAGCTTCAGCTTCATATAGTCGGGCAGGCCACCGACATTGTGGTGGCTCTTGATGACATGGGCCTTGCCGGACGAGGAGGAAACGCTCTCGATCACGTCCGGATAGAGGGTGCCCTGGGCCAGGAACTCGGCGCCGTCGATCTTGGAGGCCTCGCGGTCGAACACCTCGATGAAGACCCGGCCGATGATCTTGCGCTTGGTCTCCGGGTCCGACTGCCCGGCCAGCTCGCCGAGAAATTCCTTCGAGGCATCAACGTGCATCAGCGGGATATTGTAGTGCTCGCGAAAAAGCGTCGTGACCTGGGTCGCCTCGTCCTTGCGCAGCAGACCCGTATCGACGAACACGCAGGTCAGCTGGTCACCGATCGCCTCGTGGATCAGCACGGCCGCAACCGACGAATCGACGCCGCCCGACAGGCCGCAGATCACCTTGGCGTCGCCGACCTGTTCGCGGATCTGGGCGATCTTCTCGTCGCGATAGGCGGCCATGGTCCAGTCGCCCTTCAGCCCGGCGATGCCGTGGGTAAAGTTCTTCAGCATCTGGTGGCCGCGCGGGGTGTGCATCACCTCCGGATGGAACTGCACCCCGTAGAAGCGACGGGTCTCGTCAGCGATGACGGCATAGGGCGAGCCCTCGGACGTGGCGACCACGTCGAAGCCTTGCGGGATCGCTACGATCTTGTCCCCGTGGCTCATCCAGACCGTCTCGTCCTCGCCGACCGGGGCCAGGTCAGCCAGCAACGGAGACGCCTTCTGGACGGTGATTTCGGCGCGACCGAATTCGCGGGTGTGGCCGCCCTCGACCTTGCCGCCCAGTTGTTCGCACATGGTCATCTCGCCGTAGCAGATGCCCAGCACCGGCACGCCGGCTTCAAAGACGCCCTGAGGCGCGCGCGGGCTGCCCTCTTCGTGCACGCTCTCGGGACCGCCCGACAGGATGATGGCCGCCGGGTTCATGGCAGCCAGCGCCGCCTCGGCCTTCTGGAAGGGATGGATTTCGCAATAGACGCTGGCTTCGCGCAGGCGCCGCGCGATCAGCTGGGTCACCTGGCTGCCGAAATCGACGATGAGGACGGATCGGTGGTCGGTCATCAGGTCCTCTCGTAGAGCGCGATGAAGAAGCCGTCGGTGCCGGTCGAGGCGGGCGACAGGCGCAGGGTGTGGCCGTTGGCAGCCTCTGCCAGCGTGGCGCGGGCGGCGTCGGTCAGGGTGGGTGTGGCGGCCAGATCGGCAATGGCCACCGGACGGAAGCCGGGGTTCGCGGCCTCGAAGGCCTCGGCCGTCGCTTCATTCTCGGCTCGCAGGACCGAACAGGTGACATAGGCCAGACGCCCGCCCGGCTTAACGAGCTGCGCAGCCTGGGTCAGGATGCGCCGTTGCAGGGCATGCAGCCGCTCGACCTCGTCCGCCTTCAGCCGCCAGGCCTCCTCGGGATGGCGGCGCCAGGCTCCGGAGCCGGTGCAGGGCGCATCGACGAAGACCAGATCGGCCTTGCCGTTGAACTCCTCCACCCCGCCGCCATTCTGGCCGATCAGACGCAGGTCGGCGGCAACCCCGGCACGGGCCAGGCGCGGCTGGATGTTGTCGAGGCGTTTCTGCACGACGTCGCAGGCGATCAGGCCCCTTGCCTTCTCCCCTTGCGGGAGAAGGTGGCCCGCGGAGCGGGTCGGATGAGGGGTTTCCCCACCATCAGACGAGTGGTCGCTGGAAGCCACAGGCGACCAGCTGCGCGACCCCTCATCCGTCGGCCTGCGGCCGCCACCTTCTCCCGCAAGGGGAGAAGGGGCCATGATCTGGGCCAGGGCCAGGGTCTTGCCACCGCCGCCCGCGCAATAGTCCACCACAACGCTGTCTAGGGTCAGGGACAGACCGGCACCGGCCAGCCAGGTCACAAGCTGGCTGCCCTCGTCCTGAATCTCGACCCGCCCGCCGTTGAAGGCCTCAAGCGCCTGGACGTTCGGTGCCGGTTCGGACGGCAGGCGCAGGCCCACGGCCGACCAGGGCATGGCCTCTGGCTTCAGACCCGCCGCTGTCAGTTCGGCTTTCGCCGCCTGCGGCGTCGTGCGGGCCGTATTCACCCGCAGATCGACCGGGGCGCGCGCCATCAACCCTTGCGCCTGTGTGGTCCAGTCGTCGCCGAAGGTCGCCTTCAGGTCCTCGACCACGAAGGCCGGCAGACCGGCGATGGCGCTTTCGGCCTCATCGCCCTCTCCCGCTTCGATCCGCGCGCGCTCCTGTTTGGACAGCGGACGGGGCCCGTAGCCGTCGCCACTGTGCAGGGTTTCGATCTCCTGAAGCGACAGCTGGTCGAGAAAGGCCAGCGAGCCGATCACCAGGGCGCGTCCGTCCTCGCGCCCGCCCATGGCGCGGACCAGACGACCGCGCGAGCGCAGAACCAGATAGACCCGCTCGGCGATGGCGCGGCGGTCCTTGGACCCGGCATAGCGGTTGGCCGTGCCCCAGGCCTTGATGACGACATCGGCGGGCGCGCGCCCTTGGGTGATGCTGTCCAGAATGGAGGCGGCGGCGACGAGGCGGGCAGCTGGGGTCAAGACGATCCGATCGGGGTCAACAGGGGAGCCGCGATCACCATCAACAGTCCGACCAGCGAGACCAGGAAGACGATCGTGCGAAGATAGGGCACGCCCAAAGCGTACAGGGGCACATAGACGACGCGGGCCCAGAAATAGAGGGCCGCGCCCCACAGGGTCAGGGTGTCCTGAACCCCGATGACATGGGCGATCAGCACAGCGCCGATGAACAGCGGCAGGGTTTCGTAGAGATTGGCCTGGGCCCGCTCCAGACGCCCTGTGACCGGAGAGACCGGCGGCATCTCGCCGTCGCGGGCCCCGGCATTCCACTTGGCACCATACTGGGCCGTGCGACCGGCGGCGGGCAGGAAGATCTGCACCACCGCCAGGATCAGGGTCGCCGACAGATAGATCAGTTCGGTCGTCATGAACCTGTCCCTCAGCCCTGCCGGTAGTTCGGCGCTTCGCGGGTGATCATCACGTCGTGGACGTGGCTTTCACGCAGACCCGCGCCGGTGATCCGCACGAAGCGGGCGCGTTCCTGAAGCTGTGGGATCGTGCCGGCCCCCACATAGCCCATGGCAGCGCGCAGCCCCCCGACCATCTGGTGCAGCACCGGCGCGATCGGACCCTTGTAGGGGGTCTGGCCTTCGATGCCCTCGGGCACCAGCTTCTGGCTGTCCTCGACTTCCTTCTGGAAATAGCGGTCGGCCGAGCCGGCCCCCATGGCCCCGACCGAGCCCATGCCGCGGTACGACTTGTAGGAGCGGCCCTGGTACAGAAAGACCTCGCCGGGGCTTTCGTCCGTGCCTGCGAACATCGAGCCCATCATGGCCACGCTGGCCCCGGCCGCGATGGCCTTGGCCAGGTCGCCGGAGTATTTGATGCCGCCGTCGGCGATGACCGGTGCGCCCGACCCCTTGGCGGCGCGAACCGCCTCCATGATGGCCGTCAGCTGGGGCACGCCGACGCCCGCGACGATGCGGGTGGTGCAGATGCTGCCCGGGCCGATGCCGACCTTTACGGCGTCCGCGCCCGCGTCGATCAGGGCGCGGGCGGCGTCATAGGTGGCGACATTGCCGGCGATGATCTGGATGCGGTTGCTCTCGCGCTTGATGCGCTCGACCACCCGGCTGACCTGAATCGAGTGACCGTGGGCGGTGTCGATGACGACCACGTCCACGCCGGCCTCGGCCAGGGCCATGGCCCGCTCATAGCCTGCGTCGCCGACGGTCGAGGCGGCACCGACCAGCAGCCGGCCCTGATCGTCCTTGGCCGCATGGGGATGGGCCTGGGCCTTCTCGATGTCCTTCATCGTGATTAGGCCGGTGGCGCGATAATCTTCGTCAACCACGATGACCCGCTCGATCTTGCGATCGCGCAGCAGGGCCCGCGCCTCGTCACGTCCGGCCCCCTCACGCACGGTGACCAGATCGCCGGTGGTCATCAGCTCGATGGCCTTGCGGTTCGGATCGGTGTCGAACCGCATGTCGCGATTGGTCAGGATGCCGACCAGACGCCCCGTGTCGGGATCGACGACCGGAAAGCCGCTGATCTTCTTCTTGGCCACGATGGCGCGGATTTCGCCCAGCGTCGTCTGGGGCGTGATGGTCACCGGATTGATGACCATGCCGCTTTCATAGCGTTTGACCTCCCGCACCTGATCGGCCTGTTCCTCGACCGTCATGTTGCGGTGAAGAATGCCCAGACCGCCGGCCTGGGCCATGGCGATGGCCAGCCGGCTTTCGGTGACCGTGTCCATGGCGGACGAGGTCAGCGGGATGTTCAGACTGATGTCGCGGGTCAGCTTCGTCGAGACGTCCGCATCTGCGGGCATGATCTCTGACGGGCCGGGTTCCAGCAAAACATCGTCGAAGGTAAGCCCTTCGCGTATCTCCATGAGGAGTCTCCGTTTTGCGGGCCGCGTATAACGCCCGACAGGCAGGAACCGCAAGGCCTGCCGCGACCTATAGTGACGATAACGACTTTTGGCTTGCGCCGCGTGGCCCCGCCCCCACATTCTGAGCACCTATGGTCCGCGCCATCCTCACCACCGCCCGTCGCCTAGCGCTGAAGATCGCCAGCTATGGCGTGATGCACCTGGTCGTCGCGATTCTGGTGGCGTTCGCGATCACGCGCGACTGGCGACTGGCCCTGGCGGTCGGGGTCATCGAGCCCTTCTTCCAGACCATCGCCTATTCGATCCACGACCGCGTCTGGCACCGGGTCGAGCGGCGCGGCATGCTGACCGGGGTCGAGGAGGCGTCCGAGGCGTTCACCGCTCGCCTGGGCATGATGACGCCCGAAGAACAGACCCGCGCGCATGGCCACGGCTTCGGCTCCCATGCGGGCCACAGTCACGCCCTGCCCCGCTCGTTCAAGCAAATCGCCGCCAAGACGGTAACCTATGGCGTCATGCACTTCGCGGTCGCCGTCGCGGTGGCCTTCGCCCTGACCCGCAACTGGCAACTGGCCCTGGCCATCGGCACGATCGAGCCCCTGGTCCAGACCCTGTTCTTCACGGTGCACGACCGCATCTGGACGCGGATCGAGGCCAGGAAAGCCCGGCGCGCGGCGGAACTTGCCGAGGTCTGAGACCTACTTCCTGTTCATCGCCACCAGAAAAACTTCGGCGCTGTCTTTGCGGCTGGACGACGGCTTGACGTATTTCACCGTCTCGAACTCGGCCCTCAGCCGCGCCAGAACCCCGCCCGCATCCCCGCCCTGGAAGTTCTTCGACACGAAATGCCCGCCGGGCTTCAGGGTGCGGATGGCGAAGTCGGCGGCAATTTCGATCAGGGCGATGATCTTCAGGTGGTCGGTCTGGCGATGGCCGACGGTGTTGTGGGCCATGTCGGACAGGACCACATCGGGCCGTCCGCCCAGCAGGTCGATCATCTGCTGATCCACCCCCGGATGGGTGAAATCGGCCTGCACCAGTTCGGCACCCGGGATCGGCTCGATCATCAACAGGTCGACCCCGACCACCGACTTGGCCCCCTTCTTCAGCGCGACCTGCACCCAGCCGCCCGGCGCGGCCCCCAGGTCGATGACCCGACTGCCCGTCTTGATCAGGTGAAACCGCTCGTCGATCTCAAGCAGCTTGAAGGCCGCGCGGCTGCGCCAGCCCTCGGCCCGGGCGCGCTCGGACCATTTGTCGGACAGCTGGCGCTTGATCCATTGCTGACTGGACATCGACTTGGTGTCCGCCGTCTTCATCTTGGTGCCCATGCCGCGCCCGGCGGCCGTGCCGCCCGACGGGGGGCGGACCATGCGGCGGCGTTCTGGGGCGGGAGGGGTCTTTTCGTCGTCACTCATCCTTCCCACATAGCCGGGACGGCCTTCACGGGCTATGACCCCCGCCAGATTCAACACATGGAGCGCGCCGATGGCCGACGAAACCCTGACCTTCAAACTCGACACCGGCGACGGCGAGGACCGCAACGTGGTCATCAAGCTGCGCCCCGACCTGGCCCCCGGCCACGTCGCGCGCATCACCGAACTGGCGCGCGAAGGCTTCTATAACGGCGTGGTCTTCCACCGCGTCATCGCCGGCTTCATGGCCCAGGGCGGCGATCCGACCGGCACGGGCACCTCGGGCTCCAAGAAGCCGAACCTGAAGCAGGAATTCTCCAAGGAACGGCACGCCCGCGGCGTCTGCTCAATGGCCCGCACCAGCGATCCGAACAGCGCCAACAGCCAGTTCTTCATCTGCCTGGACGACGCCTCCTTCCTGGACGGCCAGTACACCGTCTGGGGCGAGGTGACCGAAGGCATGGAACACGTCGATGCCCTGCCCAAGGGCGAACCGCCCCGTAATCCGGGCAAGATCGTCACCGCCACGGTGGCCTGATACCGAAAGGGCCGCTCGAACGAGCGGCCCTTTTTCTATTCGATCTCGACGACCTCGACCCGAGGGCCGTTCAAGACCAGGGCGATCTCGCCGCGCTTCAGCTTCAGCGCATCCTCGCCGAACAACTGACGACGCCAGCCCTTGAGCGCATCCACGTCTGCTTCGTCGTCCAGGGCGATCTTTTCCAGATCCGCGACATTGGCCAGCAGCTTGGTCGCCACGCCGGCGTTGTCGCTCTTCGCCTTCAGCAGCACTTTCAGCAGTTCGACCACCGAGGGCGGTGCGGGCTGGTTGTGGCCGGGACGCTCAAGCTTGGGCGCGTGGGCCTCCGGATCGGCCAGCACCCGCTTCAGCTCGGCGCACAGTTCCAGACCCAGGCGCGAGGCGCCGAACCCCTTGGGCACGGAACGCAGGCGGTTGAAGGCCTCCGGGTCGGTCGGCCCCTGCGCCGCGATCTCGTCGATGGCTTCGTCCTTCAGGATGCGGCCGCGCGGCTGGTCCCGCTCCTGCGCGGCCCGCTCGCGCCAGACGGCTGTGGCGACGAAGGCGGCCAGGTATTTGGCGGAGAACTTCTTGGGCTTCAAACGCTTCCAGGCCTTCTCGGGCGTGGTGTCATAGAGGTCCGGATCGGTCAGATCCTCCATCTCGGCCATGACCCAGTCCAGCCGCCCCTCCTTTACCAGCCGGTCGCGCAGCTTGGGATACAGCGCCGCCAGATGGGTCACGTCGCCCAGGGCATAGATCAGCTGGGCGTCCGACAGCGGGCGCCGGGCCCAGTCCGTAAAACGACTGCCCTTGTCCACATCCTGACGCAGCATCTGACGGACCAGAGCCTCATAGGAGACCTGATCGCCGAAGCCCGCGGCCATCCCCGCCACCTGGGTGTCGAACATCGGCTTGGGCATGGCCCCCAGCTTGACGAAGATTTCCGTGTCCTGACGCGCGGCGTGGAACACCTTCAGGATGTTTGGATCGCGCAGCAGATCCAGAAAAGGCTCCAGATCGATGCCCTCGGCCAGCGGATCGATGATGGCGGCGTCGGTGCTGGAGGCGGCCTGGATCAGGCACAGCTTGGGCCAATAGGTCGTCTCCCGCATGAACTCGGTGTCGACCGTGATGAAGGGGGCTGTGGCCAGCTTCGCACAGAAGTCGCGCAAAGCCTCGGTGGTGGTGATTGGCGTCATTCCGATGCTATAGCCCCGCGCCATACGGTTGTGGCAAGAGCCGCGACACATTTCCGCCTCTCTGATTCAGGCCCGTGACCCATGAGCGACACCCCCGACCCGCTGAAGAACGGCCTGACCTATGCCGATGCCGGCGTGGACATCGATGCGGGCGAACGGCTGGTCGACGCCATCAAGCCCCTGGCGAAATCGACGCGTAGGCCGGGCGCGGAGGCCTCCTTGGGCGGTTTCGGGGCCCTGTTCGACCTGAAGGCGGCGGGGTTCGAGGACCCGCTGATCGTCGCGACCACCGACGGTGTCGGCACCAAGCTGAAGATCGCCATCGAGACCGGACGTCATGACGGCGTCGGCATCGACCTGGTCGCCATGTGCGTCAACGACCTGCTGGCGCAAGGGGCCGAGCCCCTGCTGTTCCTCGACTACTATGCGACGGGCCAACTCGACATCGACGCCGCCCGCCGGGTCGTGACCGGGATCGCCGAAGGGTGCCGCCAGGCCGGATGCGCCCTCGTCGGCGGCGAGACGGCCGAAATGCCCGGCATGTACTCCGGCGGCGACTATGATCTGGCGGGCTTTTCGCTCGGTGCCGTCGAGCGCGGGCATGCCCTGCCCTATCTGGATCGCCAGATGCCGGGCGACATCATCATCGGTCTGGCGTCGTCTGGCCCCCACTCCAACGGCTATTCCCTGATCCGTAAGGTGGTCGAAAAGTCTGGCCTGTCGTGGGGCGACGACGCCCCCTTCGCCAAGGACCGCACCCTGGCCCAGGCCCTGATGGAGCCGACCCGCATCTATGTGAAGCCGGTCCTGCCGCTGATGAAGGCCGGTCTGATCAAGGGCGCGGCCCACATCACCGGCGGCGGCCTGATCGAGAACCCGCCCCGCTGCATCGCCGAGGGTCTGGAAGCGTCGTTCGACTGGGACGCCTGGCCCATGCCACAGGTCTTCCAGTGGATGGGCGAGGTCGGCGGCATCTCCGATCACGAACTGCGTCGGACCTTCAACTGCGGCGTCGGCTTCATGCTGGTCGTCGCGCCCGAGAATGCAGAGCCCGTGCTGGAGGCCCTGCTGAACGCCGGCGAAGTCGCCTTCGTCTGCGGCCAGCTTCAGGCCGCCTGATCGACCGTGACGTCTACCGCTGACAGGGTCCGCGTCGCCGTCCTGATCTCGGGCACCGGCTCCAACATGGCCGCCTTGATCGACGAGGGGCATAAACCGGGCGCGTCCTTCGAGGTGGTGCTGGTCGTGGCCAACCGTCCCCATGCCGGAGGGCTGGCCATCGCCGAGGCCAAGGGGGTGAAGGCCTTCGCCATCGACCATCAGCCGTTCGGAGCGGATCGTGCCGCCCATGAGGCGGAAATCCAGCGCCTGCTGATCCAGCATGATATCCAGCTGGTCGCCCTGGCCGGATACATGCGCGTCCTCACCCCCGGCTTCGTCCAGGGCTGGCGCGGCCGCATGATCAACATCCACCCCAGCCTTCTGCCGCTCTATCCCGGTCTGGACACCCACGCCCGCGCCATCGCCGCCGGAGACTCTGAGGGCGGCTGCACCGTGCATCAGGTGACGGAGGGAGTCGATGAGGGCGGAATCCTGGGCCAGATCGCCGTACCCATCCTGCACGACGACACGCCCGACAGCCTGGCCCAGCGGGTGTTGGCGGCCGAGCATCGGCTGTATCCGCAGGTGTTGTCCGAGCTGTGCCGGACGCTGGATTAGATTTTCGTAATCTGGTGCTTTTGCGGGCGACAACCGTCCGCAGCGGGCGCAGTTTCCGCCCCGATCTGTCAATCGGGACACTGCCCATGCTGAAACTTCGCCTTCTGGCCTGCACCGCCGGTGCGACCATCCTGCTGTCCGCCGGCCTGGCCTCGGCCCAGACCCGCCCGGTGGTCGAGATTCCATCGACCGACGCACCGGCCATCGGCACCTTCGGCTTCGATGTCGAAGGCATGGATACTTCGGTTCGTCCCGGCCAGGATTTCAACCGCTTCGCCAACGGCACCTATCTGCGCAACACGCCGATTCCGGCGGACAAGTCGTCCTATGGGGCCTTCCACAAGCTGGACGATCAGGCACAGCTGGACCTGCGTGCCCTGGTGGACGAGAGCGCGGCCAATCCGGGTGCCAGCCCCGACGCCGCCCGCATCGGCACCTTCTACGGCAGCTTCATGGACGAGGCCGCGATCGAGCGGCTGGGGGCCTCGCCGCTCCGGGCCGATCTGGCCGAGGTCCGCGCCGCCGACACCCGCGAGAAGATGGCCGAGCTGATGGGCCGGACCCAGGGCGGGTTCGGCGCCAATCTGTTCGGTGTCAGCGTCTTCGAAGACTTGCGCGAGCCCGACAAGAACAGCGCCTATGTCAGCCAGGGCGGTCTGGGCCTGCCGGATCGCGACTACTATCTGGAGGCCTCATTCGCCGAGCAGAAGGCCGCCTATCAGGCCTACGTCGCCAAGGCGCTGGAGCTGGCCGGCTGGGCCAACCCCGAACAGGCGGCCGCCGATGTGGTCGCGTTCGAGACCCGCCTCGCCGAACAGCACTGGACCCAGGTCCAGTCGCGCCAGCTGGACAAGATCTACAACCCCACCACCCTGACCGATCTGGCCGCCTCGGCCCCCGGTTTCGACTGGGCCGGCTGGGCGCGCGGTGCCGGCATCTCGAACGTCCCGACCCTGATCGCCACGACCAACACCGCCCTGCCCGGCATGGCCCGTGTCTATTCGGAGACGCCTATCGAGACCCTGCAATCCTGGCAGGCCTTCCACGTCATCAATCAGGCCGCGCCCTATCTGTCCAAGGCCTTCGTCGACGCCAACTTCGACTTTTTCGGCAAGACCCTGAGCGGCAGTCAGGAGAACCAGCCTCGCTGGAAGCGCGGTGTATCCCTGGTCGATGGAGCCCTGGGCGAGGTGCTGGGCAAGGAATATGTCGCCCGCCACTTCCCAGCCGAGTCCAAGGCACAGATGGAGGAGCTGGTCGCCAACCTGCGGCTGGCCATGACCGCCCGCCTGCAACGTCTGGACTGGATGAGCGAGGAAACCCGACAGCAGGCGCTCTACAAGATGAGCAAGTTCAATGTGAAGATCGGCTATCCCGAGCAGTGGCGCGTCTATGACGGTCTGGAGCTGGTCCCCGGCGATCTGTACGGCAATGTCGAGCGGTCCAGCGCCTTCGAGTGGGCCTACAACCTCGGCAAGCTGAACAAGCCGGTCGATCCGCTGGAATGGGGCATGACGCCCCAGACGGTGAATGCCTATTACAACCCGCCACGCAACGAGATCGTCTTCCCGGCGGCCATCCTTCAGGCCCCGTTCTTCGATCCCAATGCCGACCCGGCCATCAACTATGGCGGCATCGGTGCCGTCATCGGCCACGAGATCACCCACGGCTTTGACGATCAGGGCCGCAAGGTCGACGGCGACGGTGTCCTGCGCGACTGGTGGACGGCCGAGGACGGGGCCAAGTTCGAAGAGCGTGCGGCGGTGCTGGGCGCCCAGTACTCGGCCCTGTCACCGATCGAGGGCGCAACCGTCAACGGCGACCTGACCATGGGCGAAAACATCGCCGATCTGGGCGGTCTGCTGATGGCGCTGGATGCCTATCACCTGTCGCTGAACGGCCGGCCCGCGCCGGTCATCAACGGACTGACCGGCGATCAGCGGGTTTTCCTGGGCTGGGCCCAGGTGTGGCGCAACAACTCGCGCGACGAATATCTGCGCAATCAGGTGACCACCGACCCGCATGCCCCGGCCCAGTACCGGGCGGCGGTGCCACCGCGCAACATCGACGCCTGGTACGCCGCCTTTGGCGTCCAGCCCGGCGACGAGCAATATCTGGCACCGGGAGCCCGCGCGCGTATCTGGTAAACGAGCCGTCCGTACAAAGACAACGGCCCCGGAGAGCAATCTCCGGGGCCGTTTCTTCATCGGGGTCTGGTATTGGGCTGTTGCTCATCGACAAGGCTTAGCAGAGCCAGTCCGGCCACGACGGCAGCTGCTAGCCACAGAGCCGTGACGCCCAGCCTCAGAAACATCAGAGCGCCCAGCGCCCCGCCTGCCGCCAGCCCGATCCACAGCAGCAGGAACGGCACCCAGTCCCAGCGCGCGCCGCCATGCAGGGCCGTGGCGATCCTCTGGCCCACCCGCACCAGTGTGCCGGTCATATAGGTCAGGCCGACCCGCACATCCCCGCCCTTCTGGAACACCGTATTCTCCACCCCCATGGCCAGCACCACCGGAACCATGCCCAGCAGGGGCCGACCGGACGACAAAAAGGCGGCCCCCACCGCCAGCAGCAGGGCCTCAAGCCCCAGCACGACGGCCTTGCGCCCCTCCCCCGCCCGGCGTGCCGCCGTCGAGCCCAGCACCACCCCGATCACAAACAGGCCGATCAGTCCCAGTGCCGTCGCGGCCAGGTGCCACTCCCCGGTCGCCACCGCCACGCCGAACCGGGTGGAATTGCCGCTCATGAAGGAGACGAAAAACCCGCCCAGCGTCAGGAAACCGATCGCATCGACATAGCCGGCCAGCGCCGAAAGCCCGGCGGCCAGCGCGACATCCCGATGCCGATACTCCTTCATGGGCGTGGCCTTCCGCAGTGCAGGGTCCAGATACGACAACGGCCGGATCGTTTCCGATCCGGCCGCAGCAGGTCCAGCGCTTTCGCGTTGGATCAGCCGACGATCTGGTCGTCGGTGAAGAACTGGGCGATCTCGATCTGGGCGTTCTCGGCCGAGTCCGAACCGTGGACCGAGTTTTCACCGATCGACAGGGCGAACTGCTTGCGGATGGTGCCTTCGGCGGCCTGCTCCGGGTTGGTCGCGCCCATCACTTCGCGATATTTGGCGATGGCATTGTCGCCTTCCAGCACCTGGACCACGACCGGCTCGGCGGTCATCTGCTCGACCAGTTCGCCATAGAAGGGGCGTTCGGCGTGGACTTCGTAGAATTTCTTGGCCTGGGCCTCGGTCAGGTGCACGCGGCGCTGGGCGACGATGCGCAGGCCTGCGTCCTCGATCACGGCATTGATCTTGCCGGTCAGGTTGCGGCGCGTGGCGTCGGGCTTGATGATCGAGAAGGTGCGTTCGGTCATGAGAAGTGACTTCTTGTTTGGGAGATTGAAGGTGGGGGCTTATAGACGCGCCCTCAGTCATTTCCAAGGCGTCCCTAACGCTCTCGGCGCGGCCGCTCGCTGCATGAGGGACGGACCCGATTCAAGCGCTCCTTATCCATGCTCCAGATCACCGACCTGACCTTCAATGCCTGGGGCCGCAAATTCCTCGAGGACGCGTCCGTCTCCCTGCCGCCCGGCTCCAAGGTCGGGCTCGTGGGTCGCAACGGCATCGGCAAGTCGACCCTGTTCAAGCTGATCCTGGGCGAACTGGCCGCGGGTGGCGACGAGATCAGCCTGCCCAAGACCGCTCGCATCGCCTCGGTCGATCAGGAACACCCCGCGACCCCCGTCAGCGTGTTGGAGACCATCCTAGAGGCCGATGTCGAGCGACACACCCTGCTGGGCCGCCTGGAAACCGCTGAGCCCGAGGAGATGGGCGAGATCTGGACCAGGCTGATCGAGATCGACGCCGACGCCGCCCCCGCCCGTGCCGCCGAAATCCTGGTCGGCCTGGGCTTCAGCCAGGAAAACCAGCAGCGGCCGATGTCGGAATACTCCGGCGGCTGGCGCATGCGCGTGGCGCTGGCGGCCGCCCTGTTCGCCGAGCCGGACATGCTGCTGCTCGACGAACCGACCAACTATCTCGATCTCGAAGGCGCCCTTTGGCTCGAGGCGCGGCTCAAGAAATACCCGCACACGGCCCTGATCATTTCCCACGACCGCGAGATGCTGAACGAGGTCTGCACCCACATCCTGCACCTCGCGAACCGCACTCTGACGCTCTACACCGGCAACTACGACCAGTTCGAACAGGCGCGCGCTGAAAAGGCCCGCCTGCAACTGTCGGCCAAGGCCAAGCAGGACGCCGAGCGCGCCCACCTGCAATCCTTCGTTGACCGCTTCAAGGCCAAGGCCTCCAAGGCCGCCCAGGCCCAGTCGCGCATGAAGCGTCTGGCCAAGATGCAGCCGGTCGCGACGACCATCGAGGAGCGCGTCGCCCCCTTCATCCTGCCCTCGCCGCCCCGCCCCCTGGCTCCGCCCCTGATCCGGCTGGAGCGCGCCAATGTCGGCTATGAACCGGGCAAGCCGATCCTGCGCAATCTGAACCTGCGCATGGATCTGGACGACCGCATCGGCCTGCTGGGCGTCAACGGCGCGGGCAAGTCCACCTTCGCCAAGATGATCGCCGGGGCGCTGAACGTCTCCGAAGGCGAACTGCACCGCGACCGCAAGATGCGCGTCGGCTGGTTCCACCAGCACCAGATCGAGGCCATGGACCCGACCGACACGCCGCTGGAAATCGTCCGCCGGTCCATGCCCGACGCCTCCGAAAGCGCCCGCCGCTCCAAGCTGGCACAGTGGGGCCTGGGCTATGAGAAGCAGGAAACCACGGTCGCCAGCCTGTCCGGCGGCGAGCGGGCCCGCCTGCTGCTCAATCAGGTGGCGATGGACGCGCCCCACGTCCTGATCCTCGACGAACCGACCAACCACCTGGACATCGACAGCCGGCGCGCCCTGCTGGACGCCCTGAACGAATACTCCGGCGCCGTGATCCTGATCACCCACGACCGTTCGCTGATGGAACTGGTGGCCGACCGCCTGTGGCTGGCCGCCGACGGCACGGTCAGGCCCTATGAGGGCGACATGGACGACTATGCCAAATTCGTCCTTGATCGCGCAAAACAGGCTGCGGTCAAGCCGAGCCAGATCAAGGAGGAGGCAGCTGCCGCACCTGCCTCGAACAACAAAGGGAAGAAGAACGACAAGAAATCAGGGCCATCGCCGTCAACTCTTCGTCACGGCGTGAAGAAGGCCGAAGAGCGGATGACCCAGCTGACCGCCGAGATAGCCCGCATCGACGACGACATGGCCAATGCCTCGGTGAACAATCCCAAGGCCCTGGAAGGCCTGACCCGCGCGCGCGCCAAGACCCAGGCCGACCTCGACGCCGCCGAACAGGCCTGGATCGCTGCCGAAGAAGCCCTGGCCGAGGTGTCATAAGATGAAGCCCATTGCCTTCAGCCGCGAGGAAACGGCGGCCATCACCGGCAAGCTGCGGACCTACTTCCGCGACGAGTTGGACATCGATCTGGCCGCCCTGCCCGCCGAGATGCTGGTGGACTTCCTGGGCCGCGAGATCGGGCCGTTCTTCTACAACCGCGGCCTCTATGATGCCCAGGCGATCGTCGCCAAAAAAGCCGAGGACATCGGCGAGGCCATCGCCGGGCTGGAACGCGGCTAGAAACCGAGGTTCGGACGAAACGTCACGCCCTTGGATTAGGATTGACCAACCTGCATGTAAGTTTCCTCGTAGGGCTGGACCACGACCCAGCCCTCGCCGGCGAACTTCATCTGGATGCTCTCGCCCGAACTGCGGCCCATCAGGGTCCGGAACGAGATGTCGGTGGCGATTTCCGGAGTCAGATTGCCCGACCAGGCCACCGTGGCGTTCGGGTCGGTGAAGATCGGCCCGGTCGCGGCGCTGACCTTCAGGATCAGCGGATCGAAGTGTGAGGTGATGGCGACGATGCCGCTGCCGCTCAGCTTCACATTGAACAGCCCGCCCGACATCATGCCGGCGACCCGCTTCATCATGGTGATCTGGTTGCTGACCCCGGTTTCCAGCGCCAGGACGTCGTTGCCGTTGGCGAAGATGGTCTCGTTGTCGAGCCGCAGCAGGGTAATCTTCTTGCCGGTGTCGGCCAGATAGACGCGCCCCTGGCCCTCCACCTTCATCAGCACCATGCCCTCGCCGCTGACGGCCTTTTTCAGCAGATTGCCCAGGCCCTGTTCCAGAATGCCCTGGCGGGTGAACTTCACCTGACCGGTCCGCGCGACCATGGCCCCGGCCTTGGCCCAGACCGAACCGTTCAGCCGCACCTCGAGCAGATAGGGGCTTTCCAGCTCGAAGGCTTCGGTGCTGACGTCCTTCTCCTGATAGGCATTGATGAACTCGGAGACGGTCTTGACGGGCATGAGGGCTCCAGACGTGGATTGTGGATGCGCCCGAGCCTGATCGGATATCCGGCATTTCACAAGAGCAGCGGTAGTGTTCCGGTAACAGGAATCACTGGACAGCTTCACCTAGCCAAGGAGCCGTTCATGATCCGCCTCGCCGTCATCGCCGCCGCCCTTTCGATCGCCATGCCTGCCGTCGCCCAGGAACCGGGTGCCCAGCGCTACCTGCTGGAATTGTCAGTCGTTCAGGACGGCGTCCAGATCGTTTCCACCCGCACCCAGATTCTGGAAGACGCGCCCGCCAGCGCCTCTGCCAGCGTGGGCGGCCAGACCTATGACTTCGAGGCCGAGCTGTTCACGGTCCAGGGCGATGGCGATGACGCCCAGCTGCAGCTGGAGGCCAATCTGTCGCGTGGCGAGCAGCACATCGCCTCGCCCCGCCTGACCTTTCTGCGCGGCGAAAAGGCCGCCGTCCAAGTGGGCGATCAGAGCGGCGACCTGCTGACCATGACGATCACGCCGATCGAATAGGGGTTTCAATCGGCGAACTGGGGCATACTTCCCGACTCAATGCCCATCCGTCGCCTCCCCCCCGAAACCGTCAATCGCATCGCCGCCGGCGAGGTGGTCGAACGCCCGGCCAGCGCCATCAAGGAGCTGGTCGAGAACGCGCTCGACGCGGGCGCGACTCGGGTGGAGATCCAGGCCGACGGCGGAGGCCTGAGCCGCATCCTGATCGCCGACGACGGGCACGGTATGGCCGCGGATCAGCTGGCCCTGGCCATCGAGCGGCACGCGACCTCCAAGCTGGAGCCCGACGATGCGGGCGATGTCGACCTGCTGCGCATCTCCACGCTCGGCTTTCGCGGCGAGGCCCTGCCCTCCATCGGCTCGGTGGCGCGCCTGACGATCACCAGCCGCCCCAAATCCGGCGGCGACGCCCACAGCATCACGGTGGACGGCGGCGATCAGAAGCCCGTCGCCCCCGCCGCCTTCCCCGGCCCGCACGGCGCGCGGGTCGAGGTGCGGGACCTGTTCTACGCCACCCCCGCCCGGCTGAAGTTCATGAAGTCCGAACGGTCCGAGGCGATGGCCATCTCCGAAGAGATCAAACGCCAGGCCATGGCTCATGAAGCCGTCGCCTTCACCCTCGATCTGGACGGTCGCACCACGCTGCGCCTGCCTGCCGAGCATCCGGGCGATCAGGGGCGGCTGAAACGTCTCGCCGCCCTGCTGGGCCGCGATTTCGAGGCCAATGCCCTGCTGATCGATCAGGAGCGGGACGGCGTGCGCCTGTCCGGCTATGCGGGCCTGCCCACCTATTCGCGGGGCAATGCGGCGCATCAGTATCTGTTCGTCAACGGCCGCCCCGTCCGCGATCGCCTGCTGCAGGGGGCCCTGCGCGGCGCCTATGCCGACTTCCTGGCGCGCGACAGACACCCGGCCGCCGTCCTGTTTCTCGACATCGACCCGCTTTATGTCGATGTGAACGTCCACCCGGCCAAGGCCGAGGTCCGGTTCCGCGACCCGGCCCTGGTGCGCGGGCTTATCGTGGGCGGCCTGCGCCACGCCCTCGCCGCCGCCGGCCACCGCGCCTCCACCACCGTCGCCGACAATGTGTTGGCGGGGTTCCAGGCCCATGCCGGGGCCCCCGCATTCAGCCCGTCGCAACCCTCTGCCGCCGGTTGGTCCGGCTGGCAAGGCTGGGCCGCCCCCGCCACCCAGACGGCGCAGCTCATCCCGGGCCTGAACGAACGCTCCGCCCGCGTCGAACCCGGCACCGACACTGCCTACTCCCCACTCCCTAATCCCCACTCCCCCACTGAGATCGACTTCCCCCTCGGCGCCGCCCGCGCACAGCTGCACGGCACCTATATTGTGGCCCAGACCCGCGACGGCCTGGTCGTGGTGGACCAGCATGCGGCGCACGAGCGGCTGGTCTATGAGCGGATGAAGGTCCAGATGGCCAGGGGCTCCGTTACCCGCCAGGCCCTGCTGACGCCCGAGGTGGTCGAGCTGGATCCTTCAGAGGCCATGCGCGTGGTCGCCCGCGCTGACGAACTGGCCGAGCTGGGCCTGATCGTAGAGGCCTTCGGCGGCGGCGCCGTCCTGGTGCGCGAGACCCCCGCCCTGCTGGGCGACACCGACGTCCAGGGTCTGATCCGCGACATCGCCGACGACCTCAGCGAACACGGCACCGCCCTTGCCCTGACCGAGCGCTTGGGCGAGGTCTGCGGCACCATGGCCTGCCACGGCTCCGTCCGCGCCGGCCGCGTGTTGAGTGCCCCCGAAATGAACGCCCTCCTCCGCGAAATGGAAGCCACCCCGCACAGCGGCCAATGCAACCACGGCCGCCCGACCTATGTGGAGCTGAAGCTGGCGGATCTGGAGCGGCTGTTCGGGCGGCGGTGAAGCCCATTGGATGCTCTCGCTCAACGTCACAGACTATCATTGGCCGTTAGCAGAAAAGCGGCTTTCGAAAACACTA
>CALRXI020000032.1:0-21808 GCA_943372125.1 Brevundimonas vancanneytii
CAAAGCGCAAACGCCGGTGTCTGGGGCTGGCCCCCTCCACCACGCTACGCGCGGTTCCCCTCCCCCGATGGGGGAGGAATACTTACCCGCGCGGAGTCTTGCCCTTGTAAGGTTTGCTGGTCGCGGGCTTGCCCCGGGCGTCCTTGGCGGCCCAGGGGCGGTCGCCGCCCTGGGGTTTGCCCTTGGGCTTGCCCTTCCACGGCTTGTCGCCGGCCGCGCCTGGTGCGGCGTCGGAACGCGGTGCCCAGGGCGTCTTGCCCTCGACGGGAGGCTTCTTGACCCAGGGCTTCTTGCCTTCCGGTGTCGGGTCGTTCGGCGTGCGCTTTACCCACGGCTTCTTGCCTTCCGCAGCGGGCGCAGGAAGGGCTTCCTCGCGGGCCTTCCACGGCGTCTTGTCGCCAGGCGCGGCGCTGTCGTCGCGCTTGACCCAGGGCTTCCTTGCCGCGCCTTCAGGACGATCCTCGCGCGGCTTCCAGGCGGGCTTGTCGCCACTCTCCTCACGTTTGGCCCAGGGCTTCTTCTCGGGACGGTCGGACTGCGGACGATCGCCGGACGGCCTCTTGTCCCATTTGCCGACGGGCTTTTCCGACGGGCCGGGTTTCACGGCCGGATCGATCTTGACGCCGTCTTCCAGACCCAGGGCGATGGCGGCCTCGAACTTCGCCTTCATCTCCAGGGTAATCTCGAACTTGGTCTCGCGGTCGAAGATCTTGATCGAGCCGATGTCGCGCTTGGTCACATGGCCCAGGCGGCAGATGGTCGGCATCAGCCATTTGGGATCGGCATTCTTGTCGCGGCCGATGTTGATCCGGTACCAGACCATGTCGCCGCCACGGGCAAAGTCCGTGTACGGAACGTCGGGCTGACCCTTGTCGTTCTTGCCGCTGGCCTGCTGGCGCTTCATCCGCTCATCGTCATAGACGTCTTCGGGCGGCGGCAGCTTCTGGCGGTACAGCTGGATCAGGGCGGCGGCGATCTGTTCCGGGCTGGATTTCTCGAGCAGCTGGCGACCCATGGCCAGGGTGTCCTCGTCCTCGATGATCGCGGTCAGGACGGGATCGGCCAGCATGCGCTGCTGGTCCTTGGCGCGGATTTCTTCGGCGCTGGGCGGGCCCGACCATTCGGCGGTGATCCCGGCCGAGGACAGCATGATCTCGACCTTGCGGCGGCGCGTATAGCTGACCAGCAGGACGGAGACGCCCTTCTTGCCCGCGCGTCCGGTCCGGCCCGAACGGTGCAGCAGCCCGGCCTTGTTGACCGGGATCTCCGCATGGATGACCAGGCCCAGGTCGGGCAGGTCCAGACCGCGCGCGGCGACGTCGGTGGCCACACAGACGCGGGCATGGCCGTCGCGCAGGGCCTGCAGGGCTTCGGAGCGCTGGCTCTGTGTCAGTTCGCCGGACAGGCCGACGACGGAAAAGCCGCGCTCGCGAAGGCTGGCGGTCAGATGCTTCACCCGCTCGCGCGTATTGGCGAACACCAGGGCGCCGGGGGCCTCGAAGTAGCGCAGCACATTGACGACGGCCAGTTCGACCTCGTTGGGCGCCACTCGGATGGCTTTATACTCGATGTCGGCGTGCGATCCGGCACCGGCGACCGTATCGATGCGCAGGGCGTCCTTCTGATAGGTCTTGGCCAGTTGCACGATGTCGCGCGCCAGGGTGGCCGAGAACAGCAGGGTCCGGCGCTCGGCGGGGGCTGCGTCCAGGATGAAGGTCAGGTCTTCCTGAAAGCCCATGTCCAGCATCTCGTCGGCTTCATCCAGCACGACGGCCTGAAGCGTCGACAGGTCCAGCGCGCCCCGCTCGACATGGTCGCGCAGACGACCGGGCGTGCCCACCACGATGTGACAGCCGCGGTTCAGCGCCTGACGTTCGGTCCGGGGGTCCATGCCACCGACGCAGGAGACGATGCGTGCGCCGGTCTGGGCATAGAGCCATTGCAGTTCGTTGGAGACCTGCAGGGCCAGTTCTCGGGTCGGGGCGATGACCAGGGCGACGGGGGCACCGAACTCGGCGAACTTTTCCGCCTCACCCAGCAGGGTAGGGGCCAGAGCCAGACCGAAAGCGACGGTCTTGCCGGACCCGGTCTGGGCGCTGACCAGCAGGTCGCGGCCCATCCCCTTTTCATTCGACCCGTCGTCGTTGAGCGAGGCCTCCAGAACAGCGGCCTGGACGGGCGTGGGCTCGGCATAGCCACGGTCGGAGAGAGCGCGGTCGAGCGCGGGATGGCTGGCTGGAAAAGGCATGATCGTTCCGTAGGGCACCAGAGTGGCGCGCGCCAGCCGTGACGGTTGGCGAAAGGGGCGCGCACATGCGCCACGATCAAGGCCGAATGGTGGTCATGGCGGCCATGACCTGTCGAATCCTGACGGTTCGGCTCCCGGGTCATGACAAGACCGGCGACTGTCCCCAATCTGCGCGGCAAACATGGAGGTTTCTATGACACTTCGTCCTCGTGCCCGGGTCGCTGTGGCTGTTGTCGCAGCGGCCATGGCGATGGCCTCATCGACGCTGGCGCAGACACCGCCGGTCGTGACGCATGAGCGCCAGTTGATCGGACACACCTGGTCCGGTGGTGAGAGGGAGGCCGTGCCCGGCTTCGAGGGTCTTGGGGGCGGCTATGTGCGCGACGGCCTGGCCATCAGCTTCATGCGCGGCGTTCAGGATCGTCGCCAGTGGGTGATGATCGCCAAGCGCGAGGTCGGGCGCGCCGAACCTCACGCCATCTGGACGGCCACCGACGCCGTCAGGGGCACGGCGCGCAGCGCGGATTCGCATATCGCGTTCGGATGCCAGTTCGTCGGACCCGGCAATCATCAGCCTCTAAGGGGGTTGATTGGCGTGATCGGATCTCAGCGGGTCGGATCACAGGGGCTATATCGCGCAGAACTGGCCTGGCAGTTGAGCGAGGATGGCAGGCTGACGACGGTCAACGCCCCGGTCGGGTGCTATGACGAGGGCGAGGGGGTCTGACCGACCCGCCGCCCTGCCGCTGCCGGATGGCCGGGCGTGCGGATTTTCGGCGTGACCTTATCAGATATTGTCGCTATCCCGACGGCCCGTCCCGATATGGTGAACGTCGATTGGTAGCTGAATGTCGGTCCAGATCATCGCCCGCGAACCCGGCACGATAGACTATCCCACCACCGCCAATGCCAGCGCCCTGGCATGGCTTCGCGCACAGCCGCTGGCCCAGATTCTGGTCAGCCCCGATCTTCAGGTTCTGTGGGTCAACGATGCCGCGATCGTCCTCATGGACGAGGGGTGCGACCTCGTCCTGCGCGAAGGCCGCCTCGTCGTGCGTGACGACGTCCGCACCCACGGCCTGCGCGACTTTCTGAACGCGGGGGAGCCGTCGCACCCCGTGTGGGTCTTCAAGCGCCAGAAGGCCGAGGGATATTTCGCGATCCGTCGCGACCGGACGATCACTGTGGACGACCAGCGCGTTTTCGCCCTGGTCTTCGTGCCGACGGCGGATCTCGATCGCTATGCCTGGGCCGACATCAGGGCGGTCTTCGGCCTGACCCGCAGCGAGAGCGATCTGGTCAAGAAGCTGATCGGCGGCAAGCCGGTTCAGGCGGCGGCGACGGACATGGGCGTGACGGTCGATACCGCCCGCACCCACATCCGCAACGTCTACGGCAAGCTGGGCATCAACAGCCGCGAGCAGTTGTTCGCGACCATCCTGCCGTTCCGGATCGGCTGATTGGTCTACCTAATCCTGGGTATGTCTGTTTCGTTAACGGCCAAGTAACGATGTTTGCGACGCGGGCCAAGGGCCTCGCGGGCAGGGGGATTTGTGCGCTTATCTTTGTTTATCGCCGCGCTGACGATGGCGGGGGCCGCCGCATCGGGTGCCGCCGCGCAGAACGTCGCGACACAGGCCGACGGCACGAATACGCGGCTGGAGTTCCGGCTCGAGGCGACGGTCGATCAGATCTGCGGAGCCTTCAGCGATGCGTCGGCCAATACCGTGGTGGATTTCGGCGACCTGGCCGACATCGATCAGAGCCAGACCCTGCCGGTTCGCATCGTGGCGGCGGACGTCGCCTACATCTGCAACGAGCCCAACGGCTTCCTGCGTACCATCTCCTCGCAGAACAGCGGCCGTCTGGTTCGGGTCGGCAGTGCGGGTGGTGCCGGCAATGAGATCCCCTACCGGGTCGGCGGAACGGGCGGCGAGCTGTCGTTCGCCCTGCAACAGCTGCAAAGTCCTGTCGTCTCCAATGCCGTCAGCCCGGTCTTCCTGATGGGCGCAGCCGGCCCCTTGCAGCTTCAGGTGCCCGGCGTTCGATCGTCGGTCGCCCAGAACGGCATTTTCGGCACGACCGTCTTCGCCGGTTCCTACGTCGACACCCTGACGATTGCGGTGACCGCCAACTAGCGTCCGCGACCGCGGGCGACCTCGTCTGACCAGCTCTGCATTGATGGATGCCCGCTGACCCAGTGTTTTGGGGCAGCATTCGGTCGTCCCGAACTCGCCTCTCGGGTGAACGCCCGCAAGATTTGGCCGCGAATCGCAGGGCTCGCCACAACATCTGGAGTCAATGTCTGGACGCGGACATTAAGTTTGAATGTTAAGAACTTTTCGCGCTCGTTAAGACTTTATTACCCAATTTTGGGGATGGCTGAAAATCCTAACAATCCGTTAAGAACGCCGTTATCGGGGCTGGAGAGGTGGGGACAAACTCTTCCAATCGGAGCCTCGTAACGCTGACCGATCACCGGCGGCGCATCATCGCGAAACTTTCTGGAAGAGAACCATCATGAACAAGTTTGCTATCGCGGCCGCCGTCGCCGCCCTGGCTTCGCCTGCCTTCGCCCAAGCCCCGGTCGGCGCTGCTGCCGCCGGCAACCAGGACCTGCAGATCAACCTGAACGCCACGGTCGCCAACCGTTGCAGCGTCTACAACCAGTCGGACCTGGCCGGCAGCAACCCGGTCACCACGATCAACTTCGGTGAACTGGCCGCCACGCCTGCCACCGCTCAAGTCGCGGCTCCCGCGTTCAGCGCCCTGTACGTCTGCAACGTCGCCACCGGCTTCACCCGCTCGATCACGTCGCAGAACCAGGGCAACCTGTGGCGCGCCGGCACCTCGGGCGGTGCCAACAACTCCATCCCGTACACCATCCAGCACGGCGGTGGTTCGAGCCTCGGCTTCGCTGCTCAGCCGCTGACCAGCGCCATCACCACCACGTTCGCCGGTTCGTCGGCATTCCTGGCCGGTCAAGCCGGTTCGGTGACCCTGCGCGTCAACGGCGTGCAAGTGGCCTCGGCTGCCAACGCCAACGTCAACACCACCAACGTGTTCGCCGGTAACTACAGCGACATCGTCTACATCGACATCGTCGGTAACTAAGACCGTCCGCCTTCGGGCAGAGGGACCCAGCGGACGGCATGCCCGTCCGCTGGGTTTTTCCGTTGAGGGACGAAAATACGGCACAGGATTTGCATTGTGCCCAATCATAATTCATCGGTGTTCGAACGCCGGGAAATGTTCGGGGAAGAGTGATCATGACGTTGCGGAAATCCATCATCGGTGGCCTGGGTGCCATCCTTCTGCTGGGCTCCAGCGCGCTGAGCAGTGTCGCCGTCGCGCATGAAGTCAGCCCTATGCGGATTTTTCTGACGCCACAGAGTGGTACGCGGTCTTCCGTGGTCACCGTGGTGAACGATCGGTCTGTAGGTCTGCCGATCGAGATCGAGTTCAAACGTCGTCTGGTGGCCAAGGATGGAACCCAGACGTTCGAGCCGGCCGACGAACTTTTCGTCGCCTTTCCGCCTCAGGTCCTGATCGCGCCGAACGGCACCCAGGCCATTCGCTTCGAATATATCGGCGACCCGGCGCTGGCGATCAGCGAATCCTACGTCATGCAGGTCAAGGAAGTCCCGGTCGTTCCGGAAGGCTTCAGCGGCGTCGTCACCGTCTACAACTTCGGTGTGGCCGTCTATCTGACCGCGTCGGGCGCGAAGGCCGAGCTGGAGCGTCCGGTGGTGATCTCGCGTGACGGCGACCAGATACGCTTTGAAATCGAAAATACGGGGGCTGACTACGGCTTCCTGGCTCAGCGTACGTTGCGCCTTCGGGTCGGAAATGACGTGGTCACGCTGGACCCCGATCAGGTGGCCGAGCAGATCGAGAACCCCATCATTCCTCCCAACGGTGCTCGCGAGTTTTCGCTACGTGCGGAGGGCCTGCCGCCCGGGGACGTGACGATCGAGGTCGGACCGGCCCGCTAGGCCGATCGGGGGGATGGGGGAAATGAAGATGACCAAGCCACGCAAGCGCGACCGGCTCCGTACCCTGTGCTCGGCGTCCACAGCCGTGGGTGCGGCCCTGGCGATCATGGCGTTTTCGGCCGCACCGGCCGGGGCCTCGGGCTATCACGCCGTGCGGCGTGGGGAGAGCCTGTCTGCCATCGCCCGCACCTATGACACCACGGTTGCCGACCTGGCCCGGCTGAACGGCATCGGCAATCCCGAACATGTCGAGGCGGGACGTGTCCTGCGGGTTGCCTCGGCCGCGACACCCGCTTCATCGAACGCGCCCGCCTATCATCGCGTCGCACCCGGCGAGAGCCTGGCGCGCATCGCCCAGCGGTACGGGACCACGGTCCCGGCCATCGCACGGCTGAATGGCCTGACCGACGTCAATCACATCCGGGCCGGCATGCGCCTCAAGATTGTCGATGACGGTAACGCGCCTCAGGCGGCACCCCCTGCCTCTGGGCCGGCCGGCCCGCAAACGCCGCCGCCTTCGCGTCAGCAACCGATCGTGGGGCAGGGTGGTCGTCCCGTCGTGCCTCTGCAGCCACCGGCCGACGAGGTCCTGGCGCCTACCAGTCAGACACGGCTGCCGGACAACTCGGCCGTCATCACCACCTCTCTGCCCGTCGTGATCGAGGGGCGCCGGCTGACCGCCGTCCCGGTCCAGACGACCGTGCAGTCGCTGGTGGCGGTATCCGCCAACGGCCTGGCGGACTCACTCGGCGATGCGATCAATCCGGACACCAGCGCACGCCTGCGCGCGCTCGGAGAAGGCCTGGTCCCGATCGCTGCCTTCGCCGGAACCGGTCTGGACATACAGCTGGACACAGCCACCCTGGCCCTGAACGTCTCTCTGTCCGGCACCGCGCGCAGCACGCAAAACATCTCTTTGGGCACGACTGAAGCCTATGAAGGCGCTCAGCGCGTCTACCCCGGCCGGTTCGCCGCCGGGGTGACGGGCGGTCTGTTCGTCGCCGACGACATCGATGACGACGCCGACCCGACCGGCGAGGCGGCCTTTTCCGGATTTCTGAACTTCGGTGGCTTGAAGGGCATCAACCTCGACTTCGGCGGGTCGTACATCTTCTCCAGCGACGACAACCGGTTCGAGCGCGACGCCATCGTTCTGTTCAAGGACGATCCGGAGCGCGCCTTGCGCTATTCGGCGGGCGATCTGAATCCCTTCCTGCCACGCCTGGCAGGCTTTGCGGGCGTCGCCGGCATTTCGATCGAGCGCAACTACGAAGAACTGCAGCCCAACCGCAATGTGCGTCCGACCGGCCGCCGTTCCTTCATCCTGGAACGCCGATCGACCGTCGAGGTCTACAGCAACGGTGCCCTGATCAACCGCTTTACGGCAGAGGCCGGCGCCATCGATCTGGGTGACATTCCGCTGACGAACCTCAGCAACAATGTCACCATCGTGGTCGAGGATGCACTGGGGCGGCGTGAACTGGACTCCTTCTCCTTGTCCAGCGACCTGACGCTGCTCTCGGCCGGTCTGAGCGAATTCTCCTTCTCCGCCGGTGTGCTTCGCGATGATTTCAGCGACGACTTCGACTATACGAGCGACCCTGTCGTCACCGGCTTCTACACGCGTGGCATCACGGATGATCTGACCGTCAGCGGCAACCTGGCTGTCTCCAGGGATGTGTCCAACGCCGGCGGCTCGGTCGCCTGGGCCCTGTTCGGCGGCGTCGCCCTGACGGAGGTGGAGGCCAGCCAGTCTGACTTCGCCGGCTCCGGCTTTGCCGCCAGCTTCAACTATCGCGGCGGCCCGTTCCTGGGCGAAGAGCGCAATGACACCTTCAGCCTGACCGCCGACTACACCTCCGAAAATTTCGCCAGTCTGGGCGACCGCAACTCGATCATCGATGCGGAATGGTTCGTCGCCGCCGACTACCGGCTCAATCTGCGCCCCACGACCTCACTGTCGATCGGCGGCAGCATGCAGACCACCCACAATCCGCTGGATGACGCAGGTTATAGCGGCTTCGTGGGTCTGACCCAGCGCATCGGCCGGGTCGTGGTGTCTCTGGTCGGACGGACCTCGCGTTTCCCCGATGGTCGCCAGGACGACGGCGCCTTCATCTCGCTCAGTCTGCCGTTCGGCGAGCGCGAGACGGCCAACGCCAGCTACGACTCCTCCAGCAACACGACCCGGGCCGAGATTGTCCGCAGTCGCGGCATCGACGTGCCCAACTATGACTATCGTATCGGCGCGATCCGTCGCGAGGACGAGACCGAGGTCAACGCCTCCATCGGCTATACCGCCACCCGCTATGAGGCCAATCTGGCGATCAACAGCCGTCTGGATCTGCCGGACGGAGCCTCGGGCGGTCAGGTGGTCACCGGCCGTCTGCAATCGGGCATCGGCTATGTGGACGGGGCGTTCGGCATCGGCCGCGACCCGGGCCGTGGCTTCTATCTGTTCGACGGCCACCCCTCTCTGGGCAATGCGCGAATTTCGGTCGAGACCAATGCCGGTGCCACACCGATCGCCCGCTCGGGCCCGCTGGGACCCGCTGTCGCACCGACCGGTCAGCCCTATCGGACCGAGGAACTGCGCGTAAACGTCTCGGGCGGCCCCGTCGGCTACGACATTGGCAGCGGTCGCTATGTGATCGAGCCGGGGGCGCGCACGGGCGTGCGCGTCACCGTCGGCACCGACGAGTTCCGCACTGTCGTCACCGCCATCACGGTCGAGGGCGAGCGGCTGGGTCTGGCCTACGGCACCCTGACCAATCTGGACGACGGAACGACCAAGACCTTCTTCACCAACCGGGTCGGTCGCGCCGTGTTCAGCAACCTGGGCGCGGGTCGCTATCGCGCGACCTTCCGCGAACCGGCCGGCAGTTTCGAGTTCACCATTTCGGAAGAGACTGAGGCCTACGTCGATATCGGCGTGAACGAACTGGAGCTTGAGCCATGAAGACCAAACGCTCGCTGGCGCGCGCGTCTGCCGCTGCCGCCGCTCTCCTGACCGTCTGTGCCCTGCCGACCCTGGCCGAGGCGCGGACCTGCCCGTCGATCAACCTGACTGTCCAGCAGGTGGACGGCGAAGGCTACGATCCCGGCGACTATGTCGACACGCCGATCCGTCTGCGGCTGCAGTCGGCGACCGGGCGTCTGAACCTGGCCTGCCTGCTGGTGCCGATCACCATCAAGGCGCAGGGCTCGCAGTCCTTTCCGTTCGAACTGTCAAACGGCAGCGCTGATCTCGACACGGACTTCGACCTGTCCTCCAACGCCTTCCGCCTGCTGAACCAGATCCGGCTGACGCCGTCGGCGCGCGCGAAGATCGTGGCGGGCGAGGCCGTGGTAGTGACGGTGGGCGAGATCGATGCAGGACAGTTCACCCGCTCCGGTGCCTATTCCGCCCAGGTCGAGATCGAGGCCGGCGACAGCCTGCGCAATCTGACGGTTTCGACGGTGGTTCGCCCCGTCATGCGGCTGGCGCGGTCATCGGCGGACGGGGTCGAATCCATCGATCTGGGGGACCCTCAGCGCGGGGCCACCGGCTCGACCAGCTTCTTCTACCGGTCCAACGCCGATATCGCCCTGACGGTGACGTCGGAGCATCAGGGCAAGCTGGTTCATACCGACGGGGCCGCGACGGTCATCCCCTACACCGCTAGCATCGCCGGACAGCCTCTGGTGCTCAGCGGGACCCCGGCCAATCTGAACCTTGGCTTTTCCAGCCTGGGCCTGCAGTCGCGCGAGGTGACAGTGACCGTGCCGCCGACGGGTCCGGTCTATGCGGGCCAGTACAAGGATACTCTGACACTGAGCTTCACGCCGTACTGAGAACGACGCAAGGAAATCCCGGCCGGGCAGGACAAAGCCCAGCCCGGCCGATCTGGGGTCAGCCTACCGCGACGATCTGGATCGACAGGGCATCGACGTCGACCAGGTCGCTGGCCAGTTGCACGTCGAAGGTCTGGGCCCCCGGCGCGCGCAGCATGACCGCCATCTGATTGGACCCCGCGCTGACCGAGGCCTCGGCCGAGGTGGCCGATACGACCTCGATCGGGCCGTCAGGCCCCATCAGCACGATGTTGAACTGTTCGCTGTTGCAAACCGTGGTCAGTTGAAGACGGCTCAGATCGCCGCCGACGGGTGAGTCGATATCGACGACCCCGCAGGAGGCCTGGACCTGGGCGCGCAGCTCGATACGAATATCCGCCAGCGCCGATCCGGCGGCCAGGGTGGACATGACAAGAGCCAAGGCTACAGAACGCATTTTGCTTCTCCGTGGTGTGAGAGAACAGTAGCGCTGAGTTGTTAAGCAACCGGCTGACAAGCATGCTCAATACTGCCTTACCGGCCTTGGTTATTGGCTTGCCAATACATTTGGCTAATGCACAGGTAACCCTGTTTCGATCAGCCGCGCGCATTTCGCGGTCTTCATCTGTGTTCGGAAAGAGATGGTGGATGCGACAGGGATTGAACCTGTGACCCCCTCGGTGTGAACGAGGTGCTCTCCCGCTGAGCTACGCATCCATCTGGCCGGGCATGTCGGCCCGCCGATCGCTAAGGATCGGGGAGGGCGGGGACATAGCCCGCACGGCGGGGCCTTGCAACAGGCAAACGCGGCTTCAGATCCCGGCGGCGCGCACCGTGTCCGACGTCTCTGCCTCCGGGTCGCCGGGCAACCAGGCGACGTGGCCGTCATAGATGCCCTGATCCAGAATGCCTTCTTCCCTGGCGACCAGCACGGGGACCAGCATCTGGCCAGTCACGTTGGTGGCGGTGCGCATCATGTCGATGATCCGGTCGATGGCGACGATGTAGCCGATGCCTTCCAGCGGCAGGCCCGCGGTCGACAGGGTCAGGGTCAGCATGACGATGCTGGTCCCCGGCACGCCTGCCGTCCCCAGCGATCCCAGCACCGCCGTCAGTCCGATCAGGACGTATTGGGTCACCGTCAAGTCGATCTTGAAATACTGGGCGATGAAGATGGCCGCGATGGCCGGATAGATGGCCCCGCAGCCGTCCATCTTCACATTGGCCCCCAGTGGCACGGCAAAGGCGGCATAGGCCTGGGGCACGCCCAGCCGCTCGACCGTCTGGCGCAGGGTGATCGGCAGGGTGCCCAGCGATGAGGAGGTGGCGAACGCCGTCTGCTGCGCCGCAAAGGCCCCGCGGAAGAAGCTGCGCACCTTCAGCCCGTGCACCTTCAGCAGGCCGGAATAGACGATCAGGATGTGGAACAGGCAGGCCGCATAGATGGCGAAGATGAACTTGCCCAAGGGAAGCAGCGCCTCCCAGCCATAGCCCCCGACGACCGAGCCGATCAGGCCGAACACCCCGAACGGCGTCAGCTGGATCACCCAGCGGGTGATGCGGAAGATGATGGAGGCCCCTTCATCGACCAGCCGTCGCACACCCTGCGCCCGGTCACCCAGCGCCACCAGCGCCATCCCCACCAGGGCCGAGAAGAAGATGATCTGCAGCACCTTGCCCTCGCTCAGCGCGGCGAAGGGGTTTGTCGGCACGATCCCGATCAGCACCTCCAGCGGCGTAGGTATCTCCCGCGCCCGCACCTCGCCCAGCGGCAGGTTGGACAGTCCCATTCCGGGATTGATGATGTGGCCGAACGCAAACCCGACCAGCACGGCCAGCAGGGAGGTAATGGCGAACCACATGATGGTCCGCACGCCCAGCCGCACGGCGCCCACACCTTCGCCCAGCTTGGCGATGGAGCTGGCGATGGTGAACAGCACCAGCGGGGCGACCACCATCCGGATCAGGTTCAGATAGATGTCACCGATCGGCTGCAGCCAGACCTCTGCATCCTCGCGCAGGATCAGGCCGGCGATGATCCCCAGCACGAAACCGGCGGCGGTGCGCTGCCACAGGGGGATGGCGAAGAAGCGACGGAGCATGGCGCGGTCTTTCCGAACAGGAACTGCTACATGTTGACGCCGTGCCCCGACCGCAACCGTCAGTGTGGCGGTCGGGATCCCGTTTTCGTCGCTAAACTATTCAACGGCGCTGATTGACCGCCTCGAACACGGCGGCGTAGTCGCCGCGCTGTTCCGCATCGCGCAGCAGCCTGACCCGCTCGACCAGAACCTCGTCATGTCCCTGCTCGAACAGGGCCAGGCTTTCGGCCGTAAAGGCGGCGAGGGGCATGGAGCCGGGGTTCTGCGCATGGCCCGGCATCAGGTCGGTGGCGACGGCAGGCGGCGCCCATTCCACGACGCGGACCGATGTCCCGGCCAGTTGCCGGCGCAGGGACTGGCTCCACGAATGGATGGCCGCCTTCGTTGCCGAATAGGTCGGGGTCGCCGCCAGTGGCACGAAGGCGAGACCAGACGAGACCGTGACGAAGGTGGCCGACGGTTTCGACAGCAGGTGCGGCAGGACGGCCGCCGCCAGGCGGATCGTGCCCATCAGGTTGATGGCCAGTGTGTCCTCGATCACGGCGTGATCGAATCCACCGGTCGACAGATTTTCGGCCTTCATGATCCCGGCATTGCTGATCACGGTGTTTAGATCGGGATGATCGGCGATGACGCTTGCGGCGACCTCGGTGATGGCGGCGGGATCGGCAACGTCCAGCACCTTGAAGACCATGCCGGGGTTGGCCGCGCAGACCGCTTCCAGAGCCTCGCGCCGACGACCGGCGATGATGACCTTGGCTCCGCGGGCGTGCACGGCCTCGGCGAAGGCGCGACCGATGCCGGAACCGCCGCCGGTGATCAGGAAGGTGTCGTTGGACAGGTCCATGGGAAGTCTCCTTTGGGAATGCGAAGAGAAAAGGGGTGGTGCGCGTGCCGGCTCACCAGGGGACGATCTGCTGCTCGAACCAGTACCGGCCGCCGGGCTCCGTCGGATCCTGCTGCGCCAGCCATGCGAGGCCGGCCGCCGCCTGCTCCACCGTGCGATAGCCGGTATGGCCGTTGAAATCGGTCGCGGTATAGCCGGGGTCGGCGCAATCGACGCGTATGCCGTGGGGGCCCAGGGCCTTGGCCAGCGACACCGTCACGGCGTTCAGCGCGGTCTTGGACGAGTTGTAGCCCAGCAAGTTGACGCCGGAATGGAAGTTGTCGGGATCGGTCGTCCAGGTCAGCGAGCCCAGACCGCTGGTGACCATGACGACGGTGGCCGGGGCGGCGGCCTTCAGCAGAGGCAGAAAGGCCTGGGTCACGCGGATGACGCCGAAAACATTCGTCTCATAGACCGTCTTGACGTCGTCGAGCGGTTGCAGGCTCGTATCCGGCAAGGATAAGCCTGGGATGCCGGCGTTGTTGATCAGGATGTCCAGCCGACCGTCCTCGTCCTTCACGCGTGCGGCGGCTGCAGTGACGCTGGCCTCGTCCGTGACTTCGATCTGGATAGGACGCACATCCAGGCCTTCCTCGGCCAAAGCGCGGGCAGCGGCCTGCCCGCGTCCGACGTCCCGGCACCCCAGCCAGAGACGATGTCCGGTCCGGCCCAGCTGTCGGGCGGTTTCGAAGCCGATGCTCTTGTTCGCGCCGGTGATCAGTACGGTCTTGCCGGTCATCGCTGTGCCTTTCTTGGAAGATGAGGCCTCTTAAACTGCGGATGAGCGCGTTTGATAATGCGGGCAATTCCGACTAGTCCGTTCGCCATGGCGAACAATCTCGACCTGAACACGCTCGACGATCTTGCGGTCTTCCTGGCCATTGCGGATGCTGGCGGCTTCCGGTCGGCGGCCAAACGGTTGAACCTTGCGCCCTCGACCGTCAGCGAGAAGATTGTGCAGCTGGAGCGTCGCCTGGGTGTGTCGCTGCTGAACCGCACGACCCGCAGCGTGCGTGTCACGGAAGCGGGATCGGCGCTGGCGGCGCGTCTGACGCCCCTGTTCAATGAGGCCCGGGCGCGCTCCAGGACGCCGCCAGTTCCCAGGCCGAGGTGCGGGGCCTGTTGAAGCTCAATGTCACCGGGGCCGTGATGTTGGACATCCTGCCGCCGCTTATCGACCGTTTCGTTCGCGCTCATCCGAACGTGCGGGTCGAGATTGTGGTCGAGGATCGGCTGGTCGATATCACCGCCGACGGCTGCGACGCGGGCATTCGCTATGGCGAACATCTGGCCCAGGACGTCATCGCCGTGCCGATCGGACCGCGCATTCAGCGCGCCGCCCTGGCCGCGTCGCCAGCCTATCTGGCGGAACGGGGCATGCCGCAATCCCCGGCCGATCTTCTGAACCACGACTGTATCCGGCTGAGGTTTTCCAGCGGAGCCATGGTGCCGTGGGAGCTGGAAAAGAACGATCAGATCGTCATCGTCGATCCGCCCGGTCGTTTGATCCTCGGCGTCGACGCCTATGCGGCCGCCTTCGCGTTCGCCCGCGGCGGTCTGGGCATCGTCGGGTCTTTCGAGAACTGGCTGGCCCCTCATCTAGAGAGCGGCGACCTGGTGCCCGTGCTTCCGGACTGGTGGCAGGCGTTCGAGGGACCGTGGCTCTACTTTTCGAACCGCTTCATGCCCGCGCCGCTTCGCGCCTTCGTCGATCTGGTCGCCGCCGAGCGTCGCGCTGCGTCGTGATCGACCACGATCGTGTCGATCGCCGCCTCGATCTCCTCGATGGCGTCGACGCTGAAGTCGGGCTTTAGATCACTCATTGGAACGGGGGTATACCCATAGGTGACGCCGATCGAGGGTACCCCGGCATCGCGCGCCGCCCTGATGTCGGGCTCGGCGTCGCCGACCATGATCGCTCGCGCCGGGTCACCGCCGACGGACGTCACGGCCTCGATGACATGCGCGCCATTGGGTTTGCGCGCGCTGACCCGGTCCGGCCCCACGATGGCGGCGAAGTGGCGGGACAGGTCCAGCGCATCCAGCAGCCGTTCCGACAGGTCGCTGCGTTTGTTGGTCGCCACGCACAGGATGGCACCCCGTGCCGCCAGTCGCTCCAGTGTCTCGACCACGCCGTCATAGGGCCGCGAATGGTCGGCGATATGCTCGATATAGTCGGCGATGAAGGCGTCGAACAGTTCGGGCCGGGTCGCGTCTTCCTTGCTGGCTCCGGCTGCCGCAAACCCATGCTCCAGCAGCGCCCGCGCCCCACCGCCGATCAGGTCCGCCGCCCCCTCCATCGGCACGGTCGGCAGGCCCTCGCGCACCAGCATGCGGTTCAGCGTGCCGACCAGATCGCGATGCGTCTCCACCAGCGTCCCGTCCAGGTCAAAGGCGATGGTCCAGCCCTCAAGGTCGCGTTCGGTCACGGCGGCATCTCCCAAGGGTCGCCGCGATAGGCTAGACCACCCGCCGTGACTAACCGCCGGACCGATTCATGACCAGACGCGCTGCCATCATCCTCGCCGCCGGCCAGGGCACCCGCATGAAGTCGCCGCTGCCCAAGGTGCTGCACCCCGTCGGCGGCCGCGCCATGCTGGACCACGCCATCGATGCGGCCGAGGCCCTGGGCTGCGAACGGATCGTGGTCGTGGTCGGCAGTCATTCGCCTGAGGTCCGCGCCCATGTGGTCAAGCGGCTGGGGGAGGGAGCCATCGCGGTCCAGGACCCGCCCATCGGCACCGGCCACGCCGTCCGCGCCGCCGAAGTCGCTCTGGCCGGGTTTGAGGGCCAGGTGGTCATCACCTATGGCGATGTGCCTTTGCTGAAGGCGCAGGACATCGAGCCGGTCTTCGCCAGTGCCGACGGCGTCACCGTCATCGGTTTCGAGGCGCGCGACCCGGGGGCCTACGGCCGTCTGGTCATGGAGGGCGATACCCTGGCGGCCATCATCGAGGCCAAGGAGGCGTCGGCCGAGGTTCTGGCCCTGACCACCTGCAACTCCGGCGTCATGGCCGCGCCGTCGGCCCTGCTGTTCGATCTGCTTTCGCGCGTCACCAACGACAATGCCAAGGGCGAATACTATCTGACGGACGTCGTCGCCCTGGCCCGCGCCCAGGGTGCGCCGACCCGCGCCGTCATGGCCAGTGAAGACGCCGTCATGGGTGTCAATGCGCAGTCCGAACTGGCCGTCGCCGAGGCCCTGTTCCAGAAGGTTCAGCGCGAAACCTTCCTGGCCGCCGGGGTGACCATGGCCGCGCCCGAGACGGTCCATTTCTCGTTCGACACGGAGATCGGTGCAGGCACGATCATCGAGCCCTTCGTCGTCTTCGGCCCCGGTGCCCGGATCGCCCCCGGTGCCCGCATCCGCAGCTTCAGCCATATTGAGGGCGCGACCGTCGCCACCGGTGCCGAGGTCGGCCCCTATGCCCGCCTGCGCCCCGGCACGGACCTGGGCGAGGGGGTCAAGATCGGCAACTTCGTCGAGGTCAAGAACGTCCGAATGGACGCAGGGTCCAAGGCCAACCACCTGGCCTATCTGGGTGACGGCACGGTCGGCGCTCGGGCCAACATCGGCGCAGGCACGATCTTCTGCAACTACGACGGCTTCTTCAAACACCGGACGACGGTGGGGGCAGGGGCCTTCATCGGCTCCAACAGCGCCCTGGTCGCCCCGGTGACGATCGGCGACGGGGCCATGGTCGGCTCAGGCTCGGTGATCACCCGTGATGTCGGCCCAGGCGACCTGGCCCTAGGCCGGGGCGATCAGCTGTCCAAGCCCGGCTGGGCCGCACGCTTCATGGACACCATGCGGGCGAAGAAGGCGAAGTTGAAATGAGCGATCTGCAAAAACGCCACGCCGGCGAAGCCGCCGCCCTACGTGTCGAGCCCGGCATGGTCGTGGGCCTGGGCACCGGCTCCACCGCCGCATGGTTCGTCAAGGCTTTGGCCGCCCGCAACCTGACCGGCCTGCGCTGTGTCCCCACGTCCGAAGCCACCGCCGAACTGGCGCGCGAACTGGGCCTGACGCTATCGACGCTAGAGGACACCCCCCGCATCGACCTGACCGTCGACGGCGCGGACGAGATCGGCCCCGGCCTGGCCCTGATCAAGGGCGGCGGCGCGGCCCTGTTGCGCGAAAAGCTGGTGTGGGAGGCCTCGGCCCGCTGCCTCTGCATCGCCGACAGCGCCAAGGTGGTGAAGACCCTGGGGGCCTTTGCCCTGCCGATCGAGGTCGTCGCCTTCGGTCACAAGACCACCGCCAACCGCATCGCCGACGTCCTGGCCGATCACGACATCGCCATGCCCGCCCGCGTCCGCATGGCGGACCGGGGTCTGGTCAGGACCGACGGCGGCAATCTGATCTATGACGCCAGGTGTGGCGTCATCCAAGACCCCGTGCGCCTGGCCGATGACCTGAAGCTGATCACCGGCGTGGTCGAGCACGGCCTGTTTCTCGACCTGGCGGACGAGGCCATCGTGGGCACAGACACCGGGGTGCAGACGCTGCTGCCTTGAACCGCCGGTCAGTCCTGCTCGGCAGGCTGCAACCGCGCGTGCGCACGCCGAATGCTGTCCGCCACTTCAAGTCGTCCAGACCGCAGATTGGCGCGCGTGCGTTCGGCACTGTACAGCCCGTCAAGATAAGCAATATCCCAGTTGGTCAGTGACGTGGCCCCTTCGGGTTCGTCGAACACATTCAGGATGGATGCATAGCCGCTTGTGTCAGCCTGCGGATCGATCTGAGCCAGTGTCACGAAAGCGATGTAGTCGGACAGCTGCTGCGCTGACACCTTCGACACCTGATCCACATCCAGCACGATGATGGTGCGAAACAGTTCGTCGACGATCTGAGATCGCAGGCGCGAGGCCGAAGAAATGGCGATCTGGGGAGCCATGTCCATGACGCTACCGCACGCGCCGTCGCATTCGCCCGGTATACGCGTCGCGCGCTGACCAGTCTGTGAGTCGATCGGCATGCTTAGCTGCCACCATCGCACGGGTCTGTCCGACGAGACAAAGCGCTGCAAGGCGGAACCCCCCTGATCCATGCCGGCTCCGCCCATACGAAAGGCGCGGCGTCGCTCCTCGACCATAGCCTGGCTGAGGCCGTCGGGATCGCTCGTGGCGATGACCACGACATTTGGCGTGCATCCGGGTTGGCCTGGATTAAGCCCGAAGTCGGAAGCGACGGTCGAAACCCGATCCAGAATATACTGCGCCGGTTCGGGCTTCAGATTGACCACGCCCACACAGATGCTCGACTTCCAGCGGGCAAGTCCGCGATTACGGTTCGGTGCGGCGACTTCGTTGACGAAATCCCGGATCATGCTTTGCAGAGGGTGCCCGATCACGTCGATATCCTGCAGATCCGTCGCAGGTTCCTGGGGCGCAGATACAGGCGGGTTCGCCGGCTCTTGCATCGTCGACGGCACCGCTTGCGGCGCGCTGGTCGCCATCACGGCCGCGAGGGTCAATGCGAGCATGGGTTCAGTCCTTATCGACGCGTTGCATGGTGCCGTGGGCGCGTTGAATGCTATCCGCGATTTCGCCTCTGCCGGACCGCAGGTTGGCTCGCGTCCGCTCGGTATCGTACAGGCCGTTCAGATAGGCCGTGTCCCAGTTCGTCAGGGACGTCGTCGTCTCCGGATCATCGAACACGTTCAATATCGAGGCATAGCCGCTGGTGTCGGCGTTCGGATCGATCTGGGCCAGTGTGACCATCGCGACATAGTCAGCAAGTTGCTGAACCGAGACGTTCGACACCTGATCGATATCCAGAATCACGATCGTCCTGAAGAGGTTGTCGACGATCTGGGTGCTTAGGCGTGATGCGGCAAAGACCGAGATATTCGGCGCGGACTGGGTGACGCTTCCAGGTCCGGTGCAACTGCCGGAGCAATCTGCGGGCAGGCGGACGGCCCGCTCTCCCGTCTGGCTGTCGACGGGCATGGCGACCTGCCACCAGCGCACGGGTCTGTCGGACGCCACGAAGTCTTCCAGCGCGTCCCCGCCCCGATCCATGCCCGCTCCGCCCATGCGAAAGGCGCCGCGTCTGTCCTTGGTCAGTTGGGCCGCCAGTTCATCAGGTTGATCCGTGGCGATGACGATCACATTGGGCGTGCATCCCGGCGCGCCGGGGCTCAGGCCGACATCTTCGGCCACGGTCGATACGCGATCGAGAATATACTGTGCCGGTGTCGGTGCCAGGTTGGCGACCCCGATGCAGATGCTGGAATGCCAGCGGGCGATCCCGCGGTCGCGGTTGGGAGCGGCGACTTCATTGACGAAATCACGGATCATTGTCTGGAGCGGCCTGCCTACGACCGTGACGTCTTCAAGATCTGTCGCGGGAGCTGGGTCCGTAACGGGGGGCTGTGTGGCAACCTGTGGTGCAGGCGGTGTTTGCTGTGCGGTCGCGGCTTGCGGGCTGTAGGTTGCCAGCAACGCGGCCATGGAAAGCGCGATCATGTTCAGTTGTCTTTCGCTAATCGGCAGGCTGAACCGTGTTACGATTGGGCCGCTCGGTCAATCGCTTTCGATCACCCCGTCACCTTGTCCATTGTGTAACGGACGCCTACGTCGGCACCTCGTCGGTGGGTCTCAGCCATCGAATTTCAGACTATTCAGACGGGCTGCTCAGCGTCCCGGCCTGACCGGAGCCTTTGATGACGACACCCTATGATTACGACCTCTTCGTCATCGGTGCCGGCTCAGGCGGGGTGCGCGCCGCTCGCCTGACCGCGCTCGGCGGCAAGCGTGTGGCCATCGCCGAGGAGTTCCGCGTCGGCGGCACCTGCGTCATCCGTGGCTGCGTGCCGAAGAAGTTCATGGTCATGGCCTCCGAGGTCAGCCACGCGCTGGAGATCGCCGAGGGCTACGGCTGGTCGTTCGACAATGCGAAGTTCGACTGGCCGACCTTTCTTCAGGCCAAGGATGTCGAGATCGCGCGCCTGTCCGGCATCTATGCCGCTAATCTGGGCAAGGCGGGGGTCGATCTGGTGCATGGCCGCGCTGTCCTGACCGACGCCCACACCGTCCAAATCCTGAAGAAGGACGGCACCCCCGATCGCTCCATCACTGCGGAGCGCATCCTGATCGCCACCGGCGGTCGTCCCTGGATGCCGGATGGGCTTGAGGGTATTGAACATGCCATCACCTCTGAAGAGGCCTTCCATCTGCCGGAACTGCCAAAGCGCATCCTGATCGCGGGCGGCGGCTATATCGCGGTGGAGTTTGCCGGCATCTTTGCCGGACTGGGTGTCGAGACGACCCTGATCTATCGCGGCCCCAACATCCTGCGCGGCTTCGACGACGACGTGCGCGCCCATCTGGCCGGCGAGATCGAGAAGCGCGGCATCAAGGTCATCCTGGGCTGCCAGCACACGTCGCTGGAAAAGACCGAAACCGGCATCGTCAACCACCTCGAAAACGGCATGACGATCGAAACGGATGTGGTCATGTTCGCCACCGGGCGCGTGCCGCACGTCAAGGGCCTGGGCCTCGACAAGGCCGGGGTGAAGATCGACGACAATGGCGCGATCTGTGTCGATGAATATTCGAAGACTACTGCGGACAACATTTGGGCCATCGGCGACGTCACCGACCGCATGAACCTGACCCCGGTCGCCATCCGCGAGGCCGTCGCCTTCCACCAGACGGTCTACAAGGACAACCCCCAGCATTTCGACTACGAGGCCGTCGCCACTGCCGTCTTCAGCCAGCCGCCGGTCGGCGTGGTGGGCCTGACCGAAAGCGAGGCGCGGCATTCCTGTCCTGGCGAGGTCGACGTCTATCTGACCCGTTTCCGCCCCATGAAATACGCCTTCACCGGCTCGGACGAGCGCGTGCTGATGAAGCTGGTCGTCGATGCCCAGAGCCAGAAGGTCGTCGGCGTCCACATCGTCGGTCCCGAAGCCCCCGAAATGATCCAGCTGGCCGCCATCGCCGTGAAGGCCGGCCTGACCAAGGCCCAGTGGGACGCCACCTGCGCCGTCCACCCCACCATGGCCGAGGAACTGGTCACGCTGAAGGAGAAGCAGCAGCCGGGGAATATGAGCGCGGGTTAGGATTCCTTCTCCCCTTGCGGGAGAAGGTGGCAGCCGAAGGCTGACGGATGAGGGGTCGCACCGTCCTATCCCGTTGTCAGCCTTCGCACAGAGGCCGTCACGATCGCGCCGATTACCTCCCAGTCTCTGCTTTCGATCTGCTGGTTGGTGCCTCCCTGAAGCCAATCGTCCGCCACCGCGAGGCCCCTCATCCGACCTCGCTTCGCTCGGCCACCTTCTCCCGCAAGGGGAGAAGGATAAAATTAGGCACCTGACACACAGCGTCCATCTGCTGAGAGTTCGCTCCCAACCCGCACAAACAAATCCGCCAATCCTCTGATCGCGCTCCGCAATCCGGCACGACCAGCGACCGATGCCCGCCATAGGAAGCGCGTGCCCCATAATCCTCCCCGTCCCGTCGCCGGGAAGGGCGCAAGGCCTTGCGGCTTGTCGCGGCGGGAACGAGATGAGCGGGGTGGGGTGGCCTACGCACCGGCAGGCGCACGTTGCCAGAGACCTTCGGGCCTCAAGCAGCGAGCCCTCGCAGGGCGAGCGTTAGGCCCTCCAACAAAGAGCGTATGGCAGGGAACCTGCGCTGTTCACGGGATCGGGTTCCGCAAGGCTCCGACCGTCCCGCCGGAGGCCATGTCGGCAAGGCGCTAAGAGCGTCGCTGGTCCTGGGTGGGGGATGCCCCTCCATCCCAGGCCGACAGCCA